>NZ_JBMPOP010000007.1:0-335258 GCF_049340325.1 Undibacterium sp. Di24W
CAGACGCTGGGTCTTTAGTCACGTTAGCCATGATCGTCGTTGCACCAGCAACATCATTGCTGTTCAAGGTGAAACCGTAGTATTCACCCACTGCCACTTTGTTCAAGAACAGGGCTTTAGAATCCAACGCCGCTTGGTCTGTACCTGTGTAGCCTTTTACCGCTGTGATGATTTGTGAGAATACGTCACCCACAGTCACTTTACCCGCTGCATCAAATTTGCCAGTCCAGAAAGTCACACCGTCCGCATCAGCAGCACGACCCAATACGTTGGAGTAGAATTTTTCTACCAATTCTTTGTTCGTGGATGATTTTGGATAGTAAGCACGTGCTGGATCAACATCAAACATTTGTTGAGCGATTTGCGCGTAAGTTGCGCCTGCATCTAATTTACCAACCCAAAATGCCAAGCCGTCACGCTCTGGTGCGCGGCCGAATAGAGAAACGTATAACTCTGTAATCTGTGTGCGCATTGCCGCTGTAATTGCCATGTTATTTACCCTAAGAAAAAACAAAAGAAAACGTAGATTAAATACTGCTAGAAATTTTTCCGATGAACATTAACATAACGGATTTAATGTTGCCACGTTTTAACTCTAGGCGACTCATTTAAGTAACAGTATTTAGTTAGAGCCAAGTAGACTTCGATTAAAAGCTTCCAAAATACCTTTAAAAAACAGCAATAGAAATTTAAATCCAGCTAAAATAGAAATTACCTCTTTACTTATGCAAATAACTAATTGCTATCTACACTCCGCTGCCAATTCAGTCCAATAAATTTTATGTTAAAGTCTCGCCTTCGCTAGGGGTCCTGTGCGCATTTTTGTACGGGTGAGATAGTCCCTTGAACCTGATCTGGATAATGCCAGCGAAGGGAAGCGCAAGATGACTCTGCTCATCCGCCCTCTTTTGCTTGGCTCGCCCAGACATAACCAAGTAGAAGAGCACATCATGTCCAATCCACGTTGCAGTATTAATTTCCGCTTAAGTCTAGTTGCCATCGCGATTGCGCAAGCATTTACTATTTCCACCACAGCCTACGCCCAAAGCAAAGAGCATACTTTGCAAGAAGTCGTTATCAGCGGTAGCCGCAGCGGAAAAACTGAAACAAGTAAAGTCGGCGGTTTTATCGAAAATACCTTGCAAGACACGCCGCTCTCCATCACCGTATTCTCTGCAAATCAATTGCAAGACTTGCGAATTCGCCAGACCACCGATGCGATGAAATTCGATGCCAGCGTGAACGAGGCTTACAACGCCATCGGCTACGCAGAACAGTTTTCCATTCGCGGCTTCGCACTCGATAATTCATCAAGTTATCGCAAAGATGGCTTTGCAATTCCAGGTGACGCCGCCATTCCTTTAGAAAACAAAGAACGCCTAGAAATCTTAAAAGGCATCAGCGGTTTACAAGCTGGCCTTACAACACCTGGGGGCATCTTAAATTATGTCACTAAGCGCCCTAGCAATACCCCAGTGCGCGCCATCACTTTGGAAGCTAGCGAACGCGGCACTTTGTATGGCGCACTTGATCTGGGCGGCAAATCTGAAGATAAACAATTCGGTTATCGCATCAATGCGGCGGGTGAAAAATTACGCTCCTACGTCAAAGGTGCCGACGGTGAACGCCAATTTATATCCGCTGCATTTGACTGGCAAATCAGCCCACAAGCTTTATTCCAGATCGATCTCGACCACCAACACAAATCACAGTTATCAGTACCGGGTTTTCAATTATTTAACGGCACCAAGCTGCCGCGCGGCATCTCCGCCGACTTGATGCTGAATGATCAAAAATGGGCAAAGCCAGTTGAGACTACCAATCGCAATCTTGGTCTGCGTTTTGAATATCAACTAGACAGCACTTGGATCGCAACCGTCTCCAGCAACCATCATGAATTCAAGCGCGATGATTACACTGCATTTCCCTATGGTTGTGGCGCACAAGATCTATATCCTGGCTATTGCGCCAACGGTGACTACGATGTCTACGACTACCGCAGTTTAAATGAGTCCAAGTCGTTACGTGGCGCACAAGCCCTACTCAATGGCAAATTCAGCACTGGCGATGTGCAGCATAAATTAGCTATTGGCTTGAGCAATTCACAACGTCGCGATTACTTTGGTGACTATGTGTACGATTACGCGGGCAGTAGCAATTTATTTCGCCCAGTCGCTGTACCTCCATCAAGCAAGAAAACAGGACCAGTTTCTTTGCGCCGTACTGATAAAGAAACTTCACTCTTTGCACAAGACATTATTAGCTTAAATAGTCAACTCGACCTGCACGTAGGCTTACGCCATCTGAAGGTAGACCGCGCGCAAGCAGGTAGCCCCGACTTTGAACAAAGCTACAATCTGCCGAACCTGGCACTGGTATTTAAACTTGACAATGCCATCAGCACGTATGCCAGCGCCAGCGAAGGCTTGGAACACGGCGGCGTAGCACCATTTGGCACCAAGAATGAAAATCGCATGCTCGACGCAGGCAAATCCAAGCAAGTGGAAGTCGGCTTCAAAGCTGCACTAGACCGTGACTTCAATGTTTCTGGCGCACTATTCCGCATCACTAAGCCACTCGAATATACGAATTCTGCCAATTTCTATGTCAGCGCAGGGGAAGCTGAGCATCGCGGATTCGAATTGTCCGCTCAAGGCAACTTAAGCAAGGAATGGACACTTGGCGCCAGCGCTACCGCAATGAACGCGCGTCAAAATAATACGGGCGACCCGACAGTTGAAGGCAAACGCGTGACCAATGTGCCGAACTTTAAATCCACGGTTTTCACCGATTACGCACCAAGCATCTTTAATGGCGCGCACTTGACCGCATCCTGGCAATACTCAGGCAGCAAGTCGTTTAGCCCTGACAATAAAGTCACCGTGCCTAGCTACAACGTAGTCAATCTTGGCACCCGCTACACAACGCAGCTAAATGGCGTCGTCAGCACTTTCCGCTTCGATATCAACAATGCGTTTAACAAGTTCTACTGGCGTGATGTAACGCAAAGTTTGGGCGGCTACTTATTCCCAGGCGCACCGCGTATTTATAAAATATCGGGACAGTTCGAGTTCTAAACATTATTTCTTATAGAGGCGAGCAAGCAAGTTCGCCTCTACGCCCCTCACACCCTCCTATTCTGCAAAATCAGGCAGTACCTGACAAGATTACTCAAGTTTGCTATACTTGAGTCAATTGCTCGGGATTAAAGTTTGTTCACGACTTTCGCCAAGCATCACTAAACAAGTTTGGAGTATTGACTCATGCGTCTAACCACTAAAGGCCGATTTGCTGTTACAGCCATGATCGATCTTGCCTTACGTCAAGACAATGGACCGGTCACGCTGGCAGGCATTAGCCAACGCCAGGATATTTCTTTATCGTATCTCGAACAATTATTCGGCAAGCTGCGTCGCCATGAAATCGTTGAATCCGTGCGCGGTCCCGGCGGTGGTTACAATCTCGCCCGCAAGGCACAAAATGTGACCGTGGCAGACATTATTATCGCGGTCGATGAGCCACTAGATGCCACCCAATGCGGTAGCAAAGGTAATTGCCATGGCAGTGATCACGATAGTGGCATTCACTGCATGACACATGATTTGTGGGCAACCCTGAACGCCAAGATGGTCGACTATTTAGACTCTGTTTCTTTGCAAGACTTGGTCAACCAACAAAAACAAAAAGCCCAAGATAAACCTATTGTTATCGTTCGTCACGGACATGCCGAACGCACTATTTCCTAAAATTTGGAGTTTTGAATGACTGCCGCAACTACCGCATCTACACACGTATCAGTGCCATTGACAAAAACTTTGATCGACACGCTGAAAGCGCCCCACTTTCCAATTTACATGGATTACTCAGCGACGACCCCGGTTGATCCGCGTGTTGCCGACGTAATGATCCCCTATCTGCGCGCGCAGTACGGCAATCCAGCTTCACGCAGCCACGCTTATGGCTGGGATGCAGAAGCAGCAGTCGAAGCTGCACGTGGTCATGTTGCTGCACTGGTCAATGCCGATTCCCGTGAAATCATCTGGACATCAGGCGCGACAGAAAGCAATAACCTCGCATTAAAAGGTGCTGCACAGTTTTACAAAGGCAAAGGCAAGCACATCATCACCGTCAAGACCGAGCATAAAGCAGTGTTAGACACTGTGCGTGAACTCGAGCGCCAAGGTTTTGAAGCGACTTATTTGCAACCACAAGATAACGGGTTGATCACCATAGAACAACTCCAAGAAGCCATCCGCCCTGATACGATTTTAGTGTCTGTGATGTGGGTGAACAACGAAATTGGCGTAATTCAACCAATTGGTGAGATCGGTGAATTGTGCCGCGAAAAAGGCATTATTTTCCATTCAGACGCTGCACAAGCCACAGGCAAAGTCGAAATTGATCTGGAAAAAGTGAAGGTCGATTTAGTCTCCTTCTCTGCCCATAAATCCTATGGTCCAAAAGGCGTTGGTGCATTGTATGTGCGTCGCAAACCGCGCGTGCGTTTAGAAGCGCAAATGCACGGTGGTGGTCACGAACGCGGCTTGCGCTCTGGCACTTTGGCAACGCATCAAATCGCTGGTATGGGTGAAGCCTTCCGCATCGCTAAAGAAGAAATGACTAGCGAATTAGCCCACGTTCGCGCCATGCGTGATCGTTTGTCTAAAGGTTTGAGTGAAATCGAAGAAACTTACATCAATGGCGATATGGATCACCGCGTTCCGCATAATTTGAATGTCAGTTTCAACTACGTCGAAGGCGAATCTCTGATTATGGCGATTAAAGACATTGCAGTGTCTTCAGGCTCAGCTTGTACGTCTGCTAGTTTGGAACCATCCTACGTTTTACGCGCTTTGGGTCGCAGCGATGAATTAGCGCATAGCTCGATTCGTTTTACCATCGGTCGCTTTACGACGGAAGAAGACATTGATTTCACGATAGAACTTTTGAAATCCAAAGTCGGCAAATTGCGTGAATTGTCGCCATTATGGGATATGTACAAAGACGGTATCGACATTTCAACAATTCAATGGGCTGCCCATTAATTTGACAGAGTTTGCGAGTTTATTTCGCATTGATGAACTAAATTATTAGCTTACAAAAGGAATTTTTATCATGGCATATTCAGAAAAAGTATTGGATCACTACGAGAATCCACGTAATGTTGGCGCGTTTGAAAAAGGTGATGACACGGTCGGTACCGGCATGGTCGGCGCACCTGCTTGCGGCGACGTAATGAAATTGCAGATCAAAGTCGGCGCAGATGGCGTGATTCAAGATGCCAAATTCAAAACTTATGGGTGCGGTTCTGCGATTGCTTCATCTTCACTAGTCACTGAGTGGGTTAAAGGTAAAACTTTAGATCAAGCTTTGAGCATCAAAAACACGGAAATCGCCGAAGAATTGGCACTACCACCAGTCAAAATCCACTGCTCTATTTTGGCAGAAGACGCGATCAAAGCAGCAGTACTCGATTACAAAAACAAACATAGCGCTGAATAACTTTATTCAACTTATTTTTCGCGCAGTTTTAGCGCAAATTGGATAGATCATGGCGATTACTCTGACAGAAAAAGCAGCAAAACACGTCATCCGTTATATGGAACGTCGCGGCAAAGGCATAGGCTTGCGCTTCGGCGTCCGTACCACGGGTTGCTCCGGTATGGCGTATAAATTGGAATATGTCGACGAAGTTGGTGACGAGGATCAAATCTTCGAAACTCACGGTGTGAAAGTGTTTGTCGATCCGAAAAGCTTGCCATACATTGACGGCACTGAATTAGACTTCGCACGTGAAGGCTTGAACGAAGGCTTTAAATTCTACAACCCTAACGTCAAAGACGAGTGCGGTTGTGGCGAAAGCTTCCGTATTTAAGCAGGTGCGACGACATTCATGACCATGCAAAATCATTTCGCGCTGTTCAATTTACCGACCAGCTTCGAACTAGACCGTGCCCAACTTGATAGCGCTTATCGCGAGGTACAGTCTACTGTCCATCCCGATAAATTTGTGCAATCGGGCGATGCAGAAAAGCGCGTTGCCATGCAGTGGGCTACGCAAGCCAATGAAGCTTATCAAACTTTAAAAGATCCACTTAAACGTGCGACCTATCTGTGCCTTTTGAATGGCGTTGATTTGCAAACAGAATCGAACACCAGCATGCCTGCGATTTTTCTAATGCAGCAAATGGAATGGCGCGAAGCCTTTGATGATGCGAGGCACAACCATAATATGGTAGCAATGATGCAACTGGAAAAAGAAGTGCAAGCAGGTTTAAAAGCGCAGATAACAAGTGCTGGCACGGCGATAGCTCGCGGGAATTTTCAATCAGCAGCACAAGATATTCGCGCCTGTTTATTCTTAGAAAAATTTCTGGCTGATATTGCTGCGTTTGATGATTGAATAATCCTTCGCTGATGTTTTGTGAATCCCTGTAATTTTTTGCAAACTTCAGATTAATAAAAACCGACGACATACAGCGTCATCCTCACAACAAGATTATGGCATTACTGCAAATTTCAGAACCCGGCATGTCCACTGCCCCGCACCAACATCGTTTGGCAGTTGGTATTGATTTGGGAACGACCAATTCCTTAGTTGCCACCGTACGCAATAGTATTCCTGAAATTCTCAATGATGAGGAGGGTCGCTCATTATTGCCATCGGTGGTTAGATATTTACCGAACGGTCATGCACATATCGGATTCAAAGCGCAGGCGGAACAAACGAAAGATCCTAAGAACACCATCGTCTCTGTGAAGCGTTTTATGGGGCGTGGGTTAAAAGATATCGCTCACGCTGAAAATCTACCTTACGATTTTCACGATGAGCCTGGTATGGTGCAATTGAAAACTGTCGCGGGTATTAAAAGCCCAGTTGAAGTATCCGCGCAGATTCTCGCGACTTTACGCCAGCAGGCGGAAGATGCTTTAGGTGACGATTTGGTCGGCGCCGTCATTACTGTTCCTGCATACTTCGATGACGCACAGCGTCAGGCCACCAAAGATGCGGCAAAGCTGGCGGGTTTGAATGTACTTCGTTTACTCAATGAACCAACCGCTGCAGCGATTGCCTACGGCCTCGACAATGGTTCTGAAGGTGTGTATGCGGTTTATGATTTAGGCGGTGGCACTTTCGATATTTCAATTTTACGTATGAGTAAAGGCGTATTCGAAGTCTTGTCAACTGGCGGTGATTCAGCACTTGGTGGTGACGATTTTGACCATCGCCTGTTCTGCTGGATTTTGCAGGAAGCCGGTCTATCCTTGTTAAATGATGCGGATACCAGTGTGCTGATGGTCAAAGCACGTGAAGCAAAAGAAATTTTATCGACGCAGACTTCAACCTATATCGACGCCAAACTCACGAATGGCGACGTCGTGCATCTGCAGATTACCAAAAGCATTTTTACTGAAATTACAGAAAATCTCGTCATCAAGACCATCACGCCATGCCGCAAAGTTTTGCGCGATGCAAAATTAAGTGTCGACGACATTGATGGCGTTGTCCTGGTCGGCGGCGCAACTCGGATGCCGCATGTTCGCAAAGCAGTTGCTGATTTTTTCGAAACCACGCCATTAGCGAATATTGACCCAGACAAAGTCGTCGCACTCGGTGCTGCAATTCAAGCGAATTTATTAGCAGGCAATCGCGCCGCTGGTGACGACTGGTTGCTATTGGACGTGATTCCACTGTCTTTGGGTATTGAGACTATGGGTGGACTCTCTGAAAAGGTCATACCACGCAACTCTACGATTCCTTGCGCCCGTGCGCAAGAATTTACAACGTTCAAAGATGGGCAAACCGCTTTAGCGATTCATGTTGTTCAGGGAGAACGCGAACTAGTCAGCGATTGTCGCTCACTTGCTAAATTTGAATTGCGTGGCATTCCACCTATGGCGGCTGGCGCTGCCCGCATACGCATTACTTATCAAGTCGATGCCGATGGTTTACTGTCAGTTTCTGCGCGTGAAATGCGTTCTGGTGTGGAGTCATCTATTGTCGTCAAACCCTCGTATGGTCTGGCAGATGATGAAATTGCACGCATGTTGCAAGACTCATTCAGTTCTTCAGACAGCGATATGCAAGCCCGTGCCTTACGCGAAGAACAAGTCGAAGCGGATCGTTTGCTATTAGCGATAGCATCCGCCTTGGCTGGCGACAAACATTTGTTAAGCGCTGATGAATTGCGCCAAATCGAAGCACTGATTGAAAGTTTACGCCTAAGTAAGCAAGGCAACGACCACGATGCCATCAAATCCGCAATCACCGCACTCGCTGACGGCACAGAAGAATTTGCCGCACGTCGCATGGATCAAAGCGTACGCAGTGCTCTCGCGGGTAAAAACCTGAACGAGTTTGAATAATTTTCCAGATAAAGAACATCATGCCTATTATTACTATCCTGCCACACGCCCAACTCTGCCCCAATGGAAAAACCATAGCAGTTGAAGAAGGAAAATCCTTATGCGAAGCGCTAGTCGAAAACGACGTCGAAATTGAACACGCCTGCGAAATGTCTTGTGCCTGCACTACTTGCCACGTTGTAGTTCGTCAGGGGTTTAAATCTTTAAATGAATCAACGGATGATGAAGAAGATTTGCTCGACGCGGCATGGGGCTTAGAAGCAACTTCGCGCCTGTCTTGTCAAGTAAAACTCGGCGAACAAGATATCACCATCGAAATTCCAAAATACACCATTAATCACGCTCGTGAAAATCATTAAAAGCGAAACAATTGTTTTCATTTAATCAAATGTCGCCCGTGCCGACCGCAAGCTCGTTGTAGTTTTTCTGTTTAGTACGAATTGAATTGGCATAACTGCGATGGCTTCACTTGTGCAAAGTACTAAAACCTTTTACCATCAGAAAGAATTTCTTGCGATAAATACCAACAAGAACTTGCACCGCCTTCCAGTAACCACTACTGATTTATGCCAACAGTTCATGGCACGATATCTGTAAAAACGAAAGACGACGTATGCTGCTGACCCTAAGTGAAATAAAGAAAGTGGTGAGTCCATGAAAAAACCCACTTTCATTTCCTCGATTATCAGTCGTATCACTCTACGCTTGGCGGTGGTCTTGGCCGTATTTTTCGGTTTATTAGTTACGTCAGCCGTTTTAATACCTACTCAGTTAAGTACAATTAGAGCGGATAGCTTACAGAAGCTCGAAGATGATCATAAGCGCTCAGCAGCAATTCTAGCTGTTATTTTGAGCGAACCTGTTTGGCAAATCACCCCAGAAATCGCCAATTTATCCAGTGAAGTCGTATTCTCCAACCCCAATGTTTCAGAGATCAACGTCATCACACTGCCAGATAAAAAAACCTTTATTACAACCTCACGTAAAGCAAGCCAAAAAGGGCCATTTCGTACCAAATCCGAACCGATTATGCATGGCGAACAAGTAATCGGCGAGGTTCAGTTGACTTTCGCCGAAGATATTATGCTTGCAGAGATTACAGCGAATGTCTACCGCGCTATTTTTGTGACAGCCACGTCCTTCCTTCTGTCAGTACTCTGCATTTTTGTCGTACTGCAATGGCGATTAGTATTGCCTATCAAGCAGCTGATCGAAAAATCGGACATGCTCGCTAATGGCGAACTCAACGAAGTCATAGCTTTTGATCGTAAAGATGAAATCGGCCATCTCGCCGTCAGTTTAGAGGCTACCCGTCAAGCTTTACAACGCTCGTTTAGAGAACTGGAAATTAAAAACCAGCAATTGCTCGAATACTCTGGCACATTGGAATCAAAGGTTCGACAACGGACACAAGAATTAGAAAATGCCAACCATCATTTAGAAGCAGCTCTGGCCAGTGTCAATAGCGCCCAAAATGAACTGGCCAGGATTGAACGCATGGCCGCTCTAGGCTCTATGGTTGCAGGCGTTGCCCATGAGCTCAATACCCCGCTCGGCAATTGCCTATTGGTCGCCAGCACCTTAAGTGACGAAACACGTCAGATAGGTAAAGCAATGACTGAAGGTACTATGCGACGTTCCGATCTTTCGCAGTATGTCGAAGCAGCAACGGAGTCGAGTAAATTATTAATGCGTGGCTTACAACAAGCAGCACAACTGGTCGGTGATTTCAAACAAGTTGCGGTTGATCAATCGAGTGCACAACGCCGCAAGTTCACCTTGGTCATCGTCTTCCAAGAGCTTGCAGCCTTGCTGCATTCCAGTCTACGAAAAACACCGTTCAATCTTGAACTGGACATCCCGGACGACATCGAACTCGACAGCTATCCAGGGCCCTTAGGCCAGGTATTTAGTAATTTGGTCAATAACGCAGTTGTTCATGGACTAGACGGAATGAGCCAAGGTTATATGCGCTGTATGGCCCGACGTCAGGGTGATCAGGTGCTAATTGTTTTTGAAGATTCTGGCAAAGGTATACCTCCGGGTATCATCAAACGAATTTTTGAACCATTTTTCACCACGAAATTTGGTAGAGGTGGAAGCGGTCTCGGTCTCAGTATCACCTTTAATATCATTACTAATGTGTTAGGGGGCGACATTCGCGTAACCAGCGAGCCAAATCAAGGCGCACGCTTTGAAATGACAATTCCTTTAGTCGCACCAGGTAGTCAAGATGGTCACGAAGATAGCATGCGTGCCTAAGCGATTAGGCTGAGCTGTTATACTAATCACTTACTCTGAAATTACACAGTCTTGCCATTTCGAGTGGAAAGGCTTTTTTTGCAATGCCTGTACAGAAATGCGGAACATAGCAATTTCTTTAGCAGCATTTCAACCGTTTCAACGACTAATTAAAACTAAGTAAAATGCAACAATATCTCGACTTTATGCGTCACGTGCAGCAGCATGGCAATGTGAAGACAGACCGCACTGGGACTGGCACAGTTTCGGTCTTTGGCTATCAAATGCGTTTTGATTTAAGTCAGGGCTTTCCGCTGGTCACTACTAAGAAACTGCACCTACGATCAATTATTCACGAGTTAATTTGGTTTTTGGCGGGCTCGACCAACACCAAATATTTAAAAGAAAATGGCGTTTCTATTTGGGATGAGTGGGCCGATGAAAATGGCGATCTAGGTCCAGTCTATGGCTCTCAGTGGCGCAGCTGGCCTTTGCCTGACGGCGGTCATGTAGACCAAATCGAACAATTGATTGAGCAAATCAAAACCAACCCAGACTCGCGCCGCCTGATCGTGTCTGCATGGAATGTGGCCGATATTCCGCAAATGAAGTTACCCCCCTGCCACGCATTCTTTCAATTTTATGTAGCCGATGGTCGTCTCTCTTGCCAGTTGTATCAGCGCAGTGCGGATATTTTCCTAGGCGTGCCCTTCAATATTGCTTCCTATGCGTTATTGACACATATGGTGGCACAGCAAACCGAATTAGAAGTCGGCGATTTCATCTGGACAGGCGGCGATTGTCACCTCTACAGTAACCACTTAGACCAAGTCAAAGAACAACTGTCACGCGAAACCTTCGCTTTGCCAAGTCTGAAAATCTTACGTAAGCCTGACTCAATTTTTGATTATAAATTTGATGACTTCGAGATTGAAAATTATGTGTTTCATCCACACATAAAGGCACCTGTAGCCGTATGAAAATAAAGATTATTAAATATGTCTGACCCAGTACCAAATTTAAGCATTATTGTTGCGACCGACAAAAACCGTGGCATAGGGATTAATAATCAACTGCCTTGGCATTTGCCCGAAGATTTAGCACACTTCAAACGCACCACGTCCGGCTATCCGATTTTGATGGGTCGAAAAACGTTTGACTCTATAGGCAGGCCGCTCCCCAAACGTCAAAATATCGTTATTACCAGAAACGCAGATTGGACACATGAAGGTGTTGACACCGTCACGTCTATACAGGACGCCTTGTCCTTGGTCGTAGGCCAAACTGCGTTTGTGATTGGCGGCGCGGAGATTTATCGACAAGCTTTAGCTTTTGCGCAACAACTGATTGTGACTGAAATCCAACAAGCCTATCAATGCGATGCGTTCTTCCCAAAAATCGATATGATTGTTTGGGAAGAAAAGAGTCGCGATTATTTCGTGGCAGAATCAAATCAGTTACAGTACGCAATTATTACTTACACAAGAAAATAGGAAAAAAAATGTCAGGACACGGATTCCACGTTCACGGACCACACGACCATGAACTTGAGCATGCGGCTCATAGTAACGATGATTTTTCCAGCAAAATCGCTGTCATGACGGCGATCATGGCGACAGTTGGTGCGTTAATAGGCTATAAAGGCGGTGCCACACAAAATGAAGCTGCCATGCTAAAGAATAGCGCGGCCATCACAAAGACAGATGCAGCCAATAGTTGGAGTCATTATCAATCAAAATCAAATAAACAGAACTTAGCCGAACTTGCCTTGTCTATCCCTGGTGTCAATGGCGAAAAATACAAATTAGACATAGATCGTTACAAAAAAGAGAAAGAAGACCTAAAAAAAGAAGCTGAGTCTTTTGAGAAGCAGGTAGTAGAATTAGAGGCGTCTTCAGAGGCAGCCTTACACCAGCATCACCGTTGGGCGCAGTCAATGACTGCAGTTCAAATTGCAATATCATTAGCAGCGATAGCACTACTGACCAAGAAAAAATGGCTGGAATACGCTTCTTATGCCATAGCATCAGCCGGTCTTGGTATCGCAGCATTGGCTTGGATGCATATATAGAGAGTTACCATTATGAAAAAAATGATTTGTTTAACAATTTTGTGTGCCTCAGTTAGTGCGTCGTATAGCGCCTCTGCACAAAATTTTGTTGTCGATCAATTTTCATCCGTCAAAAATACTGATGGCACTCAAAAATTGGTGGGTATCTCTACGCTCAAATCCATAGGGATGAGCAATATACTTGATAACACCAACAAAAATAAGCGCGGCTTACAACTGACCAATAGCAGCCTCACAAGTCTGAATTTTTCCAACTCCGACAAACTCGAATACGGCGTCCACTTCAATATTGAAAATCCGCAAGAGTATCTGGACTTGAGTCGCAAGGATTTTAATCGTGATAGTTTTAACAATCCTAAAATCGCAAACTCTACGCTGACCACGGGTGCGTATGTAAACTATCGGATTTCACCTAATTATTCATTGACCTCATCACTTAGCTACAGTAATGGCACAGAACGTGGTGCACAATTAAGCGTTGGTGCTAAGGCGACCAGTATCTTTAATAAAAAGCACCGTTTAACCACGGCGTTCAGTGTTAACTGGGGCAATCAAAATTATGTCGGCGGTAATTTATGGAATCAAATTGATAGCAAATATATTCAAAATTCGAATGGTTTGAATCTCATGAATTACTCAGTTCGTTCGGAATTGCGCTTAGGCACAAGTTGGAACTGGAATATTGACCCTAGCTGGTCCTTGTCGACGGGCGTATCAGCACGCCACATGTTGGGAGATGCCAGCAAATATCCTTTCCTCCAGCAAAGAACACCAGTGACGATTTTTTCTGTCATCACCTACCGCTTCTAAAAAAGTGGCTCAATTCAGATTGAGCCACTTTTCTATCGCCTATTGATTTTTCACCATACTCAAAGCTTCTATATCAATCGCCCAGCTGCGATGGACAAAGTACGACCACAACGCGCTGCAATCGATAAGTCATGCGTCACCAGCACCAAAGTAGATCCTCGTTCACGATTGAGTTCAAACATCAGTTGAATCACGGACTCTCCAGTGGTCGCATCGAGACTACCAGTTGGCTCATCGGCAAATAACAAAGGCGGCTCTGTCACAAACGCTCGTGCTAATGCCACCCTTTGCTGCTCACCACCAGATAGAAACTTCGGATAGTGTTTCAAACGACTACCAAGGCCAACTTTCTTCAGCATTTCTTCGGCCTTTGTTCTGGCATCTTTGTCGCCGCGTAGCTCCAGCGGTAGCATCACATTTTCGAGTGCATTTAAGTGCATCAATAATTGGAAAGACTGAAATACAAATCCCAGCTGGTTCTTGCGCAGCAAAGCACGACCATCCTCATCTAAAGAAAAAATATCAGTCCCACCTAAAAACACGGTTCCTTCTGTCGGGGTATCAAGACCGGCAAGAATACCCAACAGCGTCGACTTTCCGGAGCCAGATGCACCGACAATTGCCAAGGTCTCACCCGCTTCTGCAGTAAACTCGATATTATGTAGAATAGTCAGCTCACCGGTTGCATCCGCCACTCGCTTACTCAAATTTTCCACTTGTATGGCGTATTTGATTGCTGGCGCAGTTGCTAAGACTGTTACTGAAATATTGGCTTTGCTAGAAAGGTTCATGTTGAATTTATGCGCTTAAATTATATAAAAAAACTGAATGTCTTCAGTCTAATCGTTTCTCTGTTTTTCCTGAGCTTTTTTGCTACCTATGCGCATTCTGCACCAAAAACACTACTCGTGCTCGGTGATAGTCTGTCCGCTGAATATGGATTGGCTCGCAATACGGGATGGGTCGCGCTTTTAGAAAAAAGATTGCAGGAAAAAAAAGTCCCCTTAAAAGTCATCAATGCCAGTATTAGCGGAGAAACCAGCAGCGGCGGCAAAACCCGTTTAAGTGCTTTGCTCAAAATTCATCAGCCTTCAATAGTGATCATTGAGCTTGGTGGGAATGATGCACTACGGGGCTTAGATCTCAATGCATCAGAGCAAAATTTCCGCGACATGCTGATGATGGTACAGGATAGCAAGGCTAAGCCTCTACTAGTCGCGATGCAAATCCCTCCCAATTACGGCAAAGCCTACACCGAAAAATTTTTTTCTATGTATGCCAAATTAGCCAAAGAAACTAATTCTGCGCTGGTACCATTTTTCTTAAAAGGCGTGGCAGATAAACCGGAATTATTTCAGGCTGATCGCATCCATTTGACCGCACAAGCTCACCCGGTGATGATGGAAAACGTCTGGCAACCACTACAGAAATTACTCAAAAAATGAAGCCTTCCTTATTGATCAGTTTTGAAGAAGCCAATAAGAACTTGTCTGGCATTGACTGCATAATCGATGTCCGTAGCCCTGGCGAATTTGCAGAGGACCACATTCCGGGAGCGATCAATTGTCCTGTCCTGAGCGACGACGAAAGAATCCGGGTTGGCACCCTCTATAAACAGGTCAGCCCGTTTGAAGCGAAAAAAATAGGTGCGGCCCTTGTTGCCAAGAATATTGGCATGCATATCGAAAACTTATTTCTAGACAAACCGAAAGAATGGCGGCCATTGATTTATTGCTGGCGCGGGGGTAATCGCAGTGGCGCTATGACACACATACTAGCCAAGATAGGTTGGCATGCACAGCAACTAGATGGCGGCTACAAAAATTTCAGACGTCATGTTAATCAGAACATCGCAGAATTGGCTGCGCAAGCAAATTGGCGAGTTCTGTGTGGAGAAACAGGAACCGGCAAGAGCCGACTGATTCAAGCTTTGCAAGATCAAGGTGAGCAGGTAATCGATTTGGAAAAACTGGCTCAGCACAGAGGTTCAGTTCTTGGAAAATTGCCGTCAAACGGACAGCCCTCACAAAAATTTTTTGAGACGCAAATATGGCGCGCCCTATCTAGTTTTGACTTCAAAAAACCTGTTTATGTTGAAGCTGAAAGTAAAAAAGTAGGCAACTTAAGGGTACCCGATGGCATGATGGACAGCATGCGTCAGGCACCTTGCATTAAATTGGAACTAGCGCTCGAAGACAGAATAACGCTGCTGACCGAAGACTATCAACACTTTGTTCATGATACGCAATTATTGAACGAGCAGCTCGCTTGTCTGATCAGTATTCACGGCAAGGATCAAATACGAAAATGGTCTGAACTAAGCCAACAAAACAAAACGCCGGAACTCATAGAAGAACTACTTTTGAAACACTATGACCCTGCCTACCACCGAGCCATAGCACGGAATTTTAGTCAGGTAGAAAATGCAAGAAAATTTCAGCTTTTAAATGGTAGTGATGAGACCTATCGCGAACTTGCGCGTTGCATACAAATAGACAAGTATGGTCAATAACATCAACCTTCTTTATCATCAATGATACTTCGCCCCGGCTCGTCTAAATCTTCAAATTGTCTGTGATGCAAAGCCCACCAAAATATCGCACCGATAGCAAAAACCAGAACCACACTTAATGGAACCAGCAAATACAAAATTTCCATAATTATTTACTCTCATTCGAGCTGCTTCCATCAAGTAAGCAGATGCAAATCATAATCTGGTGGTTCCATAGACAATAAACGCAGACCATTTAACACCACCAATAAAGAACTCACCGACATGCCCAGTGCCGCATGCCATGGTTCCAGAAAACCGAAAACTGCAGCGGGTACCGCGATGAGATTGTAAAGTAATGCCCAAGCCAGATTTTGTCGAATCAAGCGATATGATTGATTCGCCAGTTTAATGCTAAAACACAAGTCACTTAACCGATTCGACATCAGCAAACAATCACTACGCGTTTGTGAAATAGGCGCGCCCTGCCCCATCGCAATAGATACATTCGCCATCGATAACGCAGGACCGTCATTCATACCATCACCTACCATTGCTACTACTGCACCTTGTTTTTGCAAGTCGAGGATATAAGCATGTTTTTGCGCTGGATTCAGGCCCGCCCGATATTCAAGAATATGGCATTGTGCGGCAATATCGGCAACCACCTCCAGCCTGTCGCCAGACAGCAAAATAATTTTTTTACCTAAACTCTGTAAATCTGCGATCGAATTGACAGTGCCATCTCTCAATTTGTCTTCCAAAACAAAACACGCTAAGACTTGTTCAGTGTCACCAAAGACTGTTACTGTCTTGTTTTGATAGGCGCTGGGGATAGTCCAATCGCTGGCACTTAGTTCCCGGACATAACTCAATTGACCAAGGCGATATAATTTACCATTAAATCGCGCCTCGATACCTGAACCAGTGTGCTCAATCTGCCGCTCGATCTTCGATTGATTTTGAAGTCCACTCTGCCGTGTCGGCTCGCCGACCAAATAGTCGGCAATGGCTTTAGAGACAGGATGCAGTGACATCTTAGCCATCATGCCTATCATGATTTTACATTCAGCGAGTTTGTCGCTATCAAGCACTGCAGGAAAAATTACTTGCAGCACTTTTAATTTACCAAAAGTCAGTGTTCCTGTTTTGTCGAAAACAATATGGGTTACATTCGCTAAATTTTCGATGGCACTACCTCGCGTCACTAACATACCAAATTTTGCTAACTGTCCAATCGCTGCTGACATAACGCCCGGTGTCGCTAAAGACAAAGCACAAGGGCAAGTTACGACGATGACGCTCACTGCAATCCAAAGCGCGCGATCAAGATTAATGCAGGCCCAGACAATTCCAGAGACAAAGGCGACAAACAATATCACCAACAAGAAGCGACTAGCATGTTTATCCGCCAACTGAACCAAGCGTGGTTTTTCCAGTGTTGCCGACTCCATCATCGCAATCAAGCTGGCCAACTGCGTTTGACTACCAACATGTTTTGCTTGCACAACCAAAGCACTATGCAAATTCACCGAACCTGCTATGACTTGACTGCCTGTTTGTTTATTTACTGGATGAGCCTCACCCGTCATCAATGCCTCATCACATGCGCTAGCACCACCGACCACGACACCGTCGCAAGGAATTTGCTCACCTGGTGGCACTAATAAATAATCACCAATCGCAATTTCATCAGTGCGACATTCTTGCGTGCGCTCAAGTGAAGGATATGCAAGAATTTTCTGCGCTAAAGCTGGGTGGATTTGAGTCAATACAGATAGTGCAGCTGAGGTTTTTCGCTTTACGTTTTCTTCGATAAAGCGTGCCCCAAGCAGCAAAAAAACGAACATAATCGCTGAATCAAAATACACAGCGCCACCAAAAAAAGTAGCCCAGCAACTCGCGACAAAGGTCAACAAAATGCCTAAGGCAACAGGAACATCCATACCTATATGTTGATATTTCAAATCACGCCAAGCACCTTTAAAAAAAGGAATGGCTGAAAACCCTATCACCGGCAATGTAATGATTAAACTGGCGATTTTTAATAGACGATCCAAATCGGGTGTTAAGTCGCCATCGAGCGAAGGAACGGGAACCAAGTAAGCGGGAAATGCATACATCATGACTTGCATCATTGCGAAGCCTGCGACAAACAAGCGCCATAAGGCGAGGTTTTTTTCTTTCGATTGAAATTCGCTCAACGATTGATTTGCTGGAAACGCAGCATAGCCTACATCGACAATTGCCTGCAGTATTTGCTTCAAATCTATCTGCGACGCATACCAACGTAATTGCGCTTTTTGAGAAATGGGATTGATGCGAAAAGAATCGATTCCATGAAGTTGAGAAACGCGAAATTCAATCAGCTGTATACAAGCAGCGCAACGAATTCCTGCAACACTTAACAATTCAGTCTGTGGCTGGTCGGTATCCGCAGACGCCGCAGCCGAGTTTGGGGCAATACTAGTATGACTCATGCAAAGTCTTTGCCTTCTTCACGATCACGCTTTGAAAGCAAATAATCATCAACCAAATTATTCTTCTCGATCGCATTCAATACAGCAAGGCAACCATAACAGCAAACCGGATACTGCTGATGTCGAAATGTCGCCATCAAGGCTTTTTCTTTACGCATACTTTCGCCACAATGAAAGCAAAGGCATTTTTCACGCTTAAAAAAGCGGGAAAAATGCAGATCACAAAATTGGGATAATGCTAAATGCATGGTTGATCCGGATGCGTGCTAAGGAAAACGAAGGTACAAAGCATGATAACGGACATATGGATAGTTTTCTTGATCTCACGCAAGAAAATTTAAGAAAACTTTGATGCCGAAATAAAAAGAAAGTGAGAAGAAAATAGAAAGGTGAAAATGAAAAACGATGGTCGAAACCATCGTTTTTATCACTTTGGGGCTTATTAGAAGCCTCTAAACCGAGGTATGTTCACACGGCATTTAATCGTATTAGAAGGACTTTCTACTTCACACATAACCGGTAAAGGATAAACACCGGAGCTCAACTTCCATTCGTCTGAAATACAAAAATATTTATGTATATTGACCTCCTCTTTTGAACCAGTTACGACTCTAATATAGGCTAGTCTTTCACGATCACAAAGAAAATTTTAACTATCTAAACGATTTTAAAGATTAAAAAAATCAAAATTATCAGATCAACTAGGAAGTGCTGCGTTGGCACTTGGGGCAAGTAAATAATCATCTGGTTGCCAATAAATTTTGCCCTCGACTTCAATCACCTGCATCTTACGCAATCGACCACCACGACATGGTCCGCCAGTGCAGTGTCCGGTTTCTGGTACATAAATCGCACCATGCGTCGCGCACATGATATATAAGCCGCTACCTTCGAAGAACTCACCTGGAGTCCAGTCCAGTTCAACTGGCACATGGGCACAACGATTTAAGTAGCCGTGGGCAGTTCCATCGTAACGCACAATAAATCCAGTGGCCTCGTCGCCGCCAGCTCTCAATGGAAAGCGTATGCCTTTTCCACCTTCTTCCAGTTCTTCTGAATTACATATAAAAATTTTTGTCATCACTACCTCAAGCATTTTCGGTAAGCCATTGATGCAGCTCAAAAACATTTTTTGCGGAATACAGTGGTGCCAAACTTGCTAGTGAACGTGCATCATGCGCGCCGTATTCAACTGCCACCGACGCCGCACCTGCATTGGCCGCCATCAATAGATCATGAGTTGTGTCACCTATCATCAAGGTACGCTGCATGTCTTGCCCGAGTTCACGAGTCAATTCTTGCAACATAGCCGGATGTGGCTTAGAAAAAGTTTCATCTGCACAACGAGTCGCATCAAACATGGCCAGAACATTTACACTATTCATCGCCCGATTCAATCCCACACGCCCCTTACCTGTTGCGACTGCCAAAAAATAACCTTGTTGCGCTAAATCTGCGAGCATTTCACGAACGCCTGGAAACAGGGGCAATTCGTGATCGCGCAATGCATAATGGTAGCGGTAGCGTTCTGCCATCTTTGGATGATATTTAGGGTCAACGTTTGGCATCACAGCCTGCATTGCATCGCCTAATGACAAGCCGATCACGTGCGCAGCAGCACCAGCATCTGGGATCGGTAATGAGAGATCCTTTGCCGCAGCTTGAATGCACTTCACGATAGCAGTAGTGCTATCCATTAAAGTGCCATCCCAATCAAACACAATAAAATCAAATAATTTCTTTCCCATATTTCCTTAATTTTCTTAAGTTGCAAAACTTAAACTTCTATTAAATTTTTGGTTCAAATCAGCAGAGGCTTTGCAAAAATTTCTCACATTCTTTTGGCAACGGTGCATTCAAAGTCATTTGTTTACCACTTTCGGGATGCGTAAAAGTGATTTGATGCGCATGCAGAAACATACGTTTTAATGCACCACGACTATCGGTTGCTTTTAATAAAGCACGATTTAAAGCAAAGTCACCATATTTATCATCGCCCGCAATGGCAAAACCGCTGGATGATAAATGCACGCGGATCTGATGGGTGCGACCAGTTTTTAATTCCGCTTCTAATAATGCGAAATCGTTATACTTTTTCTTCAAGCTAAATACGGTGTGGGATTCCATGCCATCTGCTTGCACGCGCACACGGCGCTCACCATCTGCCGTCGTATACTTATGGAGTGGCAATTTAATGTGCTGTCTTTGATTTTTCCAATCGCCTGCGACCAAAGTGAGATAACGCTTGTCCGTTTCACCATCGCGCATTTGTTCATGCAGATTGACCAAGGCCGAACGTTTTTTTGCTAACAACAGGATTCCTGAGGTTTCTCTATCTAATCTATGCACCAATTCCAAGAACTTGGCATCAGGGCGTGAGGCACGTAGTTGCTCAATAACACCAAAACTGACGCCAGAACCACCATGCACAGCAACGCCGGCTGGCTTATCAATAATTAACAAATGACTATCTTCAAACACAATCGCAAATTCAGCTCCTGGAACATGTGTTGTCTCTTTCTCGGCTATTCGAGTTGGCGGAACCCGCACAACATCGCCCTCTTTCAAGCGATACAACTGATCAATACGCCCTTTATTCACACGCACTTCACCAGACCTCAAAATCCGATAAACATGACTTTTTGGCACACCTTTACAGATACGCAACAAAAAGTTATCAATACGCTGACCAGCATCTTCTTCAGTGATTGTAATGAGTTGCACTTGTGCAAAAGTTTGCGAGGCGGTCTGCCCTTCAGCCATTTTGGATGGTTTTTGAGATATTCCACCCATATTTATCGCTAAGTCCTTCATTTTGAATATATAATCCCTGAGGCTAGAGCTCACAAAGCTTCAGCATGTGTAAGAAAGACGACTATTCTACACAGGGGCGTGTCTATCGGCCTCGCCATTTTGCAAATTCGATAGAAAAGATGTGTATGCACATCGTTTTTTGCAGGTCAAGGTTGCAACCAATTGTGGCAATCGGACTCATGCAAAGCGATTTGGATCAGAAAGTTTGAAATATAAGGATAAGTCTGGCAAGAGATGCGAATTGACATAAATTCGCTGGCTTGCCGGTTGATGGTTTTAGAAATACCGGTCGATTTCGTCATACGTGATGTAGTTAAATTGAACTACCAACGCTTTGACACTATTTATATTTTAGTAAGTTGCGCATCGCCTGAATAATTATTAGCTTGATGTAACTCTGTTTCGCGTCTAAGGATGTCGGAATGCAAGCCAGAGTATTCGGAGACATGTGCACTCGCCCCAGGTAAAAATCATCCGCGCCAAGCGCACAAGAGATTTAATGAACACCTTTGAATGATTCCAGCTTTACGCTGATCGCTCGCAGGATTATTTTTTACATTTCTTCGTGTCAGTGGCATTTCCCGCCCCCTCAAACTCTCCGCTCTCGCATACATCCAATGTAAGCACGCCACTATTGTTCAGCCGAGCTGACGCTAGTGATAAATGGCTTTGATGCCATGGAGAAAAATATGAAACGTATGCTATTTAATGCTACGCAGCAAGAAGAGTTGCGCGTAGCGATCGTCAATGGACAAAAACTGATTGACATCGATATCGAAACCACCGGACGCGAACTCCGTAAATCGAATATCTACAAAGGTGTTATTACCCGCATTGAACCATCCCTTGAAGCCTGTTTCGTCAACTATGGCGAAGAACGTCACGGCTTTTTACCCTTCAAAGAAGTGGCGCGCAGCTATTTCAAAGAAGGCATCGATGTTCGTAATTCATCGATCAAAGATGCCTTGCGTGAAGGGCAAGAAATCATCGTACAGGTAGAAAAAGAAGAACGCGGTAACAAAGGCGCAGCCTTGACTTCTTTCATCTCTTTGGCTGGTCGTTATTTAGTATTGATGCCAAACAACCCGCGTGGTGGTGGTGTTTCCCGCCGCGTTGAAGGTGAAGACCGTCAAGAACTGCGCGAAACTATGGACAAGCTGGACTTGCCACAAGGCATGTCCGTGATTGCTCGTACCGCAGGCATTGGTCGCAATGTCGATGAATTGCAATGGGATCTCAACTACCTGATGCAACTCTGGCGCGCAATTGATGGCGCTGGCAAATCTGCTCAAGGCGCCTTCCTGATTTATCAAGAATCCTCCTTGGTGATTCGTGCGATCCGTGATTATTTCCAGCCGGACATCGGCGAAATTCTGATCGACACTGACGACATCTACGAACAAGCTCAGCAGTTTATGAGCCACGTGATGCCAGATATGGTGCACCGTGTAAAACGCTACAGCGACGACGTGCCATTGTTCTCACGCTTCCAGATCGAACATCAGATCGAAACAGCCTACTCACGCACTGTGCCTTTGCCTTCTGGTGGCGCGATCGTTATTGACCACACCGAAGCTTTAGTTTCTGTGGACGTCAACTCCGCTCGAGCAACACGTGGTGGCGATATCGAAACAACCGCGTTCAACACAAACTGTGAAGCAGCTGAAGAAGTTGCGCGTCAATTACGTTTGCGTGACCTGGGTGGTTTGATCGTGATCGACTTCATCGACATGGAAAACGCCAAAAATCAACGTGAAGTTGAAACACGCTTGAAAGACGCATTGCGCTATGACCGCGCTCGCGTACAGATGGGTAAGATCTCCCGTTTTGGCTTAATGGAATTGTCTCGCCAGCGCTTGCGCCCTTCTCTCTCAGAAGGCAGCCATGTCACTTGCCCACGTTGTAATGGCACAGGCCATATCCGCGATACTGAATCTTCTGCTTTGCAAGTCTTGCGTATCATCCAAGAAGAAGCAATGAAGGAAAACTCAGCAGCGATCCACGTCCAAGTGCCAGTCGACGTCGCAGCTTTCTTGCTCAATGAGAAGCGCGGCGAAATACTCAAGATAGAAAATCGTCACCGCGTAACAGCTATTTTGATTCCAAACAAACATCTGGAAACACCGCATTACAAACTCGATCGCCTAAAACATGATGATCCACGTCTGGAAGAAGCACATGTTAGCTATGCCATGGCTGAACAAGCAGATACCGATATTGGTTACAGCAAACGCCAAAAAGATGATGTCAAACCACGTCAAGAAGCGGTTGTGAAGAGCATTACACCGGATACAGCGCCTATTGTTGAACGTAAGCCAGCGCCAGTCTCGACACCAGTAAAAGAAGCATCCAGTGGCGGTTTGTTTGCAGGTATTGCAAAATTCTTCAGTTCCATTTTTGGTGCCAGCGAAAGCAAAGCCCCCGTCGTTGAAGAAAAACCAAAGCATAGCCGTGACAAGCAAGGTGACCGTAATCGCCAGCGCAATCGCGGTCGCAACGGCAATGGTCGCAACGGTCGTAATGCGAATGGCGCAGAGACTGAAGATCGTCCGGCGAATGCGAACACTGCAGCAATTAACACTGCAAAAGATGCAAACAAAACCGTAGCTAACGATACAAACACGCAAACACGTCAGGCAAAACAAGCTCGCCCACCACGTGAAGAAAAAGATGGGCAAGAGCCACGCCGTGAACGTCAGCAACGTCAACGTGATAACCGTAAAGAAAGTGCGAATTTGGAGTCAAAAATAGAGGAACTGAGCAATACAGCCAGTACTACTCCTACGAGTCCGACACCCGCATTGAACAAGGCCAAAACCACAGAGGCGAATGAACCTGCAAACACAGCAAACTTAGATCTTAATGCAGAGCAAAATGATCAAGGTACACAAGCGGAAGAAAGCCGTCGCCGTCGCCGTGGTGGTCGCAACCGCAATCGTCGCGATCGCAACAACGCAGACAACAATGAAACAGTGTCCGGGACTAGCGAAAACAATGGCGAAACGAAAGTCGATGCCGCTCCTGCATTCATTCCTGTAGTCGATTTGCTTAACAGTGCTGCAGAGACTGTCACAGCACCTAGTGTTGACACGAATGTTGCTAGCGCCCCTGTCTTGACGGTCGCATCGGTAGAAACAACGCCAGTGCAAGCCAGCTTCGATTTAGTAACTGCAACGCAAGAACCGTTGGCAGTGGAAGTAGTGACTCCAGTAGCAACTAATGTCGCAGTCGATATAGCACCTGCCAATCAAGCAGTGGCAAGCAACACAGTAGCGGAAGCAGCGCAAGTTGAGATAGTAGCGCAGCCAGTGATCGTGCCAGCTACAGTTGCAGCCGAAGTACTTACTGAGACAATTGCAACTGCAGTCACCAAAGTCACTGAAACCGCTATCGCAGCAGGCGAAGCACCAACTGCCATCATTGATGTTGCACCAGCAGCGACTGAACCCCCAAGTCCAGTAGTTGTTACAGCGCCGGCAAATGAAGTGGCAGCAGCGACAGCACCTGTTCAAGTCACCACCAAAGTAGCGGTGCCAGTTGAAGACTTAACGGCGGTATTGGCAAGTGCTGGATTAGTTTTAGCTGGCACTGACCCAGCCAAATTGAAAGCTGCTCAAGAAGCCGCTGCCAATGCGGCGCCAGTCGCACGTGTAGTTCGTGAGCGCAAGCTTGCAGCACCGGTCGCAGAAGAACCTTTGGTCATGGTGGAAACCAAGCACTAATAGCGAAAACTACTAGCGCTATTGTTTGTGCAATTAGCGTTACTTCAAATGAAAAAGCCCTCTGATTTATTTCACAGGGCTTTTTTCTTACTGCTTAGCTTACTTGATCTAAGCTATTCTCCTGTTGATACTAGCCTACCTGATTGGGCGAGCAATGGCGATTTGTAGTAGGATCAAATCTGGCCTCCATTACACACAAATGCGTCAATGCAGAATGAGCGAAGAATGATGTCGAAAAAAATTATACCCATTATTCAAACAGCAAATCGTTTGGATAACTGGCTTGCCACGACACAAATGCAAACTACAACGGGCAGTTTGCTTGATACTCGCCAGCGCCCTTTACAAGACTTACGCATTTCGGTAACAGACCGTTGCAATTTCCGGTGCACTTACTGCATGCCTAAAGAAGTTTTCAACAAGGACTATCCGTATTTGCCGCATGGTGACTTATTAAGCTTTGAAGAGATTCTGCGCATTGCCCAGTTGTTTGTCGCCCATGGTGTGCGCAAGATTCGATTAACTGGTGGTGAGCCACTGCTTAGAAAAAACATTGAAGATTTGGTCGCAATGCTCAGTGTTCTGCGCACTGTGGATGGCGAAGCAATTGATTTAACTCTAACGACCAACGGCGCTTTATTGGGGCGCAAGGCACAAGCGCTAAAAGACGCGGGATTAAGCCGCATCACTGTATCACTCGATGCATTAGATGACACGATGTTTAAGCGCATGAACGATGTCGATTTTCCTGTCGGTGATGTGTTAGACGGGATACGGGCTGCAAGTACAGCAGGATTCACAAACATTAAAATAAACATGGTGGTGAAAGGCGGCACTAATGATCAGGAAGTCATTCCCATGGCACGCTATTTCAAGTCGAGTGGACACATATTGCGTTTTATCGAATACATGGATGTCGGTGCATCGAATGGTTGGAAACTTGATGAAGTAGTACCAAGCGCGGAGATTATCGAAAAGTTAGAGCAAGCAGGTATGCGATTACAGCCCTTAGGTTCACAGAGTGCCAGCGAAACTGCAACACGCTGGCAACATAGCGATGGGCAAGGTGAAATTGGCTTTATCTCCAGCGTGAGTCAGGCGTTCTGTCATAGCTGCAGCCGAGCGCGCTTATCGACACAAGGCAAACTTTACACTTGCTTATTTGCGAGCGAAGGACATGATTTACGCGCGCTGCTACGCCACCAACAAGAAGACCAGGTCGATCAAAGGTTAAGTCACTTAATTGCGCAAGTCTGGCAAACTAGGGACGACCATTATTCAGAAATGCGTCATCAGCAAACTGATCTGACACAAAGAAAAAAAATCGAAATGTCCTACATCGGCGGTTAGCTGTTTTTAACATTCACTCATGATTCCTCCAAAACAAATTACAGGTTTAATCCTCGCAGGCGGGCGTGGTACACGCATGGGGCAAGTCCAAAAAGGCCTGCAATTGCTACATGGTGAGCCCATGCTAAATCACGTGTTGCGACGCCTACATCCGCAAGTGGGAGAGCTCATCATCAATGCGAATCAAGATCGTGAGCTCTACGCTGAATATGGACATCCGCTCGTAACTGATCAAATTACTGGTTATGCAGGCCCCTTAGCAGGCCTGCACGCTGGGCTAATACGATGTGAGACGCCTTTTCTGATGAGCGTACCATGCGACTCTCCCTTCTTACCGGATAATTTAGTAGAAAAGTTAGCTCATGCTTTATTCAAGAATAATGCGCAACTTGCGGTAGTAACTGCGCTCGATAGCGAGTCAGAACCAGCTCAAATGCGCGCGCAACCCGTATTTTCCTTGATGGAAACTGGACTCGTTTCGCATCTGCAGTCGTTCTTAGAAAATGGCGGTCGAAAAATAACAGCATGGTATGCCAATTTACGTGTAGTCGAAGTACCGTTTGAAGATGCAGCAAGCTTTAGGAATATCAATACACTGGCTGAATTACAGCTCTACAATCAAACTTTCGACACTTAATATTTTAATCATGTTGACACCAATCCAAGCGAAGGACCAAACGCAAATTTCATTGCAGGAAGTTTTGCAGCAGCAGCCAAGTTACGAGGCACATGCCCTGAGCGTCAATGCAGCTCAACAGATCATCCAAGCTTTCGTTCATGAAGTTCAAGAAACCGAACAAGTCAATTTATTCTCAGCATTTGAAAGAGTCTTAGCGCACGATATCGCCTCTCCTATCGACGTTCCAGCGCATGACAATTCTGCGATGGATGGATTTGCATTTGATGGCACTGCTTTGCAAGCTGGTGGCAGTCTGGAGTTAAGAGTTGTAGGACATGCACTTGCTGGTCACCCATTTCAAGGGCAAATTCAAGCCGGTGAATGCATACGCATTATGACCGGCGCAGTGATGCCAGCTCACTGCGACACGGTCGTGCCACAAGAATTCACTGAAAGCGTCGGTCAAAATCAAATCCGCTTCGCTGTCGGCAAATTACAATTGGGTGATAACCGTCGTTTTCGAGGGGAGGATTTAAGCAAAGGTAAAATCGCTCTCGGTAAGGGTAAGCATATCACGCCGGCGGATCTCGGCTTATTAGCGTCACTCGGCTTAGCGCAAATTGAAGTCAAACGAAAAGTAAAAGTCGCTTATTTTTCCACCGGCGATGAGATACGCTCCCTAGGCGAATCACTGGATGCAGGCAGCGTTTATGATAGCAATCGCTACACCATCTACGGGATGTTGCAGCGCCTCGGATGCGAGATGCTAGACATGGGAGTGGTTGCCGACAATCCCGATCAACTGGAACAGGCCTTGCGCCATGCATGTGAGCATGCCGATGCGATCATTACTTCGGGCGGCGTCTCGGTTGGTGCAGCAGACTACACCAAACAGATCATGGCAAAATTAGGCGAAGTCGAGTTCTGGACGATAGGAATGCGCCCCGGACGACCTATGGCATTCGGGCGAATTCATTCAAACGGACATAGCGCTTTTTTATTTGGGCTGCCAGGCAATCCGGTAGCAGTCATGGTGACTTTCTATTTTTTTGCCCAGCAAGC
This sequence comes from Undibacterium sp. Di24W, assembly GCF_049340325.1. NCBI lineage: Bacteria > Pseudomonadati > Pseudomonadota > Betaproteobacteria > Burkholderiales > Oxalobacteraceae > Undibacterium > Undibacterium sp. Di24W. Next base: position 28,028 of record NZ_JBMPOP010000007.1, read on the forward strand.
CTTACATGCATTGATGGGGGTGACGCCGACACCTGTAATTACCGTGTCGGTAAAATCCAAAAATGCTATTCGAAAACGACAAGGCAGAACCGAATATCAACGTGGGATTGTGACAAAAACCGCCGATGGCCTGCTAGAAGTCGCCGTTACTGGTTCACAAGGATCAGGTATCTTGCGCTCCATGTCTGAAGCCAATTGCATGATCATATTGGATGACGCCTGCAGCGACGTCGGCGCAGGCGATCTTGTTAATGTGTTGCTTTTTGATGGCCTGACTTAAAAAGTAAATCAAGCTTCTTTCATAAAATCTAGGCTAAACAGAGCTGCAGGCCAAAACAATGTCAGGAGTATTCTTCTTAATAAGCGTTTATCTTCAAGAGCTTAAGCTCTATAATTGAACCGTGGAAACAAAATTAATCAATCAAGCGAAATGGGAAATCTCGAAAAAATCACCAGACACCCGTCGCTGGATTTTGTCGCATCTTGCTGGCATAAGCCGCTTCACCTGATGCGACTTATTCCCGCCCAAATCGGCAACGCCCTCTTCAGCTCTCAAACTGGCTCCCAACTAAGCTCCAAGTTTAGTTCAGTTTTTTTGCGATGTTTGATGTTGTATTTCTGTTTGCTATGGTTTTGCAATGCCCCTGTTTTTGCACAAACAAAAGTGCCGCTACTATTTGGTGAAAACAAAAATGAAAAAGGCGAGATGATACCTTTAGGTGATCCGTTCGTTAAAATTTTTTCGTTTATCGAAAAAGACTTAAAAATCAAATTTGAATTGCAGATTTATCCTTGGAACAGAGCTGTAATGTTGGCAACGAATGGGCGAGGATTAATTTTCGGTTTAAGTCTAACGCAAGAAAGAGATGCTATTTTTAGTTTTACCGAGCCGGCCATGTATCGCCATTTGTGGCTGGTTACACGTTCAGACCGCCGCTTCAAATTTAACAAGCTAGAAGATCTAAAGGGTAAAACTATAGGCATCGTACGTGGCTCAAAATATGGCGGTGACTTTGACGCGCAAAAAGGAATACTTTTCCAAACCGATGATGATATCGATGCTTATGCCCCGCGCCTCAAAAAATTACTAAATCAAAGAATCGATGCAATGGTTTTTGCCAGCTCATTAACCGATGCCAGTGAAGTAGAAAAAGTTGTGAGCGCCATCAAACTTTACAACGAGAATGACACAACTGAACCGTCTTACCGTCAATTCAGCGTGCTACCGGTACCGATTCTAAAAGATGGCATCCGCTTTGCAATGCTAAAAGGCAAGAACGATCAATTGGTTAAGAAGATTGATCAATCTTTGCAGAGGTTTCATGCTTACGAAGCTTCAGTACTTCGCAAAAAAGTCACTTCTCAACGCAAGCCCTGATACAAATACATACAACTGACTACAAAATTGGGACAGGATTCCCTAATTTCCCTTCGCCTTGATCTCTATACTCGTGACTCAATCTTGAGCACGGAGAATCTTTTGAAATTACCTCTTATTCTATCTAGCGTTATCGTTTTACTCTCGGCTTGCGGTGGAAGTTCTAGTTCTGACACCCCAACGCCTAGCAAGAAAGTCAGTGTTTCTGAGGTGAGCACGGATCAATTGGTCTATCGCAAAATCAGTACCATCACAATTAAGGGGCAAAACTTAGATGCGGGTATCAATTTTTCCCATTCGGGCTGCTTAAAAATTACCGAATTGACCGGTAGTACAGCGACACAAAAAGTCTTCAGCTGCAAAATGGTTGGCGTTGGCACAGTACCCGTAGTCATCACAGATGGCTCTGGCAACTCACTCTATGCGAGTAATGTCAGCATTCCACTAGCAGCTCAACCTCAAGTCACCGTGGTCACTAATCAAGGCACCGTTGTTTTGGAGTTAAATCCTGCCAAAGCACCGATTACGGTCGACAATTTTCTTAGCTATACAGAAACTGGCTTTTACGTGAACAAGATCTTCCATCGGGTAATCAAGGACTTCATGATCCAAGGTGGCGGCTTTAGTGCTGATCTAACGCAAGCGGTGACGCAGGCTCCAATCAAACTAGAAGTGGGCAAGGGTTTGAGCAATATACGTGGCAGTATCGCAATGGCACGAACCAGCGTATTGGATTCAGCAACCTCACAATTTTTTATTAACGTTGTTGACAATCTCACCTTAGATACCAGTGCAGGTGGTTATGCAGTGTTTGGCAAGGTGGTCAGCGGTTTGGACGTAGTTGATAAGATCAAAGTCGTGCCAACAAGTACGCGTGGTGGCATGGCCGACGTTCCTGACACCGCTGTTGTTATCAATAGTATGTTGCAAACCCAGTAATCATCTTGACTTAGTACTACCTACTCCCTCTTCGGGCTGGCTTTTACGCCAGCCTTTTTTTATTGCGCAAAAAGCTCAATGAATAAAAATCAAACTGACAAAAGATTACTGAAAAATTGCAGCCAACTCGGGGGCATTAGCAGCGCTTTGGCCACTCCTGCACCCACTAATTTTGAAATTGTCTTTCAGTAAAAATAAACCAAAAAGTGCCTCGATCAGGCTGTAGTTTATCTTCTACCGGAATGCCACTTAGCTTAAAATATGGCATAGAAACTCGCTATGTGCACAAAGCATCAAACGGTATCGAGGGATTGTGATAGATTATTTATCGCAAGAACCAATTCTAAACTGACAATATCAAGGCATAAAAGACATGAATCAATTATTGCAAGTATCACACCTATTTCGGTTACTCAGCAAACTTATTCTGGTCGGCATAATCGCCAGCGTCAGTTTACTGACGGCATGCAATGAAAAATATGCGCCTATGGAAACGGTGAAACAAGTGGAACTAGATCGTTATTTGGGGAAATGGTACCAAGTCGCGTTTATTCCAAACAGTTTTCAATCTATGTGTATTGCTGACACTCAGGCCGAATATCAGCTTGACGATAAAGATGTTCGTGTCATCAATCGCTGCCGCACCAAGGACGGCGGAATAGAACAGGCAAATGGCATTGCAAAACTGGTTGAAAACAGCAACAACACTAAACTACGCGTCAGCTTCTTTCGTCCGTTTTATGGCAATTATTGGGTACTCGATTTAGATCCCAATTATCAGTGGGTCTTGGTTGGAGAGCCTAGTCGCAAATACGGCTGGATACTGTCGCGCACGCCACAGCTTGATTCTGCCATTCAACAATCCATTTTGAAAAAAGCGGAAACACTAGGCTATCAACGCAGTCAATTTCAAGTCAGCGCCCAAAGTAATCCGCTCAAATAAATATCTTCATTGAGAACAAAAACGCCCTTAACAAATTGCTTCAGGGCGCTTTTTAAGTTCTTACCAATTCAGCTGACAAGCAATGGCTAACATCACCAAAGCCAACACAAAATAAATCACCTGCAATGGAATCATCCATTTGGCCCAAGTCACCCAAGGAATCCGGGCTAATGCCAACACACCAACGGTGATGCCAGATGTCGGTATCATTGGTGTAGTGAACTCACCAAATTGAAACGCGAGTACCGCTGTTTGACGTGATACACCGACCAAATCCGAAAGTGGCGCCATGATAGGCATAGTTAAAGCAGCTTGTCCGCTACCTGAGTGAATGAAGAAATTAATCACCGACTGAATCACAAACATTTTGTGGGCCGCGAACACGGAATTATCTGCCTGCACCAACGGCGTCAAATGAAACAACATGGTGTCGATAACATGTGCGTCACGTGCCAAAATCATAGTGCCGCGCGCTAAAGCGATTACGAGTGCGGTCGTAATTAAATCTTTGGCACCGTGAATAAAGGCCTCGACAAATTCATCCGAACTCAAACGTCCAACAATCCCGACCAAGATCGCCATCACCAAAAAGAGCGCCGCAATTTCATTGATAAACCAAGCATATTTCACCACGCCGAACACCATAACGCCGAGTGTTATTGCAAACATCAGCAGCACAGCCTTGTGCGTCTTGGTCACTCCCTCAAAGCTAGCCAATTCATCGTCTTGTTTTTGCGCACGCCGTTCTTGATCAATGGCGTAGGTCGGCGACAACATAGGATTTTTCTTAATTCGTGCGGCGTACCACATCAAAAAAGCGATCGTCAACGTTGTCGCCAAAGCCCATACAATCAGACGAAATCCAATACCAGAAAATACGGGAACACCAGCGATGCCCTGGGCAATACCAACATTAAAGGGGTTTAAAAATGCCGCCGCAAATCCCACTTGCGATCCGACAAATGGAATCGATACACCAACAATCGAGTCATAACCCAAAGCCAAGGCCAAAGGAATAAATATCATCACGAAAGGGATTGCCTCTTCGGCCATCCCAAACGTCGCTCCGCCTAATGAAAACAAGGTCACAAATACGGGAATAATCATCACTCGCACTAAGTGAGAGCGCGTGTGGGCTTGAGCGACCGATTTGATCATCGAATCAATCGCTTGCGTTTTTTGTAGAACAGCAAAAGCGCCACCCACAATCAACACAAATCCGATAATCAAGGCTGCTTCCACAAAGCCTTTAATCGGTGACATCATCAAATCGACTATTCCTTGCGGATTACTGGCGACATAATGGAACGAACTGGGATCAATCACAGTTTTGCCATTGATCACTTGGGTCTCGTATTTCCCACCTGGCACAAACCAAGTTGAAATCGCGAGTATCGCCAACAGTGCAAATAGCAGCACGAAGGTATTCGGCATTCTAATTTTTTTTAACATACGAGTCTCTCTTATTCTTTTAACCTAGACGATTTACATCGATAACAAATTACCGCTGCGATAGGCAATCGCGCCAGCAACCTTGGCAACCCGCATACCTTTCTGTGCATAACGCCGTGCAACCCGCGCATACAAGACGCCAGCCACACCAGAAATCATCGGTGTCACTTGACCTGAAATCGGATCAATCAAATCACCAATAGATTCACCTGCCTCAACGACATCTCCCACATTTTTTGTGAATGCCAATATGCCCGCATGCGCTGCGATGATAGGTTCGGAACCTTCAAGCGGTGTAGGTTGGCATAGTGCTGCGGGCATCGACTCTGCTTCCGCCAATATATGTCCAGCTTGAATGAGAAATTGCACAATGGCGTGCGCATCTTGCTGAGCATGCTCATGCACGACATCAGCTTCGCCGCGCAATTCAATGGTCACCGATTGGCAGCCTAATGCAATTGGCGTCACAGCGCCGAATTCCTCGGCCAGCTCCCACCAATGACGTGCGCAAGATTCATCAAATGGATCATCACCAGATAAGACAGATAGCAGTAGAGCACGTCCACCTAAATAACGAACTAGAGGCATAGTTGCATCTGCCCATGGTGTTCCAGTATACAGGTGCATCACTGCTTGATTATCACAATGTAGATCTAGCACAATGTCCGCATCAATCGCTAAAGATTGCAATGTCTTTTTAAGAGCAGTCGCCTCGCTGTTGGGCTGCCACTCCGCTAGCAAAGCCAAAGCCTGTTCACGAATCAAGGCGGTATTCACCTGAATATCAGCACCTAGTTTTCCTGCTAATCGTTGTTTCAAAGCAGGCGTCAAATATTGATAGCCGCGATTAAAATTTATGCCGGTGGCGAGATCGAAACGGCCGAACGCACTGCCCTGTATATCCTGTGCTAGGCCAATAGGATTCGCCACTGGTACCAAGACAATCTCGCCGGCAATTACACCAGCTTGCTCTAAGGCGGTAAAGCTCTGGCGTAGATAGTGGCTAACTAGCATGCCCGGAATTTCATCCGCATGCAGCGACGACTGGATATACACTTTTTTACCTTGAGTATTGCTACCAAAATGGTAGCTGGTCACTTCTCTACTGGTTCCAGCACTCAGCGTCGGCAGTGCATGTTTCACAATACGCATAACAATACTTTCTAAAAAATTACAAATTCATCTCAATTAATTTTACAAACAGATTGACCCGCATCTACACATACCAATTCCTACACATCCTGCCGCCAGCATCATTTCGTTGCATTATCGATGTCTTTTATTCACCTGCAAACAACAATCAAACAAAACGTTGTTGCCAAACTATTCTTGAACACATAAATTTATGTCTGATTTTTTACACATTCTATCTTTATGAAAAAAATCTGACAATAACTATTGAAATTTATTTTGATTCGTTCTAAAGTGCAGCCATCGACATTGTTTAGTTTTTTCAAAAATAGAGAAAATGAAAAAAATCCTGACTTCCACTGAATCGCATTCACCTGATCTGGTATTCGCCAAATCTAGTTTAGGCGAGAGCTTGATGCAGCAATTGAAGGAAGGTTCCTCCTCTTATAAGCGGATCGCGGACTATCTATTGCGCAATCAAGTCAAAGTTACTGCCTTGGGCATCGAAGACATGGCGGAACAATGCGAAGTATCGACAGCAACGATCAGTCGCTTTGCCCGTGATTTGGGATTCGCTAACTATGCAGCACTAAAAAATAAGATTGCGGAAACCGTACAAGAGATTTTCTCACCTGTTGAAAAGTTACGTAACACTATAGAAGCGCGCAAAAGCAATTCATCACCAGCAAACGCTAGCTTGCAATCGGCTACGGCAAACATCAATGCCGCCAGTCATGGCATAGAAGACGAACAGATGAGTCAGATCATCAATCGACTGAGCAAAGCTGGTACTGTATATATTATGGGCTTCGGCATCAGCGCACATTTGGCTGGCATGCTCGCACTGCATTTACAACCTTATTGCAATCGCGTAGTTGAAGTAGTGGCGTATGGCGGCACCGAAGTCGCTGCGGGCAATTTGGCAAACATCACCGATAAAGACGTACTGATCGTGATTTCATTCCCACGTTACGCCTTAGACGTGATTCGCCTCACGCAATTTGCACGCAATCATGCCACTTGTATTGTCGCCATTACCGATTCATCTGCATCACCGATCGCGCAACTTGGCGATTACTTGTTATTAGCACCTAGCACACATGCAGTGTTGGCCAGCAGCTCAACTGCCGCCACCGCTGTCATCGAAGCTTTAGTCAGCAGCATCATGGTTTCAAATAAGAAAAACGTCGAGAAAGCAATTCGTTTAACGGAAGCGCTCTCAGGCTATTTACACAATAACGATAACACCACAAGAACCTCGCAACTGGAAAGTCGCAAGCCGAAAAAGTAAGTTCCCACACTAAGCCACTGCTAACAACAAGCACTTTGAAAAGTGCTTGAACGGGATCTCTTTTTCGCAAAATTTTTGCAGCATTATTTTTAAAACCTGAGGAGTCAATAAAGATGAGTAATTACAAAGCAGGCACACAGCGCTTCCCATCTGTGCCGAAGAAAATCACATCAGCAACCTGGTCCGCACTGGGCGTGATGGCAATGCTGAGTATTTCTGCGAATACGGCATTCGCTCAAGAAAAAGCTGCAGAACCTGCGATTCAAAAAGTAGAAATTACTGGCTCATCCATCAAACGTATCAATGCAGAAACTGCTTTGCCAGTACAAGTTATTAGCCGCATTGAGATCGAAAAAACTGGCGCTACCAATGCTGAGCAATTATTAAATACACTAAGTGCCAATACAGGCTACACACAAGAATCCGCGAGCATTAGCGACAAACCTGGCTCAAGTGGCTTATCAGGCGCAAACTTACGCGGTTTGGGTGTTTCTTCTACTTTGGTTTTGCTCAATGGACGTCGCTTAGCTGCGTTTGCATTCGGTGGCGAAGGCACTGACTTAAACTCTATCCCTTTGTCCGCGCTAGAACGCGTTGAAGTATTGAAGGATGGTGCCTCTGCGGTGTACGGTGCTGATGCGGTGGGCGGCGTCATTAACTTCATCACTCGTAAAGACTTTGCGGGATTGGAAATTAGCGCCGGCGGCTCACGCACTAAAGAAGGTGGCGGCGGTGACAAGAACGTCAGCATTTTGGCAGGATTTGGTGACTTGAACAAAGAAGGTTACAACGTATTTGCCAGCATACAGCATAAAAAATACGATCAATTGCGCACAGCACAGCGTGACTTCGCCGTCAGCGCATGGCGCCCACTAGAGGCACGTGGTTACGCTGACAACTTCACTTCAGCAAACACATTCCCAGCCGGCATTTACTCTGTTGGTGGAAAAAAGTATTTGGGTAACCCAAGTGCGCCAGATTGCGCACCGCCAGCTAGTATCAATATCAGTGGTGCCTGCCGCTTTGATTACCAAGCAGCAGCGGATATCTATCCTGAGTCAGCAAAAACAAACTTTATCAGCCGCGCCACATTAGCGATCGATGCTGATCATACTATTTTTGCGGAATTCACCGCTTCGAAAAATGATGCTAAATATCGCCTCTCTCCTACCGGTGTCAATGGAAATCAAGGTACAAAATCAAGCGCTTTCACGTATCCAGCAGGCGGCCCTTTTTATCCTGCGTTCTACGTCAACTCAGCCGGTGTCAAAGTGGCAACCGATGGTCAGCCGTTCAATGTCCGTATCCGCTTAACACCAGGCGGTGCTCGTACCAATGGCCAAGAATCGAATCAATCACGTCTGTTGTTAGGTAGCGAAGGTACTATCGCAGGCTGGGATTACAACACAGCCTATGCTCACTCAGTTTCGGATAACACACAGACTTTGACGAATGGTTACTATGACCGCGTCAAATTATTGGCTGCTTTCAGAACAGGCAAAATCAATCCATTCGGCGCACAAACTGCCGAAGGACAAGGATTATTAGACGCGGCTGAACGCAATATCGATGGTCGCAAAGGTAAATCCACTAGCGATGTGTTCGATGCGCGCTTTACTCGTGAACTTGCTAAAACCGATGCGGGTGTAGTGGGTATTGCAACGGGTATCGAATTCCGTCGTGAAAAATTGGAAGACAATTCATCTGATGAAATTTTGTCTGGCACAATTTATTCCACTTCGAAGTCTCGCCGTGTGTCTGAATCTCGCGATGTGAAAGCGATCTTCGCTGAGCTTGAAGTGCCATTGACTAAAGAATTAAGCTCACAACTCGCTTTGCGTCATGATTCCTACGGTGGCAGCATAGGAAGCTCTACTAATCCTAAAGTCGCGTTGCGTTACCAACCAAGTAAAGAAGTCTTGTTCCGTGCTTCGTTTGGCACAGGCTTCCGTGCTCCTACGATGAAAGATTTGGATCCATCCAAAGTCGAAACAGCAACTGGCGGTTTGTATTTCGATACGATAGGCTGCAACAAGTACAACTCACAATGTTTTAGCGACCAAATCCCAACAACAGAAGCGGGTAATCCGAATCTAAAACCTGAGAAATCAAAACAATTCTCAGTTGGTTTTGTGTGGGAACCAGCAGCCGCTTTTTCAGCTGGCATCGATTACTGGAGCGTACGTAAGACGGACGTTATCAAGTTTGCACCTGAAACCTTAATTGATACCGATCCAGCTTACGTAGAAAAGTTCATCACGCGTGACAGTGATGGCTATATCTTGAACTGGGCATTGACTGCACAAAACCAAGGTAAAGAAACTAAGAGCGGTATTGATATCAATTTGGCCTATCGTGCGAAATTGGATGGCTACGGCAAGTTCACAACCCGCCTCTCAGGCACTTTGATGACCAAGAGTGAACAGCAATTTGCTGCCAGTTCAAAAGTCTTCGACAACCTCGGCAAATGGGGCTTTGAATACGTGACACCAAAGTGGCGTCATCGTTTGAGCGGTGATTGGGATATTGGCTCATGGGGTTTCACTTTGTCCAATACTTTCCAATTGCATCATGAAGATCAACAGTTAGATCCAAACGGTAAACGCCCAACTGTAGCTTCTTATAGCTTGTGGGATTTGCAAACGGCTTATTACGGGTTCAAAGACATTAAGGTTACCGGCGGCATTTTGAATGTATTTAACACTAAGCCTCCGTTCTCTAATCAGACTTTGACTTACTTTGCTGGCTTTGATTCGACCTATGTTGATCCACGTGGACGTGCATTTTACGTTCGTTTGAATTACGCCTTCAAATAAACAGAATATAGGATAACCAGTACCATTTTCTTGTGCGGCATTTCTCCCGCATTTCGGGTAGCATCTTAGGATTGCTACCCTTTTTTTTACATAGAATTCACTCGCCATAAATTAGTTCGCCGTAACTTCCCGAACAATATGGCATACATCTATTTTGGATAAATCATGACACTCACCGTGACTTGCGTTTTCTCGCCACTACACCAATGTCTAAGTATGCAGGGTGCAGTGCTGTTACGCCTTACATTCATCTGCCTAAGCTTACTTTCCGCACCATCACAAGCCAACACTGACCTTAGCAAAGTACGCGGTTCTCTACTTATTGCTGGTGGCGCTTTACGCAATGACAATGCAGCAGTATGGGAAAAATTAATTGAGCAAGCCGGCGGCAAAGACAGTAAGATTGCCGTTATCCCGGCGGCATCTGGCAACCCTGATCGGGCGGCTGAATTTGTTGTACAGACCTTAAAGAAATATGGTGGCAATGCTTTTCTCATCCCACTTTCAATTAAGTATGAGACCAAAGATAGTCAGAAAAAAACCTCGCAAATCAATCAAGATCCACACTGGATCTCACAAATTGAACGAGCCAACGGCGTGTACTTCACTGGCGGCGATCAAGCAAAAATTACCCGTGCTTTAGTGAATGCCGATGGCAAACCCAGCGCGATGTTAAATGCGATCTGGTCGCTTTATCAACGTGGTGGCGTCATCGCTGGCACCAGCGCTGGCGCAGCGATCATGAGTACTACGATGTTCAACGATGCGAAAGGTGTTCTGGCGACCTTAAAACTGGGTGTCAGCGATGATAAGGAAATCGCTCCCGGCTTAGGTTTTATTGGCAAAGATATTTTTATCGATCAGCACTTGATAATTCGTGGTCGTTTTGCACGTATGTTGCCAGTCATGCTAAAGAAAAATTACAAACTAGGCATAGGCATTGATGAAAACACTGCCTTGCTGGTACGTCCACAGCACAACATTGAAGTCCTAGGCTACAAAGGTGCCATTCTGATTGACTTCAATAATGTGAAAACCAACTCCTCGCTTCCAGAATTCAATCTGCAGAATGCGGGTATTTCCTACTTGTCGCATGGTGATCGTTTCGAACTTGAAAGTAAGCAGATTATTCCAGGCACAGACAAATCATTGATAAGCAATACCGCATCAGAAGACAGCGATCAGGCAGCTGTGTTCTTTCCTAACATTTTAGCCAATACCGCGGTGGTCGAATTAATGTCTGGCTTGGCGGAAAGCTCGCGGAGTTCAGCTTTAGGTTTAGCATTTGATACCGACAGTAAAATCAAACCCGGCTTAGGTTTCGAATTTACGTTCAGCAAAACGCCAGAGTCGAAAGCGTATTTCTCCAGTAGCTCAGGTGCGGAAGCATTTACGGTGATGCGACTGCGATTAGATGTACGACCAGTCAAAATGGCGCAGCCTCTGTATGAGTCCATCAAGTAACTAGTTTATATTTAATTATGTAGACAAAATTAGAGGAAATCATCTGTTGTTTTATTTGGCGACGGAGCTGCAATATGGCTGCGCTAATAGTGGACATACACTAAGATGTTCCGATCAACTATTACCTGCCGTCACAGCAGCTTTGGGAACATTATGAATAGCCAACAATTACCAGCATCAGATCAAAATCTGCCAATTTCAGGTCAGCGTAAAGTACTGCAACTACTCAATAAGTATGCCGAAAGCCATCGTCACCCACACAATGAAATCATTCATTTCATTTGTGTACCAGTCATTATGTGGACGGTATTAGCCTTATTGTGGGCGGTGCATCCACTGGTCGCAGTCGTTAGCAGCGTTGCCGCCCTGCTCTATTATTTCAGTCTGTCACTGGGATTTGCGCTAGGTATGTGCATGATGGCGGCATTAATGCTGGGTGTCCTGTGGTGGATGCCGCAAGAGTTGGTGCTACGCGTAGCCCTTGTTGTGTTTGTGATTGCCTGGATTTTTCAATTCATTGGACACAAGATCGAGGGTAAAAAACCTTCATTTTTTGAAGATTTGCGCTTTCTGCTAATAGGTCCCTTGTTTGTGATCAGCTTTCTATATCGACGTTGGAAATTGCCATATTGATCAACTGAATTCAAGAAGAGACTCACCACAAAATTCTCCATAAAAAAAGCCAGTTTCAAAAACCGGCTTTTTTCAATCTAGGCTTAAGTCAGCACTGAAACAGTGTCTAGCCGATTATGACAAACTCCAAACATGCTCTAATTTTGCCCAAGCTTGTTGTGCTTTGCCATCTTTAGTGGCTGGCTTGAATTTGCATGAAGCGTAAATCTTAACCGCTGCTTTATCCAAAGTTTTGGAACCACTTGATTGTTCTACTTTAGAGTCAACTACGTTACCGTCAGCGCCAACCAAGATAGACAACAACACGGTGCCAGTCTCTTCATTTATCAAAGAAGATTTTGGATAAACTGCTTTTTCGCATGTCTGCTTTTCAACAACAGGAACATCAGCCGCATTTGCAGCAAATACGGAACTCAACAAAGCAACAGCTAACAAGATTTTTTTCATAGTCGGATCACAGAAAAGAGATTGAGATAAGCCCATGAGAACTGTATTGCATAATGACCTGCAAATTGCCACATGGAAACAGTCGACATTCTAAAGAAATTTTTTCCGCATGGCAATACTTATGCACAAAATTTAATCAGTATTTTTGTCGAATGTAAATATATTCCCTTGTCTTTGCGCTGTTGATATCGTCGCGACAATAAAAGACCGAGCATGTGATACCACATGCTCGGCAAAATCATCTACTAACCCGTCCACTTTTGGTCTGGCGGGCCAGTTAATGATGAACTACCTAGGGACAATTATTCATAAGTTGCATTAATATTTACACCGCTAAATGGCTGTTTCGCTTTCAATACGATGTAATACCAGGTGTTCGCTGTAGGAGACGCAATTAAAACGTTTTCGTTGTTACCTGCTTTCAAAGAAGCTGCATCGTACGAGCTGGTCGTTGGATAGCTGTCTTTCTTCACATACAGATCGACATCACCGCTTCCACCATTGGTGTACAGCTTCAGATTCTTCGCACCGGCTGGCACCATAATATAAATATAGGCTTGAGTGTTAGAAGATAAATTCCTGATTGAGCAGTTTTTACCCAATTGTGATGTCGAATTACAAGCTGGCAAGACTACAACGGGTGGCGTAGGCAAAGGTGGCTCACCAGCAACCGTCGCGCTTTGAACCCAAGCTGTAAACTCTGCATCGTATTTAGTGCCTATATTTGCCATATAGGCTTGGTATCCCGTGTAATCACCCACGCGGAATTTAGCCACAATCGCATCAACATCATTGCGATGTTTCTCGTTCATAAAACGCACGGCCATATATCCCCAGCGATAAGCACGCGCCACATAATCAGACATGGAATAAGTATTACCGAAGATGGTGCTGAGTTTATAGGTACCCGTTTTCGCCGCGTCAATCGCTTCCTGATAGTTATTTTTGTGTGACAAATATTCTGCCACACCTTCTATCCACCAAATCGTTGGCTGCGCAGTGCCCGCTGAAAAATCACCCGCCATATCAAAGCGGCCATCCAAATAATGCACATATTCATGCTCCAGATTCCACACTACGAAAGCTGGGCGCAACCAAGACGCTTCATGAGCGATAAAACGTGCCTGATTATTGGCATCTGCCGGATTACCTTCTAAGTACATGCCACCATTATCAGTACTAATGCCATACAAGACACTGGCGTATTTACTGTAGTTGGTATAGTCGTCGAACACGACCAACTCTAGTGACTTGTTATTGTCGTTTGCCACAGGCTGTTGATTCGATACCAGCATATTGTGGAAATAGCCTTCTTCCGCACCCAAGATATTGCAAGAGTCTTGCAACTGCGCCGTCGTCATATCTTGTGCACGAATCTTGATTGTCGGGCTGCAGGTATAACTGGTTTTCAACACGATGTTAGCGAGCTGCGTTTTGTAATTGCATGTGCCGTAATCTGAACAGTTGGCACTATCATAGAAATCAACAGCGGATGCCGCATTCAACCACAGATCGCTATCAGAGCCTGTCATGCTAGACGTCGCCAATTGTTTTTTCACCATGGGCTTCACACTCGGCAACAAAGCTGAATACTTCATAAATCGAAAAGCTTCGTTTTCCGCGTCATTCAACTGATACGCGTTACTAGTAGTCAAAAGCGCAGCTTTGTTGTTCACCACAAAATTATTCAAAGCTGTCGGGTAAGACATATCCTGAATAATCGATGCTGCATTCGCACGATCATGCGCATAGAACATCACCGTTAAAGCACCAGTAAAAGCACCTGCTGCCGATGACTGCAGCAAGCCATTTGAAGCATTTGGATTCGAAGCAGTATTGGTAAAACGTACGAATACATTCTTAACGCTCGGTAGATAATAGGCTTCGTCATTCAGGTTAGTGACCAGCTTGAATACTTCACTGGCGGTATTGCTCCAGGCTGTATTTGACGCATACAAGGTATTACCATCTATCAATTGCTTAATCGGCGTACGCAAACTAGTCATAACAGTCGCGGATGGAGCAGGAATGGTGCTACCACTAGCTAAGTAATAACCAGCACGTAAATAAAGTGTCAAATTTACCAAAGCGATATTCGTGGCATCGTAACTACCCGCCTCTTGGATAAAACGAGATGCCACGGCATTCATATTGTTTGCCGAGTAAATTCCTGCACCTTGTGCAGCGGTTAAAGAAAACAAGCCATAAGTGCATTCAGGATCAGGCAAGGACACCAGATAGTTGGCAAGTGCTGCGCCGCTATAACCCGCCATCGTCGTCACATCTTTGCAAGCTGCAGTTGGCGCTGGCGCCATTAAAGGGTTGGACTTGGTTACTGCCGTGTTTTTATTTGGTGTGTGAAATGCTTCTAGATCACGCTTGCTAAAAGGCAAATTAAATTTGACTTGCTCAGCACTAGGCGGCATTGCTAGACGCTCATGGGGCCGCGGTGCCTGTTTCAATTGCTTGGAAGCATGCTCATGGCGCCCATCTAGCTCATCCCGTTCTAACTTTTCTAGCGAATTGGCTGCAATGGCATGTGACATGCCCATCACATTCGTAGCGACCAAGGCTGCGACGATCATGGTGTTTCGGTTCATTAACATTTTTTGACTCCTCTGTTGTAATTATTGACGGACGCCCAGCAACAACTTCTGCTAACAGGTGTCCACCGATGGATGAGTGGTCTTTCTACTGAAAAGCCCACTCCAGAGCCCCACCACAGTGATGTTTACGAGCTAGCGACCGCAATATGCCATCTCGCAACCCCAACAAAAACTGTAGTAACTGAAGCCTGGTTTCCCCTCCCTTAGAAGAAACAAGACTCAAGCAAAGGCGAACCCATCTTATAAATATATCTAATAAATATCAATGATATATTTCTACAATCGCGTAATCTAAAGACAATTAAATGCAAAAACAGAGTAAATTTTGGCAAGGTAAAGAAATATGAGATTTTGCTTTGAGGTGGAATTCAAAACCCAAACAAAATTCTAAATTCCGTGGTGAATTGGCGAATTTCCCAAGGGAATCATAGGCATTGATATAGTTTTGTTTGGTGAATACTTAGATTGAACATCGTATTGACTGCTTATTTAGCAGCAATCAAACTAGAAATCCTTATGCCTGTCTCAAGCAAAGCATGAATTCAGCTAAATATTTTTTCCTTGGGTTACTTACAAGCCATATTTTTCTTACTCGCAATCCAACCATCAAATCCTTTGCATAGTTTTATCTGGTGATTTACCTATTGGCTACGCTCTTTAAATATTCCTATTTTTATTAACATTCCTGTGTTCAATAGAATTACAGAGGGACAAAGACCAAAAAAAACGGACATGTGATTAACATGTCCGTTTTTTTGCAAACTCGCATGCCGTTTTGCGCCAAGCGAGGGTACTCGTTTTAAGAACTATAGTTACTCGTAATCACTCATAGGCACACAAGCACAGAACAAGTTACGATCGCCGTAGACGTTGTCCGCACGGCCTACTGGTGCCCAGTATTTTTGCTTACGCAATGCGGGTACTGGGTAGGCTGCCACTTCGCGGCCATAAGCGTGATTCCATTCGTTGGCGACCAATACTTCAGCAGTATGTGGTGCGTTTTTGAGTGGATTGTCTTTCGCGTCGAATTCACCACTTGCTACTTTAGCGATCTCTTCGCGGATAGCGATCATAGCGTCAATGAAACGATCCAACTCGGCTTGTGATTCGCTTTCTGTTGGCTCAATCATCAAAGTGCCTGGCACTGGGAAGCTCATGGTTGGTGCGTGGAAACCGAAGTCAATCAAACGTTTTGCTACGTCTTCATTGGAGATGCCAGTTGCATCTGTTAATGGACGCAAATCCAAAATACATTCATGCGCAACCAAGCCATCGTGGCCTGTGTAGAGCACAGGGTAATGTGGCGCCAAACGCTTCGCGATGTAGTTCGCTGCCAAGATCGCTGTTTCTGTCGCGGCTTTCAAGCCTTCTGCACCCATCATGGCGATGTACATCCATGAGATTGGCAAAATAGAAGCGGAACCAAATGGTGCAGCACTGACTGCAGAGATGCCTTCTTCACCACGTATATAATGGGTCGACTTTTGGTTCGGCAGGAATTTTGCTAAATGCGCGCCCACTGCAACTGGTCCAACACCTGGTCCGCCACCACCGTGAGGAATACAGAATGTTTTGTGCAAGTTCAAGTGACTAACGTCGCCACCGAATTTACCTGGTGCAGCTACGCCGACCAATGCATTCATGTTCGCGCCGTCGACATACACTTGACCGCCGTGTGCATGAACTATTTCGCACAAAGTTTGAATACCCTCTTCAAACACGCCATGTGTGGATGGGTAAGTCACCATCGCTGCTGCCAAATTGGCGCTGTGCTTTTCTGCTTTGGCTTTCAAGTCAACCAAATCAACGTTACCATTTTCATCGCAAGCAACCACCACAACTTCCATGCCGACCATAGAAGCAGACGCTGGGTTAGTACCGTGCGCGGAGGACGGGATCAAGCAGATATTGCGATGTGCGTCGCCGCGAGATTGATGGTAAGCCTGAATAATCAACAAACCTGCGTATTCACCCTGTGAACCCGCATTTGGTTGCAAGGACACGGCATCGTAGCCAGTCGCTGCGCACAACATCGCCTCTAACTGATCAATCATTTCGCGATAGCCAACAGTTTGATCGTTCGGCGCGAAGGGGTGCATATTCGAAAATTCTGGCCATGTGACTGGAATCATTTCCGACGTCGCATTCAACTTCATGGTGCAAGAACCGAGCGGAATCATAGTACGATCGAGAGCCAAGTCTTTATCCGCCAAACTACGCAAGTAACGCAGCATTTCGTGTTCTGCGTGATAGCGGTTGAATGTTGGGTGCGTCAAGTAAGTTGTGGTACGCGCCAAAGCTGCTGGGAAGGCATCCGCGACATTCGCTTCGATCGAAGTGAAGTCGATTGGTGCTACCGTCGTGATAAACAATTTCCACAATGCTTCGACATCAGCACGCGTAGTCGTTTCGTCGAAAGACACACCGACTTGTGTTGCGCTGATTTGACGCAGGTTGTAGCCCGCTTCTTGTGCTGCTGCGTGCACTGCTGCCGCATCAGCGACATTGATCGTCAATGTATCGAAGAACGAAGCATTGGCAACCGAAACGCCAAACTGC
This sequence comes from Undibacterium sp. Di24W, assembly GCF_049340325.1. Classification (NCBI taxonomy): domain Bacteria; kingdom Pseudomonadati; phylum Pseudomonadota; class Betaproteobacteria; order Burkholderiales; family Oxalobacteraceae; genus Undibacterium; species Undibacterium sp. Di24W. Next base: position 45,687 of record NZ_JBMPOP010000007.1, read on the forward strand.
TTCAAACCTGCTGCGAACGTTCCTGTCAAACGATGTGTACGCTGCGCGATTTGTTTCAAACCTGCTGGGCCATGATAAACCGCGTACATCGAAGCAATCACCGCTAACAATACTTGTGCTGTACAGATGTTCGAAGTCGCTTTTTCACGGCGGATATGTTGTTCGCGTGTTTGCAATGCCAAACGGTAAGCTTGCTTACCTTGCGCATCGACAGTCACACCGACCAAACGACCTGGCATAGAACGTTTGAATGCATCTTTCGTGCCCATGTAACCAGCGTGTGGTCCACCGAATCCGAGCGGCACACCGAAGCGTTGGCTGTTACCGACGACGACGTCAGCACCCCATGTGCCAGGCGCTTCGATCAAGGTCAATGCCAACAAATCTGCAGCAGCGATCACCATCGCGCCTTTAGCATGTACGGCAGCTGTAAATTCACGGTAGTCGCGGATTTCACCGTCGACACTTGGGTATTGCAAGAGTACGCCGAAACATTCGTTTTCGATGGCTTCATTGCCTGTCAATGTACGTACTTCCACGCCCAAAGGTTTAGCGCGTGTTTCGATGATTTCACGCGTTTGCGGCAAGACGTCATGCGCTACATAGAACACGTTAGAGTTGGATTTACCAACACGTTGGATCAAGGTCATCGCTTCTGCAGCGGCTGTACCTTCGTCGAGCATAGACGCATTTGCGATGTCCATGCCTGTCATATCCATGATGACCTGTTGGAAGTTCAAAATCGCTTCCAAGCGACCTTGAGAAATTTCTGGCTGGTATGGCGTGTAGGCCGTATACCAAGCTGGATTTTCAAAAATATTGCGTAAAATCACGCCTGGCGTGTGCGTGTTGGAATAACCTTGACCAATGAACGACTTGAGCACTTTATTTTTGCTCGCCAATGCTTTCAAGGTTGCCAAAGCTTCAGTTTCAGATTTCGCCTCAGTGAAGTCAGCCAAAGGCAAAACGTCCTTACGACGAATGTTTGCTGGAACAATCGCATCGATCAAAGCGGTACGATCCGCATAGCCCAACACTTTGAGCATAGCAGCTTGTTCTGCTTCAGATGGGCCGATATGACGGGCGATAAAGGCATCATGTGCCTCAAGTTGGGAAAGGCTAGTACGTGTCATGGTATTTTTGGGTAATAAAACAAAATTCAACAATTGGGAGCAGCCGTCCTGCGGGACTCTAGCTTGATCCCCTCTCCCGCAAGCGGGAGAGGGTTAGGGTGAGGGAGGTTCAGTAAAGACAAACAATTCACGAGGAAGTCCTAAGATTAAACGCTCATGAATCTCATTCACAGGCGATCCACAAATAAACACCACCCTCACCCCTGCCCCTCTCCCGCTTGCGGGCGAGGGGTATTGAAAACTCAACCAATATTTTTTGCGTAAGCTTCTGCGCTCATGAGAGCATCAACATCTGCTGCATTCGCTGGCTTCAGTTTGAACAACCAAGCGTCAAACGCACCTGTATTGATAGAAGCAGGCTCATCAACGACTGCGTCGTTGACTGCAACCACTTCACCTGCAACTGGTGCATACACATCGCCAGCAGCTTTAACAGATTCAATAACGCAGCAATCTTTACCAGCAGCCAAAGTTGCGCCAACTTTTGGCAAGTCAACGAATACGATATCACCCAAGGCATCTTGTGCGAAATCAGTAATACCGACGGACACTGTGCCGTCAGCTTCAACGCGTACCCATTCGTGGGATTCTGTGTATTTACGATCTGCTGGAACTGTCATGTTTTTCTCCAAGAAATTTTAAGATTTAAACGAATTTAAGAATAGATTACGAATGAATTACGCTACAAGAACTTTGCCGTTACGCACAAACGGCAATTTCACTACAGTTGCTGCTAATTGTTTATCACGAATTTGTACGTGTACGGTATCGCCAATTGCGACGCCCATAGGCAAACGCGCTAAGGCGATCGCTTCTTGCATACTCGGACTGAACGTACCGCTAGTGATTTCACCTTCGCCATGGGCGGTAATGATTTTTTGATGTGCGCGGAGGATGCCGCCTTTTTCACGCAAAATCAAGCCGAGGAATTGTTGTGTTTGGCCTTGCTCTTGCAAAGCTTTTTTACCGACGAAATCACGTTCAGAAACCAGATCTATCGTCCAAGCCAAACCTGCATTCAATGGATTGACTGTTTCATCCATGTCTTGACCGTACAAATTCATACCCGCTTCTAAACGCAAAGTATCACGTGCGCCCAAGCCGGCTGGTTTAACGCCAACTGCGACCAAAGCATTCCACAAGTCAGTGATGCGTTCAGCAGAAACAGCAATCTCGAAACCATCTTCACCAGTGTATCCAGTGCGCGCCACCATCACTTCACCAAAAGCTGTGCCATCAACAATTACCGCATTAAATGGTTTCATTTCTGCGCTGGCTGCTTTGGTTTCTGGTAATACTTCCCATGCTTTAGCACGTGCATTAGGGCCTTGGACTGCAATCAAACCATAGGAATTTGCGCCATCACGACGTTGTGCAATCGTGATGCCAGCATTGGTCGCTGCATTGTGCGCATTCATCCAAGCCACGTCTTTTTCTGCTGTACCGGCGTTGACTACCAGACGGAACCAGCTTTCATTCATGAAGTAGATGATCAAATCATCGATCACGGTACCTTCAGGTTTCAACATCGCTGAATATAGCGCTTTACCGGACACTTGTAATTTATCGACGTTATTAGCAACTAAGCCGCGCAAAAAGCTACGGACATTCTCGCCTTTGAGGTCAACAACACACATATGGGAAACGTCGAACATACCGACGTCAGTACGCACAGCATGATGCTCTTCGATTTGAGAGCCGTAGTTCACCGGCATATCCCAGCCACCGAAATCCACCATCTTCGCGCCGGCGGCACGATGTGCTGCGTTCAAGGGGGTTACTTTAAGAGTTGCTTGCGTCATGTGAGAGCCTCAGTACCGTTATGGACAAAAAAAGGGACGAAAAAAAACACACGATAAGGTCGACGTTCGAAACCTGCTTCGTATGCTACTTGATCACTTCTCGAATTGAATTCAAGAAATAACAATCATTCGCTACCCCTCTGTCCTGGTACCTGAGAGATTACGAGAAGTCATCTTTCAATGATTCTCGTCGCACCTTCGGTGGGTAGTTCAATGCCTGATAATTCCGCGCACTGCTACCGCTCTCCAGAGTAGGGGAGTTTTTACACAACCCCGCTGATCGGTCCTTTTGCCTGAGAGTTTGTTGGGTATTAGCCCCTTCGGCGGCCGTCTGCAAAATGACTATTTGCTCAGCTCTCTCCCGATCTAGTGGCGAGATTATACCGCGAAACACTGTATATGCCGATATCCGAACAAGGATTTTCCCGATATTTTCACATTCGGGCAGTCACAATTCTTATTCTATTTTCTAACAAATCAAGCACAAATGATCGTTCAATCCAGCTTCGAAGAAAGTATCACCGTTGGCAGCTCAAAGCTAAACTCGCTACCACCATCAATTCTTGCTCGATACGCCACATCACCACCCAGCTTGTTCACAATGCGTTTGACCAATGATAAACCGACACCATGCCCTTCTTTGTTTTGATTCCCACAACGTTCAAAAGCCTCAAATAAGCCTGGAACATCCTCTAACCTCACGCCAGGTCCGCGATCAGCGACACAATAACGCACCATCCCATTTGCTGCCTTTGAACAAGAAATTTCTATGTGCGGTGGCTCACCGCCATACTTCAAGGCATTGCTCAGATAATTTATTAATACTTGTTCCACCCAAGCACGCATGCCCATAGCTGGCAATAAAAAGTCTGTAAAATCAATGATGGCAGCAGATTCATGTATTTGTGCCTCAAGGCGTTGTAGCACCTCTTTTACAATCGCCACCATATCGAGCTCTTGCATCTCCAAGTCAGATTCCTTACGCACACTCCCCATCAGCAGCAGCGCTTCAATAATCTCTTGCATTTTGGCAGCATTACGGTCGGCCATACCCAGCATGACCTGCAATTGTTGTAGCGGCAGTTCATGTATTTTGGCTCTTACAATTTTAATCGTGCCTAGTATGCTCGTAAGCGGATTCTTGAGATCATGAGCCACGCTGTGTGCATAAGCATCGAGCTCGCTGTTTTGCTCGGCTAGTTGCCGGTTGCGTTGACGTAATTCGTCTTCTACCAACTTACGTGTTGCAATCTCTTTCTGTGCGGTTTCATGTAGCTGCGTGTGATCGATTACCATCGCGGCCAAACGCGAAAAGCGCATACCATTCTCGATATCGATCGGAGAAAAAGCATGTCCGGGCCGCACACGCCCCAAACCTAAAACCCCGAGACAGCGATCGCCCGCCATGATAGGAAAATCGCCCACCGCAAACAACTCGGCGTCACCATACACCACCCGCTTCCCTGCCCATTTCGAATAATTATCGATGATTGCCGGCATGCCAGTGTCGTGAGCACGCCAACTCACCAAGGCTTCGCCACGACGCACCCTATCACCTAACAAATAAGTCTGATTTCGTGTGAATGCTCGTACAACCAACTCATCCGCATCGACCAACATCAATTCAGCATAGGGGGAGTCCAAAATCAATGAGGCTTGATCGACGATAGTCTGCAAGAGGCTGTCAAGATCATATCGCTCCAACATATCAAGACTGGTCTGGTAAAGCAGAGCGAAGAAACTTTGCTCGATGTTGACAGTATTTTGGGGCACCAACTGGGTAATCGCCTGACTGTCACGATCAACTTCAGCCATGCCCAAGGTCGCTGGCGATTGCAGCGGCTTCCATAAAGAAAAGCGGGTATGCCCTTTGGGGAAATAATCCAATTGACCATAGGCGCGATAACCTTGCTGGTAATAAAACCGTGGAGACTGAAAGCTGAAGGTCTCAAGCGCTACAAACAGACATCCACGTTCAAGCGCCAGACGCTCAGCGGTCGACAACAATAGCGTGCCCTGTCCAAGCCCCCTAACCTCTTCACTGAGCCACAGCGTTTGGATCAACAGCCATTGCCAAATTGTTTCTGCAATAAGGCCACCAAGGACTTGACCTTCTTGATTGCGCAACACCAGATTCAAAGCTTGAAGATCACGCTGGCCAACGGCCTGACGATTGTAGGCCTGCAAACCTAACTTGAGCTGCATCAAGTCGGCTTCGCTAGGATTGGAATCCACATGTAATTGCTGAACTGGTTTCATGCATGAAATAAGAGCTATGAGATACCAGCCTACTGTAGCTCATTTCTTTACCGATTTCGCTGAAGGATCAGAAAAAACCAGCAAAATGTCGTTTCTCTATCGTCATGCAGCACCAGCTTTAGTAAAAAGAAATCTTCTCGTTATTCCATTGAACGCTATTCACTAACCCTATTCTTGCACCCGCTCCGGTTTTCGCGCATCTGCTGCTCGCTCAGCGCCACTTGCGCTGCCACCAATTGCCAAAATCGGTTGACGCGGCGGCTCGCCCCACATGCCTTTACCTCTAGCATAATAGGCATGCAAATAGCCCCAGTACACCAGCCCATCACCACTGCGCGGATCAAGCAGATAAAAACCTAAACGACCTAATGGTTGATTCAAAGGCACATACATGGCTTTATCTAAAGTCTCATTAGTCCAGCTATAGCCGGCACGTTTCTCGGGAATCTGCTCTTTCCACTGCCCTTTAATTTGAGCAGTAAAAATTCCCTGGAAAGTATCCTTCGCGATGTTGCGTTCAGTCTCGTGGAAATACATCAAAGCCTGATCTTTAGGGCGTGCTGAACCAGGCAGCACTTTCAAACCATGCGCTTCCAAAATCGGGCGTAGTTTTTCGGCATAAGCTGGATCAACCAGATAGCCTTGCGGTACGCGAATTTCATCGACGGCCTTGAAGGCAACATAGGCGGGCAAATCCCTTTTGGTGCGCGATTTTTCGCCTATGATTTGGCCGTTAGCATCTTTAACCGGATCAACCACATCGAAAGTATAGGTCTCCGCCAAAGTCATTTCAGTACGCAATGGCAGGCGCGCGTCATTATTTTTCCATTGATCAGCCCAACGTACTTTCGCGGCGACTTGTTCACGTTTGACTTGCTCTTTATTTGCCGCTAGCCACCGCAATAATTCCACCACATAAAGGCGATTATCTTCTATGCGTTCTTTATAGCTACGATACACATAGGTCTCGACCAGAACACCCAAAGCATATTGCAGCGTCGGGTAATTACTGACTAAATTAGGCGTAGAAAAAGCCGATTCCCAACCATCAATCTGCTTATCTTTGTCGTAGCGAAAATTGCCGTAATCATAGGTTGGCATCCCACGCGGCAGCATGGTGGCACGCACATCGGTCAGCATCTTGCGATTAAGCCCTTGTAAAGACGCGTCGCCACCCGTCGCCCAAGCTGGCTCGTAAGTAATATGAAAGCCGTGATAACTGCCATTGGTCGTGTGTAAGTCAAATACCGCCGCCGGCTGAAAGTCTTGATACATCGCCAGCATCCAACGCGTATTTGCGGCAGCCGCTTTCATCATGTCGCGATTCAGGTCTATCCCAAACGCATTTTCACGCGGCCCTACGCCACCTGCAGGATTTGGCTGATGACGGCGATTTAAGGGATCTTGGGCATCAGCACCGTCAGCGTTATAAGTTGGTAGTGTCACGATTTCTATCGACTGACGGATTTCTGGATACTTCCCTTGCACTAATTCGCGCAAGATAATTTGCATCGCATCTTTTCCTTCCACTTCACCCGCGTGGATACCAGCATTGATATATACATGCAAAGGATCTTTCCCCGTCGAAGCGAGGCGCCAGGCAGTTAAGGGTTGCCCCGTCTCCGTGGTGAGCGGCGCTTTTTTGGGCTGATATCGACTCAAGGATTTATCCTTTTTCTGCAATTCCGCCATGAACTGCGCCACATCTGCAACCGTGCTGGTGCTCTGATAATGATTTTGCTCAAAACGCGCTTGTGGCCAATTGGCATCTTTGGATTTATCCCCTGCTTGTACAGAAGAAGTAATGACTGCAAACACACTGAGAGCTAACACCGTTTTTTTCATAGATTTCATTTTTTCTTCTTATCAGGTTACGAACGTATATGACGAAACACTTGTATAAAAAAACGACCTAAGCGAGCCATCACCTAAGTCGTTTTTAATTAGTCATTCAAACAAAGTTTCCAGAAATTATTTGTTGGTCTTGCCTTGCTTCCACGCGTCCAAATATTTAGCAGCTTTAGGATTTTTTTCATCCCACTTGGGTGCATCTTTGCTGTTAGCGATATGTTCAATGGCAACCGCAACAGCGCGATCAACTTTCGCCATATTCTCGTAATCGATCTTGTTCGCTTCATCACCTAAACCATGGTAGTCAGGGAAACCATAAGCCACACTGATCGTATGTGCTGGAATACCCTGATCCGCCAAGGCTTGGTTATCACTAGCACCAAAATACTTGTCACTATTCACTGGATGTTTCCAAACATGGATACCTGTCTTGTCGCCCGCCTGTTTGATAATGGCACCGACTTCGGAAAAATCAAAACCTGTCACGCCCACTGATGCGACTTGAGCGCCTTCTGAATCATCGGTACGACCGACTTGCTCAATATTGATACCGGCAACTGTTTTTTCTATCGGAAAGACCGGATTCTTGCCGTAGTAGCGTGAACCTACCAATCCTTTTTCTTCACCAAAGAAAGTCATGAAAACGATACTGCGTTTTGGACGATCCTTCATACCCGCAAAAGCTTTCGCTAACTCAATTACCGAAACCGTGCCACTAGCATCATCATTGGCACCGTTAAAAATCTTATCTCCTTCAGCATTCGCTTTCATGCCTATGTGATCGTAATGCGCCGTCACCAGCACATAAGTCTCTTTCAACGCCGGATCTGAACCACGCAAGACACCGATTACGTTACGCACGATAGTTGGCGACGTAGGCTCAGCTTCGGCTGGTGGCACTGGTGCACCAGGGCGGCGACGTAATTCTTTCTTTAATACATTCCAGTCTGCCGTTTGAAAATAACCGTCATTACCTGCTGGCTCTAAGCCAATAACTCGAAATTGTGCGGCAATATACTCCGCTGCTAAATCCAAGCCACGCGATGGTGTGTCGCGCCCCTCTAACAAATCTGAGGCAAGAAAAGTCAAATGGCCACGCATAGATTCCGCAGAAATACGTTCTATTGTGGCTTGCATCACAGGGCTCAGTTTGGCTGCGGCACTAGGTGCTTTTTGCGCAAACGTAGAGGGAGCAACAAGACTGCTAGAAATTATTAAAGCGGATGCAATTAGTTGTAATCGTGGCGTAAAGTTCATACCTATCCCATTAGAAATTATTACTACAAAATTATTTTAGAGGTAAATGTCGCAATTTAGAGTATCGCTTTAGCAGAGCATTTTTCCCAATCAAGTCTTTGACTTCAACCAAGCTCTGAGTCTACTTTACAAATATAGTTCCCAAGATAAACATCACATACGTGTTTTTAATTATTCAGATTGCATCCAAGCTTTTAAGCCATTGACCCAAATAGGTGCCTGCAATTTGTAGTTTACCCGCAATATGGCCGCCCGCTGATATAACAATTCGAAGTCAACTTCAGGTGCACTTTTAAAGCCTATTGCAACCACATTGGCGTCATGTACTTCCGGCAACCACACTACGACTTCAAAACATGCTTGCATGGCAGCGATATTTTTGGCGCGCTGCTGATCGTTTGCAAACAAATTGACTGTCAACATACCTTCATCACTCAAACAATCTGCACAGGCTTGATAAAATTCTGGACTATCCAATACAGGTCCTTCCGCCTCTGCGTCATATAGATCCACCTGTATCACATCGATCTTGCCGCGACGAGTGGGATTGCGCACGAAATCAAACGCATCCATCTCTATGACACGCAAACGTTCATCATCCTCAGGCAATTTAAATTGCTCGCGGCACATAGCGATGACTTTAGGATTTAAATCGACCGCCGTCACCTGTGCCTCTGGAAAATACCGGTAGCAGAATTTAGTTAAAGCAGCGGCCCCTAATCCAAGTTGCACAATATGTCTAGGCTGCATATTAAATAACATCCATAAATTCATCTGCTGCACATATTCAAGTTCAATTTGATCAGGCACTGCCAGGCGCATAGAGCCTTGTATTGGCGCGCAACTCACATCACTATTCACGGCACTCGCCAAATGAAGAGATCGCACGCCCCGAAACTCGGAAACAAACACATCTGGATGGTGAGCCGGTACTGGAATTATTTGCGTATTTTTTTTAGCCATCATCTACTTTGTTTTTTCGGCATTGAAACGAAAAGCACAATCATGAGCATGATCATTTACCATACCAATCGCCTGCATGTAAGCATAAACAATCGTCGAGCCCACAAACTTAAAGCCGCGTTTTTTCAGATCTTTAGAAATCTGATCAGACAATTCCGTTGTAATAATTCGTTCGCCCGTATTAACAATTGGTCGTCGATTAACGTGCGCCCACAAATAGCTATCGAGACTACCGAATTCTTTGCATAGCATTAAATACGACTTCGCGTTGGTTATCGTTGCTTGAATTTTGAGGCGGTTACGAATGATGCCGGCATTTTGCATTAGAGCCTCCACTTTTTTTTCGTCGTACTGAGATATTTTTTGTGCATCCCAATGATCAAAAGCAAGTCGATAATTTTCGCGTTTATTTAGCACAGTCTCCCAACTCAGGCCCGCTTGCGCACCTTCTAAATTAAGCATTTCAAACAAACGTAACTCTTCATGGCAAGGTACACCCCATTCCTTGTCGTGATAATCCAAATATAAAGAGTTAGCTGGGTTAGCCCAAGAGCATCGTGTTTGAGTCATATTTTCTACCAGTAATTTGGAGTCGAATCTAATGCTTAAATTATTATTTTTTCAAGCATTAAACAACACCATTGCATAAAACATAGATTATACTGGCCAGCATCAATGCTTTCTAAAAACGACAATTATAACTACTTGTCTTTTTATGAAACCGCCAATAAAAAAAATGCTATTTGATATAGGTATTTACAATGATGAATAAGTCCAAGAAAAACGCTTCTATTCTTAGCACCATATTACTAACGACCCTTCTAAGCAGTTGCGGTGGCGGCGGTAGTGGAAGCTCTTCCAACAACACGAGTTTGTGTACTCAAAATAGTGCGTTTTGCTCAGTCGCTGGCAACGTGAATTCAAGTAGTACAGGAAATACTACCGGTACAGGAACACCAACAGGTAGCAGCATTGGCGCGCCATCCCTCTATGCCAATGTTTGTACAGCGGCAGTCGAAAAAAGCTGGGTTCGCGCGCATTTAAATGATGTGTATCTTTGGTACAAACAGATTGTTGACGTACCACCAGCCAACTACAGCACTCCTCAATTGTATTTCGACGCACTGTTAGTTAAACAAAATGACCGCTTCAGTTTCACCGCACCAAAAAGTGAGATAGATGGCTATTTTGAAGCAGGTGAAGATGTCAGTTTTGGCTATAAATTGGTGAACCAAAATAATCAATTACGTGTCAGCTATATCCAACCAAACTCCCCGGCAGACTTGCAAAAAGTTAAGCGCGGCGCGCAAATTGTAGGCCTGAACGGCACGCCAATTGGTCAATTAAGTTATGACGCTCAAGTTGCAGCCCTCTACCCGACCAGCTCGCAAACCACAACTCGATTTGAAATCAAGGAGGTTGGTGCCAGCACGACTCGTTTTGTGGATTTGAAGGCAACAACCGTTACAACACAGCCGGTTCTACAGAACAAAATCATCACTACCCCCGAAAATCGCCGTTTAGGCTACATCGTGTTCACCGATCATATCGCAACAGCATCTGATCCTTTGGTCAACAGCTTACGCAATTTTCAACAACAAGGTATTGATGATCTTGTGATCGATTTACGCTACAACGGCGGCGGTTATATCTATATCGCGAATGAAGTAGCGTCTATGATTGCAGGCAGTAAAGCACAGGGTCGTGTTTTTGAACAACTTCAATACAACGACAAACATACCGATTGGACCGCTCAAAGTAAATTTCTATTCACTAACAAATCGCGCTCTGGACAAGATTTGCCTCAATTGAACTTGTCGCGCGTCTTTGTATTAACCACGGCTCGCACCTGCTCTGCCAGTGAATCCATCATCAATGGGCTGTCTCCATTTGTAAAAGTGATCACCATAGGCGGCACAACTTGCGGCAAGCCCTATGGCTTCACGCAAACCGATAACTGTGGCACGGCTTATTTTGCGATTGAATTTGATGGCGTAAATGATGCAGGCAAAGGGGGCTATGTCAATGGTTTCGCACCCACTTGTCCAGCTAGTGATGACCTTGATAATGAATTGGGTTCATTGAGTGAACGACTTTTAGCCAATGCTGCAAGTTATAGTAAGTCTGGCATATGCGCTATCACTGGCATTGCCGTCCCTGCTGCCCCTTTCCAAATTGACGGCAAAATTATCGATCCAGATCCTCATCCTTGGAGAAATAATCGCATACGCAAGTAAGTCTCGTTCAATTAACAGCCGCACAACAAAGCCCGGATTTCATACGCGGGCTTTTCTTAGACTATTTTTTAATTTATTTCGATATTGTGCGTAAGTTTTTTCAGATAAGTTCGACTAAGCAATAACTTTAACTTTTTTTGCGAAACAAATAATGCGCGCACCAATTCAAACCCGATATTTACGAGCCTGCATGAGCTTGCTCCTTTGTTTAACTTTAAATTCCTTATTGAGTTTTCACGCTACGGCGCAACAAGCCAAAGTCAGCCCCAAACTCGCACTCAGTGGCATTGACTATTTAGGTCGGAAAATAGATCTGCGTGATTATGCGGGGAAAACGGTATTAATCAGTTTTTACAGCGGCGGATGTACAGTGTGCGCAAGAGATTTGAAGCTAATGCGGGAATTTTTTCGAGACAATGCAGCGAAAAATTTCGTCTTAATTGGGATTAATATTGATAAGACTAAGGCCGATTTTGAGATGTACGCTAAAATTGTCGCTGCTAGCGTACCGAAGAATCAACAATTCCCCCTCATCTGGCGCGGCAGCACCGAAACCCTTGAAGGATTTGGCAACATTAGCAGCGACCCGAGTCATTTTGTTATTTCCGCAAATGGACAAATCAGCCTGAAACGTGAAGGTACGTTTAAATCTGAAGATTGGGATAACTTATGGGAAGTTTTACATCCATAGATGAGTTGCATTTATCCGAGCAACATAAAAAAACGCACGATCAACGTGCGTTTTTTTATTTCAAACTAATTGCAGCTTGCATTACACCACGATAGTCTGATGCTCATCACCTTCACGAGCACGGATAGTACCAATCTTAAATACTGTTTCACCGGCTGCGACTAATTGTGCCAGAGCCTCATCTGCTTGATCCGCCGCCATAATCACGACCATACCTATACCGCAGTTAAATACGCGGTGCATTTCTGCATCGGCTACGCCACCATGTTGTTGCAACCACTTGAACAAAGGTGGCATTTCCCAAGATTTGCTATCTAGGATTGCCGTCAATTTATCGCCCAATACGCGTGGTACGTTTTCTACCAAGCCACCTCCAGTGATGTGCGCCATCCCTTTGACTTCCATGCTCGCCATCAAGGCCAGCAAAGGTTTGACGTAAATTCGGGTTGGTGCGATCAAAGCATCCGCCAAGCTACGGCCGTGGAAATCTGCGTTCAAGTCTGGATTCGCAACTTCGATAATTTTGCGCACTAAAGAAAAACCATTGGAATGAATCCCGGAAGACGCTAAGCCCAAAATCACGTCACCTGGAACAATTTTGCTGCCATCGATGATCTTGGATTTTTCAACAGCACCTACCGCGAAGCCAGCCAAATCATATTCACCTTCTGGATACATCGACGGCATTTCAGCCGTTTCGCCACCGATCAATGCGCAGCCAGCTTGTTCACAGCCAAATGCCACACCTTTGATGACATCAGTCGCCGTTGCCACATCCAATTTACCGCAAGCAAAATAATCGAGGAAGAACAAAGGTTCCGCACCTTGCACCAAAATATCATTGACACTCATAGCGACCAGATCGATGCCGACGGTATCGTGACGATTCAAGTGGAAAGCCAATTTCAGCTTAGTACCAACACCATCCGTACCGGAAACCAACACTGGCTCTTTATATTTTTTACTGACTTCAAACATGGCACCGAAACCGCCGATACCTGCCATTACGCCTTCGCGCATCGTGCGTTTTGCGAATGGTTTAATCGCATCAACCAGCGCGTCGCCGGCAACCATATCGACACCAGCGTCGGCATAAGAAAGAGAAACAGGAGTATTTGTGCTCATAGGATATTCGTCAGTAGGGGCTTGAGGCGGTAAAATAGCGGAATTGCCAGAAACTAGGATGTTCCAAATCTATATTTCAGCTTATTTTTTAGCTTAAATTCTTAAAAATCGATTTTCAGCACATCCAAAACCGCTATTTTAACAAATTGACCTAGGTTTTACCTAGTTTTTAGGCAAACTAGCGATTTCAACATTGGCTTAACCAAGAAAAGACTATGCCCTTTAATCTGACCAGCAATCAAAAGCAAACCATTACATGGTTGAGTGTTGCACTCGCATTTATACTTTTGCTATCTTTACTTGGCCCTATTTTGATGCCATTTATTGTGGCGGCAATTTTGGCGTATGTTCTCAATCCTTGGCTCGACAAGCTTTGCAAGGTCAAAGTCAAAGGGATACATCTGCCACGTCCGATCGCGGCCACCTTAATGATTTTACTGGTTGTAGCCTGTATCTTGGCTATCGTCTTGATCATGGTGCCAATTTTGCAAAAACAAATTCCCCTGCTGCATAATCAAATTCCCCTATTTTTAAACAAATTCAATACCTTAGTTAGCCCTATCCTGCACGACTTTGGGATACAGGCCAGTATCGATAGCGAGGGTATTAAAGCGATTATCAGTGACCATCTGGCCACTAGTGGTGATGTAATCGGCAAAGCGGTGCTTTCGTCGATTCGGGTCGGTGGAACAGCAGTACTTGGCATGCTCGCCAACTTCATTCTGATTCCCATCGTGCTGTTCTACTTAATGGTTGATTGGCATGCCTTAATTCGTCGTTTGAATAACTTCATTCCTAGGCGCTGGCTGTCACAAACACAATCATGGTTCAAAGAAGTCGATGAATTACTTGCGCAATACCTGCGTGGCCAGGTTTTGGTGATGGTAGTGTTGGCATGTTATTACGCTATCGGTTTGACTATCGCTGGATTTGATCTGGCATTGCCTGTAGGAATTTTGACTGGATTACTAGTCTTTATTCCTTACCTTGGTTTTGGATTAGGCTTATTCTTAGCCTTGGTTAGTGCAGTTCTACAGTTTAGTGATCTGCAAGGTTTAATTGCCGTTGGCATTATCTACGGTATTGGCCAAGCTTTAGAATCCTTTATTCTGACGCCAAAATTAGTTGGCGAACGCATCGGTTTACATCCACTCACTGTCATCTTTGCCTTAATGGCGTTTGGCCAATTATTTGGATTTATCGGTATTTTAGTGGCACTTCCAGCATCCGCCGTGATTTCGGTTGCAACAAAAAACTTACGCAAGTCCTACTTAAACAGTTCCTTTTATCGTCAACCATAGATGATGCAATAAATGATGTAACAACGGGCTTTTGACGATTTTCATGACAATGAGACAGCTTTTACTCGATCTGGACGCGGAGACACCGCCGTCTTTAGATACTTTTGTAGTAGGACAAAATGCGGAATTGGCGCAAATTTTGTGCCTGTTTTCCGAACGTACGGCCAGCCAATACGGAGAACGATCCGTGTATTTGTGGGGCGAAGCCGGTGCTGGCAAAACGCATCTGCTACACGCGATTGCCCAAAATCCGCACACACGCTATATCAGTGCAGATGCACCCGAAGAGTGTTTTTGGTATAGCCCAGAAATCGATCTCTATTTGCTGGATGATTGTGATCAATTATCAGCCGCAGCACAAATTGACGCCTTTGCTTTATTCAATGAAGCACGTGCGAATGGTGCATTCTTTGTCGCATCGGGAAATCACCCACCTATGATTTTGAATGTGCGTGACGATCTGCGTACCCGCCTCGGCTGGGGTTTAATTTATCAAGTGATAGGTTTGTCTGATGATGACAAAATTGATGCCTTAGAGCGCGCAGCACAGGCAAAAGGCATAGGATTAGCTCAAGGCGTGTTACCCTATCTAATTACACACTACCGCCGAGATATGCGCTCTTTAACCTCAATGTTAGGCGAACTTGACCACTATTCGCTAGAAACCAAGCGCCCGATTACACTTCCCTTATTGCGTGAATTATTACAAAGAGATCATGCAGAATAATTTTTTTGACTTACCTGCACATTGAGCGTGCTTATGAGTAAACAATCTATGCAAAATATTGCACTATTTGATCTTGACCACACACTATTGCCGATTGATTCGGATTACGAATGGGGTCAATTTCTCTGCCGCATTGGCGCGGTCGATGCAGCAGAATTTGGACGTCGCAATGCGGAATTTTTCGAGCAATATAAGGCGGGCACTTTAGATCCTGTCGAATATTTAGAATTTGCACTTGGTACTTTGGCGCGATTTCCCCGTCAGCAATTGAATGACTACCATGCACAATTTATGCAAGAAGTGGTCAACCCTGCCCTCTTGCCAGCCGCACACGATTTACTCAAGCAACATCAAGATCAAAACGACTTGATCGCCATCATCACCGCCACTAATCGCTTCGTCACGCAACCGATTGCGCAAGCTCTAGGTGTCGAACATTTGTTAGCAGCAGAACCACATTTAGACGCGCAAGGTAATTTGACTGGTAAACTACAAGGTGTGCCGACTTCAGGTCCCGGCAAAGTCATGCATTTGAAGGCATGGCTAGCGCAACAAGGTAAGCAACTGAGTGATTTTAATAAGAGTTATTTTTACAGCGATTCACAAAACGATATTCCCTTGCTCTCTATCGTGACCCACCCGATAGCGACCAATCCGAATAAACTACTACAAGCCCATGCACAAGCACATGGCTGGCCGACATTACAATTATTTGAGCTGCATAACCAAGCATGATTAAGAAATTTATCCGCAAAATCTTAGGCGTTAAAAATCCTGACGACACCATCGATCAAGGCAAAGCAAGCGCTAAGAAAAACAAGCCAAAAGTCTTGAACGCGAAAGAGCATGGCATCGATCCCGACTTGGTATCCAATAATGCGATACGCGTCACGCAAACTTTGCAAGATAATGGGTTTAAAGCGTTTATTGTCGGCGGTGCAGTACGTGATTTGTTACTGGGCGTAAAGCCCAAGGATTTCGATGTCGCCACCAATGCGACGCCGGAACAAGTTAAACGTTTATTCCGCCGTTCCTTCATCATCGGCCGCCGCTTTCAAATTGTGCATGTGATGTTCGGGCAAGACTTAATCGAAGTCACGACTTTCCGTGGCGCAGCTAAGCACGAGGCGCCTAAAGATGAACATGGTCGCGTCTTGCGCGATAACACCTTTGGTGAACAACATGAAGACGCGGTAAGGCGCGACTTCACCATCAATGCCATGTATTACGATCCAGCCAGTCAAACGGTGCTCGATTACCATGGCGGTATTGCAGACATCCGTAAAAAGACTTTACGTATTATCGGCGTACCCGAACTACGTTATCGCGAAGACCCTATCCGCATGTTGCGCGCAGTGCGTTTCGCTGCGAAATTAAAATTTACGATAGATGCTGAAACCCGCGCACCGATCAAAGTAATGGCGGCCTTAATCAATAATGTGCCAAGCGCGCGCGTCTTCGATGAAATGCTCAAGCTCTTAATGAGCGGCCATGCGATGGCATGTTTACAGCAATTGCGCAAAGAAGGCCTACATCATGGCTTAATGCCTTTACTCGATGTCGTACTCGAACAGCCTCTGGGCGAACGCTTTGTGACTTTGGCTCTCGCCAACACCGACGAGCGTGTACAACAAGGAAAAACAGTCTCTCCTGGATTTTTGTTTGCCTCACTCCTATGGCATCAGGTTGTAGAAAAATGGGAAGCTTACAAAGTCTCTGGAGAATTAGCGATACCGGCGTTACATTTAGCTGCCGATGATGTGTTAAATACGCAGACCGACGCCCTCGCCTTGCAACGCAAAATCGGTACCGACATGCGCGATATCTGGGCGATGCAACCACGCTTTGAAAAACGCATCGGCAAAGCGCCCTACAAACTATTAGAAAATAATCGTCTGCGTGCTGGTTACGACTTCTTATTACTGCGTTGTGCTTCCGGTGAAATCGATGCTGAGTTGGGCGAATGGTGGACAGACTTTATCAATGGCGATGAGCAAGACCGCGTACGTTTATTGAGCATCAAGCCAAAAACAAAAGCAGCGGAAAATGCGCCAGCAAAAAAACGTAGACCACGTCGCAGCCCGAACCGAAACGCAAGCAGCAGACCTAAAGCGGATGCTGCAGAATAAAACCATGACGATCAGCGCTTACATAGGTATTGGTGCCAATTTAGGCGATGCACGAGCGATGGTCGAGTATGCAATTGAAAAGCTACGCAGTTTGCCCCAAACACAGCTCAAGCAAGCCTCGTCGCTATTCGTCACCGCGCCGATAGACTCCAGTGGCGATGACTACATCAATGCCGTCGCGGCCTTAGAAACAGATTTAGAAGCGCAGACTTTACTAGAACATTTACAAGCGCTAGAACTGGCCTGTGGTCGTGAACGCCCATATCGCAACGCACCACGCACCTTAGATCTCGATTTGCTCCTGTATGGACAGCAAACAATCAATACCGAACACTTAACCGTGCCACATCCGCGGATGACGGATCGTGCGTTCGTCTTGATTCCATTGCTGCAGCTTGACCCGTTTATCGAAATTCCCGGAAAAGGTGCTGCACATGAATTCGCACCTGCGGTTGCGGATCAAGGCATCGGTAAGCTGTAGCCCAAAACCTTAAGTGCAAGCAAGAGCCGCTATGCAAATCCCGGTCATCATCCAAACCACTGGCTTACTGATACTGTCAAACGTCTTCATGACTTTTGCCTGGTACGGGCATCTCAAAAAACTCAACAGCAAAGCCTGGTATATCGCCGCATTTGTCAGCTGGGGCATCGCCCTTTTTGAATATTTACTCCAGGTGCCAGCGAATCGTATCGGGTACACTCAATACAGTTTGGCGCAACTCAAAATCCTGCAAGAAATCTTAACACTCTTGGTCTTCGTCCCATTTTTGATGATGTGTATGAATCAGGCATTTACGCTAGACTATGTATGGGCAGGATTGTGCTTAGTAGGCGCTGTTTATTTTATTTTTAGAAGTTAAGCCTCAAAATTCATCAACTTCACACCAAAGGAAACATCGTGGCTGAATACTTACAAGACCGCAAAGCGGTCACCATCACGACACTCAATACCCTGCGCGGGCAAGGTGAAAAAATCACTATGTTGACCTGTTATGACGCCAGCTTTGCAGCCATGATGGATCGCTGTGGAGTCGAAATTTTACTAATTGGTGATTCGCTGGGCATGGTCTGCCAAGGACACAGCTCTACTCTACCTGTCACCAACACCGATATCGCCTACCACACCGCCAGCGTAGTACGCGGCAATGACAAAGCTTTCGTGGTCGCCGATATGCCCTTTGGCACCTATCCAACACCAGAAACCGCGTTTGCCAATGCAGTACAACTGATACAAGCCGGCGCGCAAATGGTCAAAGTCGAAGGCGGCGCATGGATCGCCCCTATCATCAAATTCCTCACTGAACGCTCAATCCCAGTCTGCGCCCACCTTGGCCTCACGCCACAGTCGGTACATCAGTTAGGTGGCTACAAAGTTCAGGGTAAAACTACTGCTGCCGCCGACTTACTCAAAGCCGATGCGCAGTTATTGCAAGAAGCTGGGGCTGCCTTGTTGGTATTGGAAGCAATCCCAGCAGTTCTCGCAAAAGAAGTCACCGACTTATTACACATCCCCACCATAGGCATTGGCGCTGGACCTGACTGCTCTGGTCAAGTCTTAGTCATGCATGATTTACTCGGTGTTTTTCCAGGTCGTAAAGCACGTTTTGTGAAAAACTTTATGGATGGTCAAACTAATATCGATGCTGCGATTAAGGCCTACGTCGTAGCAGTCAAGGATAAGAGTTTCCCTGCGCCTGAGCATTGTTTTTAAATAAACGCATCAAGATTTGGCTTTTGAAATGAGGCGAGGTGCTACTTTAGTGGCGCCTTCTTGATTATGAAGCAAAGCAAGTTCACGTTGATAGGACGACCTACTAAAAAAGTGTTCCTGAAACAAGCACTTTTATTTGATTGGTGCCCATCAAATAATATGATCCCATACACCAATGAAAATTCTGGGTACAATATCTGCTCCTTAACACATGGGGGTAAGGCAATACGACGTGCCCTCCTACAATGGACATATTGATTATCCTTGGTTTAATTCTGGTCAATGGCTTGTTTGCCATGTCAGAAATCGCGGTAGTTTCTTCGAAACGAATCCGATTACAGAAACTTTCCGATAATGGCAGCCGTGGTGCAAAAGCGGCTCTAGAACTCTCCGACAGCCCAAGTCGCTTTTTATCCACCATACAAGTTGGCATTACCCTCATTGGCATTTTCAATGGTGCGTTTGGTGAAGCGTCATTAGTTGCACAACTCATGCCAAAACTTGAACACCTGCCCATGATTGGGCAATTTTCCAGAGAAATAGCCTTAGTGATTGTGGTGGTGGGGATCACTTTTTCATCTTTAATTCTGGGTGAGCTTTTGCCAAAGCGGATTGCCATGCAATATCCAGAAACGGTCGCCTCACTTATCGCTGCGCCAATGCAATGGTTATCACGCATCATGGGGCCATTTGTCAAAATTTTGACCATTACGACAGAAGCCTTGCTACGCTTGTTGGGATTACACCAAACTAAGAATAATGCAGTCACCGAAGAAGAAATTACTGGCATGCTTAAAGAAGGAACGGATGCAGGCTTGTTTGAAAAAACTGAACATGAAATCGTTTCACGCGCACTGCGCCTTGACGATCAACGCGTCGCAGCATTAATGACGCCGCGTATGGATATTGACTTCATTGATATCGAAGAATCGCTTGACTATAACTTGGCAAAAATTGCTGCTAGCCCATATAGCCGTTTTCCGGTTTGCAAAGGCGATCTGTCAAATGTCATCGGCATCATTCATGGCGGGCATTTGTTCGATCAGGCAATCAAAAAACACTCTATAGCCGATGTCGATATTGCCGAGGCGGTCACGCCTCCGCTCTTCATACCAGAATCCCTCAGTGCAATGCAGTTGCTCGAAACATTCAAAAAAAATCGTGCAGAGTTAGCTTTAGTCATTAATGAATATGGTGAAATTGAAGGCATCGTCACCTTAAGTGATGTACTTGGTGCCTTAGTCGGTGATGTCGCTGCCATCGACAATAATCCAGAATCTGACTCTGTACAGCGTGAAGATGGATCTTGGCTGATTGACGGTGGAGTTTCATTTGATCGGTTTCGGGAAGTTCTGGATACCGATGTTAGATTTCCAGAAGAATCCTCCGGCTCCTACCATACCTTGGCTGGCTTCGTTTTAACTCACTTTGGCTACATACCCAAGTCATCGGAATATTTCGAATGGGCTGGATTTCGTATCGAGGTCGTCGATCTGGATAAGAATCGTATTGATCGTTTATTGGTTTCAGAAGTCATTACGCCAGACTAGAAATTTTTACCTTCTCAGAATCTACTTGTCTTCAAAAACATCCTCTGGAATCTTCCATGCAAACTTCTCAGCAAGACCACATCACCGTCGCCCTAGCCCAAATCGCCCCGGTCTGGCTCAACCGCATAGCCACGACCGCAAAGATCGTCGACTACATACAGCAAGCAGCAAAGCAAGGAGCGCGGCTGGTTTGTTTTGGTGAAACCTTATTGCCAGGCTATCCATTCTGGTTGGATCTGACCGACGGTGCACGTTTTAATGATGATATACAAAAAGATTTGCATGCCTATTACGTGCAGCAAGGCGTTGATATTGAAGCGGGCGATTTGGATAGTATTTGCCTGGCTGCGAAAACACATCAGATCGCTGTCATGCTCGGTTGTTTGGAACGGCCAAAAGATCGCACTGGTTATAGCGTGTATTGCTCTTGCGTGTACATAGATGCTGACGGGCTGATAGGTTCTGTGCATCGTAAGCTAATTCCGACTTATGAAGAGCGTCTGACTTGGGCGGCAGGTGATGGTCATGGTTTGCGTACCCATGCGCTGGATGGTTTTACAGTGGGTGGATTAAATTGTTGGGAAAATTGGATGCCTTTGTCGCGTGCGGCATTGTATGCACAAGGTGAAGATTTACACGTGGGAATTTGGCCTGGTAATTTGCGAAATACAGAAGACTTAACCCGCTTCATTGCGAAAGAAGGCCGCAGTTTTAGTATTGCTGTGTCGGGCTTGATGCGCAAACAAGATATTCCAGCTGACGCGCCGCACCTAGATAAAATTTTGGCGCGTTGTCCAGACATGCTAGCGAATGGCGGCTCTTGCATTGCAGCGCCAAACGGTAGTTGGATTATCGAACCTGTTATTGATAAGGAGTGTTTATTGATCGCCACTTTGGATCGAAACCAAGTTCGGCGTGAACGGCAAAATTTTGATGTGACTGGGCATTATTCTCGCCCTGATGTTACGCGCTTGATTGTGAATCGCCAGCGTCAAAATTTGGCGAGTTTTGAGGATTGATTTTGAAGTTTTAAGAACGGCGGCTATTCAGTTTTTAAGGCGATAATACCTAATGAATTGATTGTCATGGTATCGAACTTGGCACGATAAGCGCCAACTCAATTTCAAAGCTGCGCAAGTGTTAAGTTCCCTCCCCTTCAAGGGGAGGGTTAGGGAGGGGATGGGTTTCAATTTCACGGCAAAACGCTAAGATTCCAACTAAAACCCATCCCCATCCCAGCCTTCCCCTTGAAGTGGAAGGAGCAAAAAGCACAAACTCCAAAAATCAATGCAGTGCTACAAAAACTTCAGATTAGTTCTGAAAATTCAATTCAGCCGAGCTAGCCAGTTTCATCACACTCTCCTGCTGCATATTTTTCAACATCTGCACTGCTGCTTCCAATCCTGCATCTCTATTGAGCAATAAGTCCGCTCGTGTGACGCTGACGGTTTGGTCAGGTATCACGCCCACACCTTCTATGCGTTTGCCATTAATAGGCGCGAAGTCTAATTCACTGTAGGCTAATGCGCCACCGCCCGGCACATTGGCATAGCCCATATAGCCGAGCAAGCATCCACAACTGGTTTCACCGATGATCTTTGCACGACCTATACTTTGCAAGCTTCCTGCAAAAAATTCGCTGGCACTGGCGCTATCACTATCGACCAACACTACCACGGGTCCTAAGTAAGGGTTCTTCACGCCTTGCAATTCAAGTTCTAATTTCCCGGTACTAATTAGACCAAAAAAGAAAGTAGCTGGTTTCCCCGTACGAGTGATGCGCTTACCAATCGCAATTTTTCCACTCACCAATTGATTCATCATCGCTATCGACAAATTAAGCGCGCCGCCGCCATTACCCCGCAAGTCAATCACCAATCCTTTGGCGGTTCTGACTTTGTCATAAGTCATATCCAACTCTTTGCTCAAGCCTGCATCAAAGCCTGTCAAGCGCAAATAACCAAGATCATCGGCTAGCATCTTGCTATTTAAACTGTCTTTACGTGGTAAGTCTGCGCGCAATAAAGTGACATCAGCCTGGGTGCCGTCATTGCGTTCAACTTGTAATGCGATACTGTCTGACGGCGCATCCAGATCGCCACTATTGAGAATACGTTTTACGGTCTTAAAACGTGCGCGCTCTGTCGAATTCTTGCGAGCCTTACTCAATTTGAGTTGCCACCAATCATTCGCTTTGACACCTTCAATACTTAAAATCTTATTGCCTTTAACGATGCCTGCTTTTTCGGCTGGAGAGTCTTTCGCAACGCTAGTCACGATCAGCTCACCACCCAAATCGGCAACGCCCAAACCTACCGTATAGCTGCGTTTGTCTTTATCGTAGGCATACTGTTTCGCAGATAGTACGCGCGTATGCGCGTCACCCAGTTCACCGACCATGTTGTCCAAACTTTTCCAGAACGCTTCGTCAGTCGGCGCGCTCAAGACCTTAGGTTGATACTCCTGTCCGACTTTCTTCCAATCGACACCATTTAAATTTGGATCAACATAGGCTTCATTCACGCGGGTCCAGACAAAATCATAGGCACGCTGCCGTGTATCTGTGTCGAGCGCGACGCCAACGGGCGGTGCATCGTTGCCGATGCGGCGAGTCAAAATGTGATTCGGATCAATTGCCGCGCAAGCGAGCAAAAGCTGTAGCAATCCCAACGACAGACCACGCTTGAACCAGCTTTGAAAATCTATTTTCTTTACGGACAAGTTCAATTTCATGAAGTGTTTCTTTCAAGCGAATTAGACAATGACGACGATCATCATACAAGGACTGCATTCTACCCTCGCCATTTACCAAGGCAAGCGCTCTCCGATATAGCTGACAAAGCTCGCACTATCTTCCGACTGTAAACCATCGAGGACTCCAAGCATTTCGTTTACTGCCTGCGCGGGTGGTCTGCCGATTTGCTCACCACGAAATGGTTGCGACAGTCCTGAATTAACTGTGCCTGGGTGCATGGCAATTACGACGGCATTTGGCTGTGACCGTTTGATCTCGATTGCGGCCGTTTTGATCATCATATTCAAAGCCGCTTTCGAGGCGCGATAGCTGTACCAACCACCTAAACGATTGTCTTCTATGCTGCCAACTTTTGCCGATAACAAAGCAAACACACCGCGCTGCTTGTCGAGTAAGAGTGAAAAATGGCGCAGTATCATGGCAGGACCAAAGGTGTTCACCATGAAGGTGGTTTGCATTTGCGCCATATTCAATTCACCCAACTTTTTCTCGGGCATGAATTCTTGTTGATGCAATATACCAGCGGCATGAATAATGAGATGAAATGGGCCTTGTGATTTGATGTGTGCTGCGGCTGCTTCGATACTGTTCGCATCGCTTAAGTCTAGTGCGGGCACTGAGTTTCTATGCAACGCAACCACTTTGGCACAACGAGGATCATTTTGCAGCGCAGCGACAAATGCAGCACCAATCGCACCACTGGCGCCGATGACGCATGCGTGAAAACCTTCAGGGAAAGAATGTAATTGCATGGGTAAACCTTTTTTCAGAGACTAGAACCTTGACACAAACGAGTAAAATTCATGATCATTCCTGCGCATGCAGGAGGCCAGAGGCGCTCCTTTATCAATCTAAGCCGCTGGATTCCTGCTAAAAAGCACGCAGGAATGACGCCGATCCGGTTGCGTTTCCGATGACAAGTAACACTCTTTCGCAGGGCGGGTGCAACCCGCGCTGCACAAGCATCGATCTCGCTCGGTCTACGTTTAGGCGGCGCGGGTTGCACCCGCCCTACGAATTTCTCCATTGCACTAGCTATCCTCACACCCAACCCTGCTTCCAACGCGAGCCATCTTGTAATTCGCGCCAAAAAATAATTCGTTTTTCGCCCGAATAAACCGCTTCGATCTCAATATCAACAATCGGCAAACTCACGTCTTCAGGCTGCACTACGCGGTTCACTAAAAAATGTTTTTGCTTTGCAAGCACGTGTACCGCCGTCCATTTACTGAGCAAGAGTTTTTTTGGATTCAACTTGATAGGCTTGCTGACTTCTGACGGCTGATCTTGATTTATTCGACTCATATACAACTCACAATTCATTTAAATTTTGACGCAAATAATTGGCACGTTCAGATAAAACATGGCGCGCTTCTTGACTCATTTTGCGCAATTGCGGATACACCATACCTATACGCGGATTGTTCGCTAATTGTTTTTCATTGCGTGAGAAAAAATCCCAATAAAGAGCATTAAATGGGCAGGCATCTTCGCTTGTGCGTTGTTTTTTATCGTAGTGACAGCCTTTGCAATAATCACTCATGCGATCTATATAAGCCGCGCTAGAAACGTAAGGTTTGGTTGCTAGCACACCGCCATCGGCGTATTGACTCATGCCCAAAGTATTTGGCAATTCCACCCATTCAAACGCATCGATGTACACACCGAGGTACCATTCATGCACGCGCCGTGGATGCAAACCTGCCAGCAATGAAAAATTTCCAATGACCATCAAACGCTGAATATGATGGGCATGCGCTTGCTCTAAAGATTGACCGATGGCGTGCGATAAACAACGCATCTTGGTCTTACCGGTCCAAAACCACGCAGGTAATTCGGTTTGATGATCGAACACATTTTCTTGCGCATAATCGGGCATGAAATGCCAATACACACCACGCACATATTCACGCCAGCCTAAGATCTGCCGGATGTAACCTTCTGCAGCAGCTATGGATACATCACCTCTCGCCCATGCAGCTTCGACAGCATCAATCACTTCTCTCGGACTGATCATCTTAACGTTCAACGCGAACGACAGCAGTGAATGAAATAAACGCCACGCCTTGCTACTCATCGCGTCTTGAAAATCACCAAAATGCGGAAGCGCCAATCGGACGAATGCCCGCATTTGCTCGAGTGCTTCGTCCCTTTGCAGAGGCCAAGCAAACTCAGCCGCATTGGGTTGGCCGAAGCTTTTCACGCCAACGTTCTGGATGGACGCCCAGAGCACACTATGGTCATGACGCGGCCGAAAATCTTCAGGTTCCCACGGCAAGCCAGGCCAGGCTTTGCGATTATCATGGTCAAAATTCCAGGCGCCGCCTGCGGGATCCTGGTCGGCCATTAGTACCTGATGCTTCGCGCGCATTTGTCGATAAAAATGCTCCATCAACCACTTTTTACGTCCGTCAAAAATCTTACCGACTTCATCTCGTGCAGTAAAAAAATGTTCACTATCGAACATGTGACAGCGCAGCACTGTGTTTTGCGTGAATACTTGTAACTGCTGATCTAAACGGTACTCATCCGGTGCTTGATATTGAAACTCTTGGGCTTTATAAGTAGAGACTAGCTTTTCAATATTCGCGGGAATTGCATGCAGGTTTTCAGCATCATCGATCGCCAAATAATGCACACGATGCCCTGCCGTTTCCAAGCGCCGTGCGAATTCTCGCATCGCTGCGAATATCGCAATAATCTTTTGCGCATGATGCAAGACGTAATCTGTTTCTTGCCTTACCTCCATCATCACGTACAACACGTCGTCTTGCTGATGAGAAAACCAGCTATGTTGTGAATTAAGCTGATCGCCCAAAATCAGGCGCAAGGTTTGGACTCTTTTCTTAGAATTTTTCATATTTTTTCAGATTGTGTTCCAAAGCCGGCGATATGCGCCATCAGCATCATGTTGCTTCGTCTGCTTTTGCGGGTCGAACCAGCGCCCCCCTAAGTAACCGCGCGGGTCAGTACCTAAACCTGCCAAATACAGACAGTTACCTTGATTGCTATAGACATCGTAATCCAGCAATTGCGACTCAAACCAAGCTGCCGCAACGCGCCAATCACCGCCAAGTTCATGCAGCCAATAACTCACTACTTGCTGCCTTAAACGATTCGATAAATAACCAGTAGTGGCAAGTTCGCGCATGGCTGCATCAATCAAAGGCTCACCCGATTTGGATTGCGTCCATGCTTGAAATTTTTGCGCATCGAACGCGGGCAAACTCACAGGTGATTTTGATAAACCGCTAGCACGATAAAGCTGCACACCGTATTTGCAATGTAAGAAGCGAAAGTAATCGCGCCATAGCAATTCAAACCAAATCCAGTAACTGCCATCACTCTTGCCTTGTTCGTCTTCGAATTTACGCAAAGCCGCCAAAATTTGCGGTGCGGACATAGCACCGCTTGCCAACCATGGAGAAAATTTTGTTGAAAATCCTGTGCCATGCAACTGATTCCGAGTCTGCTTATAGCTGTGTGCTTTATCCGTAGAAAAGTAGCTTTCAAGATACCGCAAAGCTGCCTGACTTCCACCACTAAATTCGACTGTCCAATAAGGGAAAGAGGACCGATTATCCTGCTCAGGATGCTCGACACATGCCTCTTCTTTACTTTGCATTTGAACTGAGAACGCAAGCAAGCCAGGATCAGATAACACAAAATTATTCGAAAGCGCACACGTTGCGGGCTGACGAATAGAATAAGCTCCCTGCTCTACCTTGTGCCTGAATGCGGTGAATTGATCAGGCATCGACACCAATTCAAAATCAAAATCTTCAGGCGCGTACATCGTTGACTGCAAGAGAGTATGCACTGGCAATTTCAATGCGTGTAAAGACTCTACCTGTGCCATCTCTTCTGGTGCAGCGATCTCTTCACAGACGATAGTCTGCAATTCATAGTGCCGATATATGTAAGTCCAGAGTTCGGTTTGCGCACTCAATTCTCCATCCAATTCCAGCAAATCAAATCCATGCTGATGTAATTGATAACGTAAGTCATTCAAGCT
This sequence comes from Undibacterium sp. Di24W, assembly GCF_049340325.1. Lineage (NCBI taxonomy): Bacteria > Pseudomonadati > Pseudomonadota > Betaproteobacteria > Burkholderiales > Oxalobacteraceae > Undibacterium > Undibacterium sp. Di24W. Next base: position 73,193 of record NZ_JBMPOP010000007.1, read on the forward strand.
ATCACGCAGAAATTTTCGCCTATGGGAAGATATGCGAGCGAAGCCCCATTTGGTCTGACACGAATTCAATGCGCTGTATGCTGGGGTATGGCAAAACACCGTCAACAACTCAGCACCGTTTCGCTCTGCTAAACCACAGGCATGATTTAAGGCAGGATTATCATCTAATCGAAGATCATTCCGAAACCAATAGATAATGAACTTTTTCATGGCGATTTCGCCAATCCAGAAAGCCGCGAGCGGCTGCAGCGCTCGGAACAGTATTTAACTGATTCCCAATCCTTTTCCCATTTTTTGCGCCAACTAAACGGTAAGCCGCAAGTGACACATAACTTGCTCGGCAGATCGGATTTTTTGCGCATTTTCATGTTGTGACTTTCAGAGAATCGACCATCTCAGTACTGTATGCCTTCGGCCTGTGCCACTCTCACCAACGCCTGTTCCAACGCTGAACGTGCATGTGCTGCGGTGTAATGCAAATCGCGATGCAAACTCGCATCATCCTCGTTTCGATTCTCGCATTGAGCGCTATAGCGTTCGAAGCTAGTTAACATCTGTAGCAAATCCACCAAATGCCTTGGACATTCACAGTGGATGCTGTTGGCAAACTTGGCTATATGCATCAAATTATCATCATCAAGTAGGCGTGCAGGTATCGCGTTATTACGTTTACTACGAGACGTATCGGATTTCATCACGCTCTTTTTTGATCGCCCTATGCGCCCCTGCTGTTCAACCAGCGTTAATGCGCGTGCCAAGGCCACGCGACACAAATGATCGATCTCCAACATGTCTGCCGGAATACGTGCGACATGAAACCCCGACAGCCGCATTTGTCGAATAGCATCGCTGGATGCAAAGCGATATAGAATCAAAACAGCCGTCGCATGGCATGCCTGTTGTGCAATTTTCAAAAGCGGGATCTGCTCTTCGGGAGCGGTAAGTTCGCCCTGTTCAACGACCAGTACATCGACCTTCACATCCTTTAACTGCAACTCAGCTTGTTTCAAATTAAAGGCCGTCTGAACCAAACTCAGTTTGCTTTGCTCAGGATTTAGATTAATCAAAGACTGGCGCAACATCACACCGACTAAAGCGATCCGCAAAAGTCCATTGCTCACTTGTACTTGGGCTTGACCTGCTGGCAAATTGGCAACAGCACTCAACATCGCGAGTAATTGTTGCAAATCCAAATGGGCGACCGCCCCGATTGAATTGCCTGCATCGACTAACTGCTTGATCAGACCAAGTCGTCGGACATCGTCAAACGAGTATTGGCGTTGTCCACGCTCAGAACGGGTCGGGTCAGTGACGCCGTAACGGCGCTCCCACACACGCAGGGTTTCTACCGGAACGCCAGACAAACGAGCCGCAGCGCCACTGCGGTAGGTGGAGTTGATCTCATTAGAAGAGGATTTTTGAAGTTCATTGTGCATTTTGGCTCACTTTAGGTGTGGGTTAAATCAGCGATAACGAGAAACAAATTCGGCGCATGTATGAAAAACCACTTAAAAGAACCGCAATTGAACCGAATAAACTCATAATAACACATGTTTTTACGGTTCACATATTGGACAACGATTTCACTTTGGTCTAAGCTAAGCGCATTGAGTCAATTCTAAGTTGGCATGAATTGACACCTATCGGCATTAATAGAAAAGCCAAGATAATTCTATATGAGTTAAGAAATGACAAACTTACATCCCAACACTGAGAAAGTCTGCACCATCTACTTCGACGGCGCATGCCCTGTGTGCGCGAAGGAAATAGCTACCTATAGAAATTGGCAAGGTGCGGAACGAATTGATTGGATTGATGCCAGTCGCTGTACCGATCTAGCTTTGGGAACACAGCTTGAGCGAGCGCAAGCTCTCGCGAAATTGCATGCTCGCGACGAAAATGGAATGCTAGTATCCGGAGCGGCAGCATTCGTCATGATGTGGCGGCAAATGCCCGCACTTAAATGGATCACCTCTTTTTTAGACCATGCATGGATAATTCGAGTTTTAGATTATCTGTATGAAGCCTTTTTGAAAATTCGCCCGCTATGGCGTAAGGCGGATCAGTAAAGAAATTCAGAAACTAAACGATGAAGTTAGCACTTTAGGCGCAACACCGTATCATCAAAGCACTTTTATAACACCACAAACCAAAGGAAATCATCATGAATTCACGTCGTCAATTTCTTATTCAAACGATCCCGGCTGCATTGAGTCTGGGCGTAGCGCTCAAGGCTAACGCGCAAGCTAACCACGTTGACGAAAATGCGCCAGCTGCCACAGCACTCGGCTACAAGCACGACGCAACAAAAGTCGACGCCAAGAAATACCCAGCTTATGCTGCCGGAAAAAACTGCAGCAACTGCATGCTCTACCAAGGAAAACCAGCAGACGCCTGGGCGAACTGCGCCGCATTGGGTGGCAAGCAAGTGAATGGCAAAGGCTGGTGCATGGCTTGGGCGAAAAAAGCCTAAATGACGATGCCGCAAATCGATCAAGCTATTGTCGATAGAGTCATACAAATGGCGTGGGAAGACCGAACCACTTTCAACGCCATTCAACGTCAATTCGGCTTAGATGAAAGCGCAGTGATTCGTCTGATGCGCCGCGCCATGAAAGCATCCAGCTTCAGAATGTGGCGGGCAAGAGTGACTGGTCGCAAAACCAAGCATCAGGCTTTGCGTGGTTCAAAAGTCTCGCGGTTTAAGTCTAGTGATCAGAAGAACCGGGATTTTTAACTGAAAATATTAAAAATCGAAACTGAGTTGATACACATCATCAATGACAGTAGCGATTTTGTCGGCCTTCGATTTTAGTTCATTTGACTTGCTTTTATCTTGCTTTACACTGCGCGTACTTCTCGACCCATGTTTCTTGACCACAGCCGATTTACCAGCCCTAACTTCCGACAAACCTCGCACTGCAAATAGTTTGGCTTTCGCCACACGCGTCGCGACCTCTATATCAACCAAGGGAAACGAGATATCGCTTCCCATCCGAATATCACACGCGGCCTGCACATCCGCCGGCATAGTCCATGGTTCAAACAAAAATAGATCTGGAACCTTGCGTAGTGCGGGCAACCAACGTCGTACGAATAAGCCTTTCGGATCATGATCATGCGCTTGCTTAATCGGATTATAGACACGTGGCACGTTGATACCTGTTGTGCCAGATTGCATTTGCATCTGACTCCAGTGGATACCGGGTTCATAGTCCAAAAACTGAGTTGCAAGCCACGCACCGACTGGACGCCAATCTAGCCATAGGGGATAGGAAGCAACTGACACCAGCATTGCGCGCATTCGAAAGTTAATCCAACCAGTTTCGCGTAACATCGCAATACAAGCATCGACCATGGGCCAGCCGGTACGTCCCTGTATGAATGCCTGAAAATGTACCTGACTAAAATCATCTTCACGCATGCCGTCGTAGCCGCGATGCATGTTTTGATATTCAATTTCTGGTTCTGATTCCAGTTTTTGTATGAAGTGACAATGCCAATACAAACGGCTAACAAAGGCATTCAAACCTTGCTTCATTCGTGTAGCAGATGGATGTTTTGAAATGAGAGCATTCTCATGCAGTTGTTCCATGCGCCGTATAGTCGCATGTACGACTTCACGCAAACTCAAGCAACCAAAAGTCAAATAGGGTGAGAGCCTCGAGCAAGCATCCGGCGCGGACAAGGGCGAAGAAATTCCACCGCGATAATTGGCGCTACGCTCATGTAAAAATGACGATAAAACTGCTAGGCCAGCCTGTCGTCCACCACGTTGTCTGTGAGGTGGGTCAGCTTGAGTTAACTGTAGTCGATCCGCCGACGGTGGCTCGGCATCTTGCCAAGGCATATCGACAAATTGTATATGCATTGGAATAGTCAAACAAATTTGTTCAACATGCGCATCCCAACTAGCCTTCCAATGATCGCGATCAGTCAAGCAGCGCACCACTCCGAACTGGCGAAATTCTAAGAAATTAATTTGATGTTCTCGACACCAACGCCCTACTGCCAAATCGCGTTGATAAGTCCATGCATTTCCGGTTTCTTCATGCGCACACAAATTCTGAAACGGCGCTTGATCATGCAAAGCCGTGAGCACGTCGATTATTTCGCCGGTCACCACATGCAGACGTCCGCCATGTTGCTTCAACGCGAGGTACAGATCTCGCAGACTTTCTAAAATAAATTCAAAATGCTGACGTGCTACATCGGGCTGTCCCCACAAACCTGGTTCGACCACATACAAACACAAAACCGGGCCGTGAGATACAGCCTCACACAAAGCCGCATGATCATGCAAGCGCAAATCACGTTTGAACCAAACGACGCTATATGTCATACAAAAACACAAAAAAAATCGAAGTTCTAGTATTCCAGAGTACTACAGGCGCGTAGACAAAGAATGCGGGTCAAGTAGCAAAACCGATCGGGACAAACCTACATCACTTGTAGGAAAAATAGCGATCGCGCAGTCGCATGAAGGGTGTTTCCACGACACGATATAAGACATAAGCCGCCAGTATGCTAAGCGCAAACATGCCACCTATGCCCGTCCCAGATTTAACTGAGATGCCCCAAGCTTCAAATGGGTGAATCAAAGCATTCATAAGCGGCTTATGTACTAAATAGAGCGCGTACGACCACAAGGCCAAAGTTGAAGCACCGGGTATACGCCAGCGATATAGATAAGAGTTAGGGCTAAGTCCTGCCAAGGTCAACAAGGCGAATCCCGCAGCTAATAAACTATAGCCAAAGGTCGTGGTGAACCACAAAAAACCTTGCCCATCCACATAGCTATGGAAAGTGAATAAATACATGGCAACACCAGTCAGGATAGCGCCCCCTAACAAACTCAAGTGCCCATGTTTAAGCGAACGCAACCATATTTGAGGATAAAAATTCTTCAGCAAAGCGAGCGCAACACCGGGTAACAATTCATCAAAGCGACACCAAGTTGAATAGTAAATGTGCACATAATACTGAGTATAGTCGTCACCGACTCGTTGCCACATTAGGTATCGCATACACGCAGCACCTGCCATTGAAGCAAGCAACACCAACCACATCGCACGCACGGATTTTAGATAGGCAATAGTAGCGATCGCGACTAAAGGCAAAGCAAGGTAAAACTGTTCTTCTATACTGAGGGACCAGGCATGTGAGAATGCGGAACCTGGTTTTAAATCAAAATTCTGTGTGAATGTTAAAAATTTCCATAGCGGCGTGACTGCCTTTCCTCCCGCTTCGATAGGAAAAAGAAAGTAAATCGCCAGCACCACATAAAAGTTGGGTAGCGTACGCAAGGCGCGACGAACGTAAAAAGTCTTAAGTGAAAACCCTTGTTCGCTCTTCAAACCTGCGAATATTTGATTACCTATCAGATAGCCACTCAAGACAAAGAACAGGTCTACCCCAACCCAGCCGATTTCACTCAAGAACCCGAAGCTAGGCTCATGACTAACAAACACCATATAGTGATACATCAAAACCAGCAAGATAGCGCAAGCACGCAAAGTATCCAGGCCATTGATACGAGAAACCAAAGAGTGAGAGTGCATGAGAACAGGAAGAAATTGCGGTGCGCAATTATCCATGAAAATCACATCATTGGGCTACGCTTTACTCGAATTGCTCCAGGCATGAAGTCGAAAAAGTGCCATAGACGTTGAGTTCATAAAAAAACGATGATGGCAACGCAGATGAGAGAGAAGAAAAAAATAAAATACCCAAAAGAAGTTAATTAAATAATCAATCAAAAGCTACTAGATTTTACTAAACGCGATTGTTTATTGCTATTAACTTAAAATTTCACGAAATATTGCTTGAAAAAAACTATCAAGCTGGTATATTGCGCCACTTTCAAAAATAAGCTGCCTATATATTTTGCAATCGCTGCATGTTTTATCGGCACTTGATTCTTGAATAGACGACGCGAATTGCGGCTAATGCAAAGGACAAATTTATTGCTGAACTATAACGATAAACAAACGTCCAATCCGAGCTTGATCTTGCCATGCCCGTTCGCAACAAAAATTCTAAATGACGTCGAGTGATTGCCGTTATTGGCACCACTCAGCAACTCAGAAAATCTCAACATGAAAAAACCTCAATTCGGTCTCAATATTTTCCAAAAATTACTATTGATCCTACTACTTGTTACCCTTATTCCCTTAATCTCTCTTTGGTATATCAATAGCAAAGACGCGCGCCACGACATGGACGCCCATATTGCGGCGACTATGATTGCCACTGCAAATACGATAGAAACAGGAATCGTAGGTTGGGACAACACCAATGTCCGTGCATTACGCCAAATTTCCCGCATCGATGACATAACGTCCATGCAAGCAGAAAAACAAAATCCAATTTTGAAAGCGCTCACTGAAACTTATGAGTACTCATTTCTCTCACTGACCATAGGTCTGAATGGTGAAAACGTCGGACGCAGCGATGACAAACCGACGACTTACTATGGAGAGCGCGGCTACGTGCAAGCCGTTTTGAAAGGAGCGCCAATCAGCCGAGAAGTATTGCTCAGTAAAACGACGGGTAAACCTTCTTATGTCCTGGCGGAACCGATTCGTAAAACTCACGGGGAAGTCGTTGGCGTCATTGCGATGGTGATGAACTTAACCGACATATCCAAAACAGTGGTAGATACCAAACTTGGTGAAACAGGCTATGCGATATTGCTTGATCCTAGCAACAAAGTCATTGCTCACGGTCGCCCAGAGAAAGTAAAAACCGCGTTGCAAGATTTCAGTAACCATCCAGCTCTTGGGCTCGAAAGTGCCAGTGACCGTCCAGTGCAATATAAAGAATCTGACAAAAACATACTTACCTTTAAGCGCAAGCTGCCACAAGGATGGACCTTGATCGTTGAGCAAGACTATAACGAAGCTTATGCATCGCTCAAACAAATGGAAGCGGATGCGCGCAATTTGATTTTGGTAACCATTGCGCTGGTATTTGGTATTGCGTTCTTAATCGGCAAACAATTAACTCGTCCCATCAATGAGTTAACGGCCATTGCAGCGGAATTAAGTAGTGGTAAATTCGACCTCGAGATTCCTCAAACTGAACGTAGCGATGAGATCGGCGCCTTGGCGCTAGCCATTCAACGTATGGGAATTAGCATACAAATGGCGATGGACCGGCTGCGTAAGAAGAATGCCGAATAAGGAAGACTATCATGACTCAACAAAATTTCAGTCCCTTCTTCGAAATCATAGAAGACATCAAAAAACTGTGCGCACAAGGCCGGACTGGTACTATTTTTCTGGTCAGCGACAACAACCGCATGGCGCAAGTCTTCTTGGATAAGGGTGATATCGCCTCAATTCTCTGCCGTGGACAACGAGGTCAAGAAGCGCTCAGTAGTTTAAGTAGTATGCAAAGTGCCAGACTGCGATTTGATGAAAGCCTGAAAATAGTGAGCAATCGAGACGGCTTGTCTAACCAAACGATCTTTGAATTCTTGATGCAAGCAGCAGGGAAACTGACGGGCGTCGGTTCGAGTATTACGTCAAAAGCGGTGACAAGACCGCCGATTTCGGCTACGTCATTCGCCGAAAAAAGTGCGGCTGGATTTAGCATTAACGCTGAAACCCGAAAAATCGTACAATCAGCATTGACGGTCTACATAGGTCCCATCGCAGAAATCGTATGCGATGATTATTTCGACAAAGCGACCAATTTGCGCGGATTGATAGAACAATTAGCGGGAGAGATCCCAAACGAAGCTAGCGCTAATCAATTCCGCACCGAACTACTCAAAACATTGAAGTCTGCAACAAACTGAGTGAATTAAAGTCGGTCCATGTAGAATAAAAAAGTGGAGTCCGGATAATACCGTACTCCACTTTTTTATAATGCCGCCTTGAACAGAATCAATCAGCCGATGTTAATGAGACTGTTATTGATAACGCGCCAAACTACGCTCTAAATGGGGTGCTAACATTTGTGCTGAATTGATAGACATGCCCAGTTCGTTCAATAGGCCATCTTGAATGCCGTACACCCAGCCATGTACTTCAACCGACTGACCGCGCTCCCAAGCATCTTGAATGATGGTTGTCTGACATACATTTACAACTTGTTCGATCACATTCAATTCACACAATCGATTAACGCGCTCTTTTTCTGGTAATACTTCGCCCAGATATTTTTCATGTTTTTGCTGAACATCCTGCACATGACGCAGCCAATTATCGGCCAAACCAATTCGACGACCAGTTAGCGCTGCTTGCACACCGCTGCAACCATAATGCCCACAAACGATAACGTGCTTCACTCTTAAGACATCAACAGCGTACTGCAATACAGAAAGAGAATTCAAATCAGAATGTACGACCAAGTTAGCAATGTTGCGATGTACGAACAACTCACCCGGCAACAATCCCAACAGTTCATTGGCGGGAACCCGGCTATCTGCGCAACCTATCCATAGATATTCCGGGCTTTGTTGTTCGGCCAGTTTTTTGAAAAAATTGGCATCCCGGCTAAGAATCTCTGCCGCCCAACTACGATTGTTTTCAAATAACTGGTCAGGGGTAACACTGCCACGTATGACTTCTCTCATATTGCTCCTTTACTATTTTCACCATCGACATTTTACCTTTTTTAGACCGCTGAATCGAATTTTCACCTACGAAAACAAGGCCTTCAGATGTTGATCACAAAAAAAAAGCGCGGATAAAAAATCATCCGCGCTTTTCTCATCATTCAAGGTTTTTCTTACTCGAAGAACTTCTTCACTTTGTCCATCCATGACTTGCTTTGCGGACTATGTTTAGAGCCACCTTCTGTCGTCAACTGCTCAAAGCTACGTAGTAAGTCTTTTTGCTTTTCAGTTAATTTCACCGGTGTTTCTATCACAACGTGACAGAACAAATCACCCGCATAGCCAGAACGCACGCCTTTCACGCCTTTGCTACGCAAACGAAAAGTCTTACCCGACTGCGTACCTTCAGGAATCGTGAAACTGGCTTTCCCACTGAGCGTCGGCACTTCGATATCGCCACCTAAAGCTGCTTTGACAAAGGAAATAGGAATTTCGCAATGTAAATCATCACCTTCGCGCTGGAAGACCTGATGTGGTTTGATATGAATCTCCACATATAAATCACCTGGTGGACCACCATTAATACCTGGCTCACCATTACCAGAAGAACGAATCCGCATACCGTTATCAATACCAGCAGGAATCTTCACTTCCAATGTCTTATTGCGTTTAATACGACCCGTGCCATTACACGGATTGCATGGGTCGGTAATCATCTTGCCTGTACCGTGACACTTAGGACAGGTTTGCTGAATGCTGAACAAACCTTGCTGCATACGTACCTGACCATGCCCACCGCACGTCGTACAAGTCACAGGTGATGTGCCTGGCTTTGCTCCAGAACCATGACAAGTATCGCAACCATCATAACTAGGAACACGGATCGTGGTATCAAATCCGTTCGCAGCCTGCTCTAAAGTGATTTCAAGGTTGTAACGTAAATCAGCACCGCGATAAACCTGCGGACCTGAGCTACGGCCACGACCGCCACCAAAAATATCGCCAAAAATATCGCCAAAAGCGTCAGCAAAACCTGCATTGCCACCACCGCCTCCCCCACCCATATTCGGGTCAACGCCAGCATGACCATATCGATCATAAGCTTCGCGCTTTTGTGGGTCAGACAGCATTTCGTAGGCTTCTTTGCCTTCTTTAAATTTTTCTTCCGCAGTCTTACTATCCGGATTGCGATCCGGATGATATTTCATCGCCAGCTTGCGATAAGCCTTTTTGATTTCATCTTCCGAGGCGTTTTTCGCAACACCTAGAATTTCGTAAAAATCACGCTTCGCCATCTCGATTACACCTTGTTTTTATTAAAGTAGTTTCACCGCACAATGCAAATTCAAAAGCACTTACCGCAGAGGCGCAGAGAACGCAGAGTAAGCTTTTTGCTCTTCTCAGCGTTCTCTGCGCCTCTGCGGCTCGCTTTCGCTTTACAATTATTTACCGTCTTTGACTTCTTTAAAGTCAGCATCCACCACATCAGCATCATTTGGTTTTGCATCGGTGCCTGGCGCTGCACCTGCAGCACCGCCAGCAGCGGCTTGCTGTGCTTGCATGTCTGCGTACACTTTTTCACCTAACTTTTGTGAGGCAGTCGACAAATTGCCGAGCTTAGTGTCGATCTCTGCTTTATCGCCAGATTTCAAAACATCTTCCAACTCTTTGATCGCGGCTTCAATCTTCTCTTTTTCGCCAGCATCTAACTTATCGCCGTGCTCAGACAAAGCTTTCTTGGTTGAGTGAACCAAAGCGTCGCCTTGATTACGGGATTCAGCCAGTTCTTTCACTTTCTGATCTTCTTCCGCATTCAATTCTGCATCTTTCACCATTTTTTGAATTTCTTCTTCAGTTAAACCAGAGTTTGCCTTAATGGTAATCTTGTTCTCTTTGCCGGTTGCTTTGTCTTTCGCGCCAACATGCAAAATACCGTTAGCATCGATATCAAAAGTCACTTCGATTTGCGGTGTGCCACGGGATGCTGGTGGAATACCTTCCAGATTAAATTCACCCAAACCTTTGTTACGGGCCGCGATTTCGCGCTCACCTTGGTAAACCTTGATCGTTACAGCAGGTTGGTTGTCATCTGCTGTCGAGAATACTTGACTGAACTTGGTTGGAATCGTCGTGTTCTTTTGAATCATTTTCGTCATCACGCCACCCAAAGTCTCGATACCCAAAGACAAAGGTGTCACGTCTAACAACAGCACGTCTTTACGATCACCAGACAATACAGAACCTTGAATCGCCGCACCAACCGCAACCGCTTCATCAGGATTCACGTCTTTACGTGGTTCTTTGCCGAAGAATTCTTTAACCAATTCTTGAACTTTAGGCATACGAGTCATACCACCAACCAAGATGATGTCATCGATGTCTGAGGTTTTGACGCCCGCATCTTTGATCGCCATACGGCATGGTTCCATCGTCTTCTGGATCAACTCTTCTACCAAAGCTTCCAACTTGGCACGAGTGATTTTCAAATTCAAGTGCGTTGGTGCGCCATTTGCCATGGCAATATATGGCTCATTGATTTCTGTTTGCTGTGAGCTAGACAATTCGATCTTGGCACGTTCTGCAGATGCCTTAATACGTTGCAAAGCGATAGGATCTTTGGACAAATCCAAGCCATTGATCTTTTTGAATTCATCAATGATGTAGTCGATGATGCGTTGATCGAAATCTTCACCGCCCAAGAAAGTATCACCATTGGTAGACAATACTTCAAACTGCATTTCGCCATCAACGTCCGCGATTTCAATGATGGATACGTCGAAAGTACCACCACCCAAATCGTAGACTGCAATCTTACGATCGCCTTTTTCTTTTTTATCCAGACCAAACGCCAAAGCAGCAGCTGTTGGTTCATTGATGATGCGTTTTACATCCAAACCAGCGATACGACCAGCATCTTTCGTTGCTTGACGTTGTGCATCGTTAAAATAAGCTGGAACAGTAATAACCGCTTCAGTGACTTCTTCACCGAGGTAATCCTCAGCGGTCTTTTTCATTTTGCGCAAAACTTCTGCAGAGATTTGTGGTGGCGCCAGTTTTTTGTCGCGCACGGATACCCAAGCATCTCCATTATCTGCTTTAGAGATGGTGTAAGGCATCAAAGAAATATCTTTTTGCACTTCTTTTTCATCAAACTTACGTCCGATCAAACGCTTAACAGCGTACAAAGTGTTTTTTGGATTCGTGACAGCCTGACGCTTAGCAGAAGCACCAACGAGAATTTCGCCGTCTTCTTGATAAGCGATGATCGATGGCGTGGTACGCGCGCCTTCTACGTTTTCGATCACTTTTGGTTGGCCATTCTCCATCACTGCAACGCAAGAGTTGGTTGTACCTAAATCAATACCGATCATTTTTCCCATGATATTTTCCCTATCCTAAAGAATTTATATATTTAATTAATTTCAAATGAATCTAAAACCAAGTTAAAACTTTTTGAGCTCTTCGAATTATCTGTCTCGCGCCCATCTATTTCTGATATTTGGCAAAAAACCGCATTTTCAAGGCGTTTTTAACGTTTTTTACGGATTATTTGCCATTTTTTGATTTCCACCTTGGTTTTTATCTTTGTAACGAGGCATTTAGACGACTTACTTACTTAGTTTGTGCCACCGTCACTAAAGCTGGGCGCAACAAACGATCTGCAATCGTATAACCTTTTTGCAATACTGCAACGATAGTATTTGCCTCTTGCTCAGCAGGCACCATAGACACAGCCTGATGCTTAGTTGGGTCAAGTTTGTCACCTTGTTGTGGATTAATCTCCAACAAACGATTTTTTTCGAACGCGGAATTTAATTGCTTCAGCGTCATTTCCACGCCCTCTTTAATCGATTCTACCGTTTGCGTTTCGACCTTTAAGCCCATTTCTAAGCTATCTTTGACGGGCACTAAAGATTCAGCGAAACTCTCAATCGCAAATTTATGTGCTTTAGAAATGTCCTCCTGGGCGCGACGACGAATGTTTTCGCCCTCCGCTTTAGCACGCATAAAAGCATCTTGCAGTTCCAATACTTTGGCCTCTAATTGCGCCAAAGTCTCAATAGACACACCAGGCTCAACCGCTACTTCTGGCTTGTCCTGATTCGGTGCGGCGGCTGGTTGTAAGGCTTCAACATCAACTGAAGTTGCTATTGTTTCAGTGTTTTCTACTGGTTTATCTTGCTCTTGCATTAACAATCTCCATAAAAATCAAGCATTTCCCACACAAATGAGGTGGGTATTCCACAATTCAAGAGTAAAAGTGCTTTTTTTAACTAAAATAATGCGCCCTCCCCACTGCCGACACAAAACCGATCGACAAAAATTCACCAATCGACAGCAGATTTAATTACTTTTAGGACAAAAAAACCCTAACTACCGCACCGAATTTCAGATCAAGTGGCGTAAAATTGCGGACTTTCATCGATCGTATCAACAACAACGGGTATCCACATGATTTTAGTCACTGGCGGCGCTGGCTTTATAGGCGCAAATTTTGTTTTGGATTGGCTGGCGCAAAATGATGAGGCCGTTGTCAATTTGGATAAACTGACCTACGCTGGGAACTTAAACAATCTCATCAGCTTAAAAAACGATCCTCGCCATATCTTCGTGCATGCGGATATTAGCGATCGCGATACACTAAACCAATTGTTGCAAGAACACCGACCGAGAGCAGTCGTGCACTTTGCGGCAGAGAGCCATGTTGACCGCTCAATTCATGGCCCTGCAGCATTTATCGAAACGAATGTCAACGGTACATTTAGTCTGCTAGAGTCTGTCCGTGCATATTGGCAGGCACTGCCTGAGCAAGAAAAAGAGACGTTTCGATTTTTGCATGTCTCTACTGACGAAGTCTATGGCAGCTTGGAAGCCACCGATCCGCCATTTACCGAGACTACAGCTTACGCACCGAATAGCCCATATTCCGCATCGAAAGCAGCCTCTGACCATTTAGTACGCGCCTATCACCATACCTACGGCCTGCCAACACTGACCACTAATTGCTCGAATAATTATGGCTCTCTGCATTTCCCCGAAAAGCTTATTCCATTAGTTATTACAAATGCGCGAGCTGGTAAAGATTTGCCTATCTATGGCGATGGCAGTCAGGTACGTGACTGGCTCTATGTTAGTGATCACTGCGCAGCGATACGTCGCGTCTTGGAGGCGGGTCGCCCTGGCGAAACCTATAACATCGGCGGCTGGAATGAAAAAACAAATCTAAATGTCGTACACAGTATTTGCGAGCTGCTCGATGAATTGCAAGCGAAACCAACCGGCAGCTATCGTGATCAAATTCGTCATGTAAAAGATAGACCTGGGCACGATAAACGTTACGCAATTGATGCCCGCAAAATTGAACGAGAACTCGGTTGGAAACCTACCGAGTCATTCGAAACTGGTCTACGTAAGACCGTCAGCTGGTATTTGGCAAACGATGAATGGACCGAGCAAGTGTTATCTGGCGAATATAAAAACTGGGTCAATTTGCAGTATCAAGAAAAAAACTAACTCCTAATTATTACGAAAAACAAGAGACAACATGACACAGACTCAACGTAAAGGCATTATTTTGGCAGGCGGTTCAGGTACACGTCTATATCCTGTGACCAAGTCGGTGTCCAAGCAATTACTACCGATCTACGACAAACCAATGATTTACTATCCACTGACATCCCTGATGTTGGCTGGCATGAGAGATATCTTAATCATTTCGACGCCACAAGATACACCTCGTTTTCAAGAGTTACTCGGAGATGGCTCGCAATGGGGGATCAACCTCAGTTATGCGGTACAGCCTTCACCTGATGGTTTGGCGCAAGCTTTTATTATCGGTAAAGAATTTGTCGGCAATGCGCCGTCTGCGCTGATTTTAGGTGACAACATTTATTACGGGCACGAGTTCGAACCTATGCTGCGTAACGCTGACAGTAATCAAAATGGTGCAACCGTTTTCGCTTATCACGTGCATGATCCGGAGCGATATGGCGTGGTTGATTTTGACGAAAAGCGCAATGCACTGAGCATAGAAGAGAAACCACTCAAACCAAAATCAAATTACGCCGTGACTGGGCTGTATTTTTACGACCAGCAAATTTGCGACATTGCCGCCAACATTAAACCATCGGCGCGAGGCGAATTAGAGATCACTGACGTCAATAACGTCTATTTGCAGCAAGGCCAACTCAAAGTCGAGTTGATGGGTCGAGGTATGGCCTGGTTGGATACGGGCACACACGACTCACTATTGGAAGCGGGTCAATTTATCGCAACGATAGAAAAACGCCAAGGTTTAAAAGTCGCTTGTCCTGAGGAAATTGCCTTTCGCAAGGGCTACATCAGCCCGACGCAATTGGAAGACTTGGCACAGCCATTGAAGAAAAATGAATATGGCCAATACTTGTTGCGCCTGCTCAATCACAAAAGTTTTTAAACGCTCACCATGAATATTATTCGAACTGATTTACCAGAAGTCTTGATTTTAGAACCTAAAGTGTTTGGCGACGAACGCGGCTTCTTTTACGAAAGCTTCAATGCAAAAACTTTCGCTGCTTGTACTGGCTTGAGTACTGAATTTGTACAAGACAATCATTCTCGATCTGCGCGTGGTGTACTACGTGGATTGCACTATCAAATTCAACAAGCACAAGGAAAATTGGTGCGCGTGATTGCCGGTGAAGTATTCGATGTTGCGGTCGATGTGCGCCGTAGTTCTCCCAATTTTGGCAAATGGACATCAGCCATTTTGTCGGCCAGCAATTCGCGTCAAATGTGGATACCGCCAGGTTTTGCACATGGATTTATCGTTACGAGCGACTATGCCGAATTTCTGTACAAAACGACCGATTACTGGGCGCCAGAACATGAACGTTGTCTGCTTTGGAATGATCCCGCATTAGCGATTAACTGGCCACTCACGGATCTAGCGAATGGAGCTCCATCGCTGTCCGGCAAAGATCAGTTAGGAAAACTATTAGCCGACGCTGAGGTTTTTGCATGAGAATTTTGTTGACAGGCACTAGCGGTCAACTTGGACGTAGCCTCGCTAAAGCGCTGCGGGATGTGGGCGAAGTAATTACACCACAGCGTGCTGAATTAGATCTTTCCGATATTGAGTCCATAGCGCCCTACATTCAACACTGCCAACCCGATTTAATCGTCAACCCTGCGGCTTACACTGCCGTCGATCTGGCAGAAAAAGAAGATGAAGTCGCCTATCGCGTCAACGCTGAAGCGCCGACTATTCTGGCTCAGGAAGCAAAAAAAATGGGGATAGGTTTGATCCATTTTTCGACCGATTATGTGTTTGATGGTAGCAAGTCAGATACCGACGGCGAACGTGCACTTTACAAAGAAGAACATGTTTGCGCTCCCCTAAATGTCTATGGTGCGAGCAAGCTGGCTGGCGAACAAGCGATCGTCAATAGCGGATGCAGGCATTTGATTTTTCGTACTAGTTGGGTGTATTCCGATTTCGGTAAGAATTTTCTGTTGACGATTTTACGCTTGGCAAAAGAAAAGCCCGAACTCAATATCGTTAATGATCAGTGGGGTACGCCTAGTTCCACTTTGTTTTTAAGTGATGCAGTCAAACAAGTTATCCTGCAATTGCAAGATGCGGAAGCACATACACAAACAACAGCGACATGGTGGCAACAACACCAAGGGATTTATCACTTAACGCCTAACGGCTTTACCAATTGGTGCGAGTTCAGCCAGCGTATCGTCGAACATGCAGTGCGACTAGATCTATTGAGCGCAACCTTGCCCAAGATACAAGGCATTCCGAGCTCTGCTTATCCCACACCTGCGCAAAGACCGAAGAATTCCTGTCTCGACAAGAGCAAATTCAGACTACAGTTCGGAATCGAATTACAGGACTGGGACGTGGCTTTACAAAATTGCTTGCAAGATATGGCGTCTTCCATGAAATCGCCGGGTGCAGCTAACTGATATGTCACTCAAAAAAAACACCATCTGGAATCTGGTTGGGAGCGGCTCGCCTTTATTGGCAGCCGCCGTCTGCATCCCTTATACCTTGCAACAATTAGGGGCTGAAGGTTTTGGTGTTCTAACATTGATCTGGGCCTTGATAGGTTATTTTAATTTTTTTGATTTCGGTGCTGGGCGTGCCTTAACTTATGAAGTGAGCCGCTTACAGACTGCGATGCAGGATGCCATACCTGAATCACGTCGATTCGCGATTCATAACATATTGAAGGCTGGACTACTCCTCACCGCAGTGACTGGTGTACTGGGATTTTTATTGATCATGGGCTTTGCCTATCCCTTGGCGCACGAATGGCTAAAAATCACTCCAGCCTGGCAACACGATACAAAAATCGCTTTACAGATAACGGCATTGGGCGTGATTCCCGCCACGCTCACCAGCGGTATGCGCGGTGCACTTGAAGGTTTAGGGCAGTTTAAAGAATCCAACATCAATAAGATTTTTTTGGGCTTTTGCATGTTTATTTTGCCCGCATTGTCCATCATGATGCATGGCTCCAGTTTATGGAAAATTACAGTTTATTTGGTGTTAGCACGATTGATCACTGTGGCGTATGGATGTTTTCAACTCAAGCATTACTTATTTATTCGTGATAAATTCGCTACCACTAATTTGGTGGCACAAGATTTTGGTGGCATCAAGCTACAAATCCGCCAGCTAGTTTCCTATGGTTTTTGGGTCACCGTCACCGGCATCGTCAGCCCGCTGATGGTGTATGGCGACCGCTTCTTTGTCAGCGCCTTGGTCGGTGCCGATAAATTATCTGAATATGCAATTCCTCAAGAAGGCTTGATGCGCCTACTGATGATTCCGATAGCGATTTGCGGTGCTTTAATGCCGGTATTTGCCACAATAGCTTCGCGTACCGACTTGCATCAGTCCTATTCCAGCAATCTGCGACGTATGGCTAAAATCATGGCGGCTTTATGTTTACTGACGCTAGTTGCGGCCTATCCTGGCTTCACTTGGTGGATTTCACCAGAATTTGCACAAAAAGCCTTTCCCATTACTGTCGTATTGATATTTGGCACCTTCATTAACGGGATCGCTGTAGTACCATATACCCTGCTGCACGCGACGGGCAATACGAAGACGACCGCACTATTTCATGTCTTTGAATTATTCTTCTACATGGCTTTACTGGTAGTGCTGACCAGACAATTTGGTTTAATCGGTGCTGCGTTTGCCTGGGTCTGTCGCGTATCGGTAGATTGGGTGCTTTTACACTTTGCGGCGCAGCGCCTATTCAAACAAACTAAACCATCTTTGCGGGATCAGGAATGCGCTTCATGATGCAAACGACATTAGCAAGTACAAGTCATGCGAGATTACTTGCATGATCCATGTTGCCGTCATCAGCCATGGTCATGAAGACTTGCTAATCAATAGCAAGCTTGGTGGTTTGCTGGACGAACGAGTGCGTCTCACGATCTGGATTAAGGACAATAAACCAGCCGCAAGTCTAAAAGGCTACTGCACCCAACATCATATTTTCTATACCGATGAGCATGCTGGTTTAGGTTTTGGCGAGAACAATAATTATTTGTTCGACCTGATACAAAAGAAAACAGGTTTCCAAACGGATGATATTTTTTTGGTGATGAATCCAGACATTACCGTCAAGCCAGAAACCATATTTTCACTCACAGAAGAAATGCAACAATCCGACCACGCCATCGCCACATTGAACCTGTATCGGGATCAGGCCATGAGCGTACCGGACAAAAACATCCGTCACTTCCCCGGCATGTTATCCATAGTCAAAATGCCGATAGTGAATACTTTCAGCGAAACTTACGATAAAGACCGGATTGCTGCTGAGACAAACCATATCCCCGTGGAATGGGCATCAGGTGCGTTTTTGGCGTTTAAGCCAGAGCTGTATCGGGCACTGGGCGGATTTGATCCCAGTTATTTCATGTACTTTGAAGACGTTGACATCTGCTACCGCGCTCGTCGCTACCATCAACAGGCTGTACATTATTATCCGCATCTAAAGGCGATTCATACCGCTGCGCATAAAAACCGGAATGTTTTTTCGCGACATGCGCTTTGGTTCTTTCATAGCTTTTCCAAGTTTCTGGTACGCCGTTACCTACGTCTGAATTCCGTCTACTCAGGCAAGAGTGCCGGACGATCACACACCTAGTTGCATCATATGAAAAATAAAATACTCATCACTGGCGCAACAGGCTTTGTAGGATCGCATTTAGTACAAATGGCATTGCAGCAAAATCGCGAAATAACTTGTCCTGTGCGTAGTAAAAGCTCAACACCAGATTCACAGACGCCCACTATCAGCAGCATTGATCGAAATACCGATTGGCAAGAGTACCTGGCAAATATACACACTGTCATCCATTGCGCTGCGCGAGTCCATGTGATGAATGATACCGTGGCAGATCCGCTCGCTGCTTTTCGTGAAGTTAATTTACTCGGCACATTACGCTTGGCGGAACAAGCAGCGGCTGCAGATGTCAGTCAATTTATTTATCTCAGTTCTGTCAAAGTCAACGGAGAAACGACAGTCTCAGGCCAAGCCTTCACAGAAAATGATACGCCGCAAGCCAGCGATCCCTACGGCATTTCCAAGCAAGAAGCAGAAAAAGCTTTAATGGAGCTAGGCCAACGTACTGGTATGGCAATCACGATTATTCGTCCACCTTTGGTATATGGCAAAGGTGTTGCCGCCAACTTTTTGAGTTTATTAATTTGGGTAAAAAAACAAGTCCCACTACCGCTCGGCAGCATTCACAACCAGCGTAGCTTTGTATTCGTCAAGAATCTAACCGATTTCATCTTGCATTGCGTGCAAAACCCAATGGCTTACAATCAAATATTTTTGATTTCTGATGGCAAAGATTTGTCGACAACTGAACTCTTGCGTGAAGCAGCAAATGCACTAGCAGTGCCATCGCGCTTATTGCCATTCCCTGCTAGGCTAATTGGTTTTGCAGCAAACTTGATCGGCAAAAAAAATATCGCAGATCGTTTATGTCAGTCCTTGCGTGTGGACAGTAGCAAAGCACGTGAACGCTTGCAATGGACGCCGCCGTATTCGGTACAGCAAGGCTTGCGCGAGAGCGCCGCCAACTTACTCCGCAACAACATCAAGCAATAACAATAAGAAAATAGAAAGCGAAAGATAGAATTTATGAAACGTTTAGCCGACTTAGTCATCGCATTTATTGCTGCAATTATTTTGCTGATCCCATTCGTCATTGTTTCTTTGATGGTGCGCATGACGTCAAAAGGTCCGATCATTTATTGGTCAGATCGCGTCGGTCGTTACAATCAAATTTTCAAGATGCCAAAATTCCGCTCTATGTTGATCGACACGCCGGCCGTCGCCACACATTTACTGACCAACCCCGATCAATATCTAACACCCGTCGGCTCCTTCTTGCGCAAGTCTAGCCTAGATGAGTTGCCACAATTGTGGAGCATTATAAAAGGCGATATGAGCTTTGTTGGCCCACGTCCAGCGCTTTACAACCAAGCAGATTTGATTGCGCTACGTACCGAAAAACAAGTTCATACCATCGTCCCAGGTTTAACAGGCTGGGCGCAGATTAATGGTCGCGATGAGTTACCGATTCCTCAGAAAGTGGAATTGGATGCCTATTACTTACAGCATCAATCGCTGGCACTGGATATCAAAATTTTGTTTCGCACTTTCTTTAAAGTGATTAAGCGTGATGGCGTCACCCATTGATGCACAATACAGCGCAAACAAATTAAAACGACCATCTCACTATGATGCATACCTTAATCAATCTCCCAAGGCTACAAAAGCAAGTTATTGCTGGCGTAGTGGATGCAGTCTTTTTGCCACTAACGTTTATTCTGGCTATTTTTTTGCGCTATGAAAGTATCAATGTTGAATTACTCAAACACTATGCTTGGTTGATTGCCGCTGTACCCTTGTTTGCGATTCCGATATTTATCAAAATTGGCTTGTATCGAGCGGTGATACGCTACATCGATCACAAGATGGTGAGCGTGGTCGTCATTGGTGTAACGCTATCTGTATTGGCCTTAGGTTTTTTGAATTTCATGTTGCAGTTAAACGCTATCTCCCGCGCTGTTTTCGTCACTTATTGGTCTGGGGCGATACTTTATGTGGGTGCCAGCCGTTTAATCGCCCGTGCCTACTTGGGTGGCTTACGGCGCAATCCGAACGCGGTCAAGATTGCAATCTATGGCGCTGGCACGGCTGGTATGCAACTCGCCAATGCTTTGCGCGCTGGCCATGAACTCGATTGCATAGCCTTCATCGACGACAATCGTGCGATGCATGGTTCTTCGATTGCGGGCATTAAGGTCTACGCAGTTGAAGCAATACCACAACTGGTCAAAAATTTCGGCATTAATGAAGTTTTGCTCGCCTTACCCAGCGTATCCAAAGCGAAACAAAAACAGATCCTTGATCATTTAGAGACCTATAAAGTGCGCGTCAAAGTGACGCCATCGATCAAAAGCCTGATCAACGGCGAACTAAGGGTGCAGGATATACGGGATGTCGAGATTGAAGATTTATTAGGGCGTGATCAAGTCGAACCGGATGAAGCTTTATTAGCGACTTGCATCACCGACAAAAATGTATTGGTCAGCGGCGCAGGTGGTTCGATAGGCTCGGAATTATGCCGCCAAATTCTGCGCCAAAGACCTAAGAGTTTGATGCTATTAGAAATGTCGGAATTCTCTCTATATTCGATAGAACAGGAACTCTCAGACTTACGCGATCAATTGCAATTAAGCTGCGACATCAAACCTTTCTTAGGTTCTATCCACGACAGCGCCAAGCTTGATAGAATTTTTCATGGCTTTGAAATCGATACGGTGTATCACGCAGCGGCTTACAAACACGTGCCGCTAGTAGAACATAATCCTATCGAAGGCATACGAAATAATGTATTTGGCACCTTCAAATTGGCTCAAGCTGCAATCGATGCAGGTGTCAAACAATTTGTCTTGATCTCTACCGACAAAGCGGTTCGCCCCACCAATGTGATGGGTGCGACTAAGCGTTTAGCCGAATTAATTTTGCAAGCAAATGCGCGACGTCAAAAAACGACACGATTTTGCATGGTCAGATTTGGCAATGTGCTAGGCTCTTCTGGCTCGGTCGTGCCTTTATTTCGCAAACAAATTATGCAAGGTGGTCCGATTACCTTAACCCATGCAGAAATTACTCGTTATTTCATGACGATACCGGAAGCAGCGCAATTGGTTTTACAAGCCGGGGCGATGGGTCAAGGTGGTGACGTCTTTGTACTCGACATGGGCGAACCGGTGCGTATCATTGATTTAGCACGTCGCATGGTGCATCTGTGCGGCTTAGAAGTGAAGTCGTCAGATCATCCCGAAGGGACGATAGAAATTCGTGAAGTCGGTTTGCGTCCGGGCGAAAAACTATATGAGGAATTACTGATTGGTGACAATGTAGAGCGTACTACACATCCATTGATCATGCGCGCCCAAGAAGCAGAGTTAGCTTGGGCAGATTTACGAATCGCCTTAGAAGAATTAGACCTGGCATGCAGCAATTTCGATTATGAAAAAGTACGCAGCCTAATGCAGCAGTTGGTGGTTGAATATCAGCCTCAGTGCGGTATTGAAGATTTTATTTGGCAGATTAAAGATAAAGCTTAGACGCAGAGGCGCAGAGATACTTTTTCTCGAAACTCTGCTTACTCTGCGCCTCTGCGGCAACGCTTTCAAAAAGAATTCGCATTTTTTAGATTGAGAACATTATGTCCCTACTTTCCAAAAGTATTTTTAAAGCCTACGACATCCGCGGCATCATCGACAAAACTTTAGATGCCGATGTTGCTTATGCCATCGGTCAGGCCTTTGGTAGCGCCGCATTGGCAAAAGGTGAAAAGACCGTCGTGATAGGTCGCGATGGTCGTTTGTCTGGCCCATCTCTGACAGCTGCATTAGCCAAGGGCTTACAAGCCACAGGCGTTAATGTGATTGATCTGGGTGTGGTCGCTACGCCCATGGTGTATTTCGGCACTAATGTACTGGGCGCGAAATCCGGCATTATGGTTACCGGCAGTCACAATCCACCTGATTACAATGGATTCAAAATGGTGCTGGCTGGAGAAGCAATTTATGGCGATACCATCCTCGCGCTATACGACAGAATCGTAGCGAAAGACTTCGCCGTCGGTGAAGGTACTTACAGCATTCACGATATCAAAGCAGCCTATCTGGAGCGCATCGTCAGCGATGTCAAGCTGACGCGCAAAATTAAGGTCGCGGTTGATTGCGGCAATGGCGTCGCAGGTGCATTCGCTGGTGATTTGTATCGCGCCATGGGCTGTGAGGTGACAGAGTTATTTTGCGAAGTCGATGGCAATTTCCCGAATCATCATCCTGATCCAGCTCATCCAGAAAACCTACAAGATCTGATTCGTTGCTTACAAAACACCGACGCAGAAATTGGATTAGCGTTTGATGGCGATGGCGATCGTCTTGGCGTCGTCACAAAAGACGGCCAAATCATCTACCCAGATCGTCAATTGATGCTATTTGCCGCCGATGTATTGAGCCGTCATCAAGGCGAACAAATTTTGTACGATGTAAAATGCACTCGCCATTTATCGAGCTGGATCAAGAGCCATGGCGGTATTCCATTGATGTGGAAAACGGGTCATTCTCTGGTCAAAGCCAAACTCAAAGAAACTGGTTCACCTTTGGGAGGAGAAATGAGTGGGCACGTATTTTTTAAAGACCGCTGGTACGGTTTTGATGACGGCATGTATGCAGGCGCACGTTTATTAGAAATCTTGAGCAAAGTTGCGGATATGACTGCGACGCTCAATGACTTGCCACAATCGACCAGCACGCCAGAATTACAATTGAAATTGAAAGAAGGAGAGAATTTTGCCATCATCGCAGAAATGCAAAAGAATGCGAATTTTCCAGGCTCGACTGAGATCATTAATATCGATGGCTTGCGGGTTGAATATCCAGACGGTTTCGGTCTAGCGCGCTCTTCGAATACAACCCCAGTCATCGTGATGCGTTTTGAGGCTGAGACGCCCGAGGCTTTGGTAAGGATTCAATCAGCCTTGAAAGACGCGATCTTGGCTGTGAAGCCGGATGCGCTTTTGCCGTATTAAAACAACGAAAACCTCTCAACAAAGAGACACAGAGAGTCGGAGTGAGCACAGAGTTTTATCTCTTTGCTCTTCTCTTGCTCCTCAATGTCTCTGTATTGAGAGGTTCGCAATGTTTCCACAAATTTTCTCAACATGAAAATCCTTCTGATACGCGTTTCTTCTTTAGGCGATGTCCTCCACAACATGCCCATGGTGGATGACATCAAAGCCCACTACCCTGGAGCACAAATCGATTGGGTGGTAGAAGAAGCCTACGTCAATCTGGTCAAGCTACAACCTAAGGTCAACCAAGTCATCGCCTACGCGCAACGACGTTGGCGCAAAAGTTTGGGGAGTAAAGAAACACGCGCGGAGATTAAACTTTTCTACCGCACACTACGTGAAGAGGCTTACGATTATATTTTCGATACTCAAGGTTTGTTAAAAACCGGCATCATCATGGGGATGGCTCGCAAAGCGCCAAATGGCAAAAAAGTCGGGTTAGCAAACGGAACTGAAGGCTCAGGCTATGAAGGTATTTCTAGAATTTTTCATGACTTGAGTATTCCAGTTGATCGCCGCACTCACGCAGTTTTGCGTGGACGACTAGTCGCAGCGGCCGCGCTCCATTATAAGATCGATAGACAGGTCAGTTTTGGTTTGCAAAAACTTGATTTGCAACCTGACTGGATGCCATCTACACCCTACATCGTGTTCTTTCACGGCACTGCAGGTGAATCAAAAAAATGGCCACGTAATAACTGGATAAGTACCGCACGAGATCTACAAGTGACTGGATGGCCGATTTTGCTTCCCTGGGGAACCGTTGCAGAAAAGACTGAAGCGGAGGCGATGGCAGAACACATGCCCAACGCTAGCGTACTGCCTAAACTCTCGATGCAAGAAGCCACCGTACTGGCGCAACGAGCAGCCTTAGTAATTGGTGTTGACACTGGTCTGGTACATATTGCTGCAGCCTACGAAACACCAACGATAGAAATTTACTGCGATTCACCAAGATGGAAAACGGAAGGAAATTGGTCAGATAGAATCATCAACTTGGGTGATCAGGGCTCACCACCTAGCGTGGCTGAAGTCGAGATTGCATTTGAAAAACTACTCTCTAAGCATATGGGTTAAGCGCATTCCAGGAATATTGTTGACCGACACCAGAAACGTTCAATGCAACGGCCAGATCTTCTGCCACACTATTTCCCTCGCGTATCGGAACGCACATCAGAGAACTGATACTTGGCGCAAAAACAATAAAGCCCGTCAAATTAATCACGGGCTTTATTCATTTAGTCCTAAATGCTATGAGTACTAGCATATAAAGATCAGCAAACCATCTTAGAACTTGAGCGCTACGCCAACACTCACATTAGTCGCATCTTTACTTGGGCGTTGAATTTCTAAACGTGTACTCAAAGTTGAAGAGAAGTTGTAAGCAACTCCCAGACCAAACAAAACGCCAGAATCAGAGGCCTTACCACTGAAACCTTTGTAAGAAGCACTAGCTGACAATTTGTTGTAACCAACACGTCCCAGCAGGTCGAAACCATTACCAATTTCAGTTGTGCCAACCAATGACAGAGCAGATTGCGTTAAATCTACGTCTGTTTTATAAACGGAAAATGAAGCCAATTTGCGATAGCCGCCTTCAATAGCCAAACCATTTGTGAATTGATAACCAGCAAAACCACCGAAACTAGACTTACGACCAGACAAGTCATCAACTTTTGTACTACCTGCGTCGAGGCCAGCATAAAAACTTGGTTTATCAGCAGCAAATGTGGAGGACGCAGACAAAGCCAACGCGACAACAGCAATAATTTTTTTCAACATAGTAAACCTATTAAATAATAAACATCTCAAAAAATTTGAGATGCGCATTATATATTAAAAAAACAATTAACTGCACTTTTTTCAATCTTTTTTCTTACCTGTAAATGCCAAAAACAATTAAGTTCGAATCCAGAAACGTGAAATTGATTGATGCCCAATTTGATATTAATTGAAATCAATCAACTTATCTAAGAAAAAATGCAGCTGATCCAAGTGAAGATTTTTTATCATTGAAGGCTATCAATTCTTTTTACTGAGTGGCTTCCTGATTTGCGCTCAACCCGTCTTACTGCACCTAAAATCTGAAAAAAATTTGCGGCATACCATGGAAATTTGCTTCGACTAAGTTGAGTAAAAAATCGAAAAGAGTTGATCGGGTAAATGTCTTGATCTTAGAGATAAAAACTCAGCGCCTAGCTTGGCTGAATCTGAGCTTAAGATTGAACGCCTTCTAGCAAAGAAATTTCTACGCTGCGCAAACGAACGAAATATACGTTTGATTAATTCTTCTTAGCAGCAGGTTTAATAACTTGTGGCTTACTTTCGACCTGACTACCTGCATCCAAAATCTGAACAAAAATTTCATCCTTCTTGATCATGCCTAGTTCAAAACGGGCGCGTTCTTCGACGGCGGCCGTACCGTTTTTTAAGTCTTGCACTTCGGAGTCTAATTTAGCATTGCGCTCTTTTAGACCGTCGTTTTTTACCCGTGCTGCGGTTACCTGTTTGTCTAACTCGCCAACACGCAGCCAGCCGCCTTTGCCTAACCACAGTGGATACTGGATCAGGACTAACAAAGCTAGTAAGGCTAAGGTAATTAGACGCATGTGATCTTAGATCAAGATAAACAATTCAGGAAAATTCTACAACGATAAAAAGGGGAAGTCGTCTTCCCCTTTTTTTTACTTCGGTATGCCGATTACTTCAAATTATAAAACGCATCACGGCCTGGGTAGCTCGCGATTTCGCCCAAATCTTCTTCGATGCGCAAGAGTTGGTTGTATTTAGCCATACGATCAGAACGTGACATCGAGCCAGTTTTGATTTGCAAAGCATTCATACCAACAGCGATGTCAGCAATCGTGCTGTCTTCCGTTTCGCCCGAGCGATGAGAAATCACGGCAGTATAACCAGCGCGTTTTGCCATTTCGATCGCGGCGAAAGTTTCTGTCAAAGTACCAATTTGATTGATTTTGATCAGGATAGAATTAGCGATACCTTTTTGTATGCCTTCTTTCAAAATCTTGGTGTTTGTTACGAACAAGTCGTCACCCACGATTTGTACTTTTTTGCCGAGTTTTTCGGTCAGAATTTTCCAACCTTCCCAATCGCCTTCCGCCATGCCATCTTCGATCGAGATGATAGGATATTTGTCGACCCAAGTTGCCAACAAGTTGGTGAAGTCGGTTGAAGACAAAGTTAAGCCTTCGCCTTCCAAATGATATTTGCCGTCTTTGTAGAATTCACTCGCTGCGCAATCTAAGCCCAACGCGATTTGTGTACCTGGTGTGTAACCAGCCGCTTCGATCGCTTGAATAATCAACTTGATCGCTTCTTCGTGGTTTTCTACGGAAGGTGCAAAACCACCTTCATCACCAACCGCTGTCGTCAAACCTTTGTCGTGCAAGATTTTTTTCAAGTTATGAAAAACTTCTGCGCCATAACGAATCGCTTCGCGGAAAGTAGGTGCGCCAACCGGGATGATCATGAATTCTTGAATATCCAGATTATTGTCAGCATGTGCACCGCCGTTGATAACGTTCATCATCGGCACTGGCAATTGCATCGCGCCAGAGCCACCGAAGTAACGGTACAAAGGCAAACCCGCTTCTTCCGCCGCTGCTTTAGCAACTGCCATGGACACTGCCAACATGGCGTTGGCACCTAAACGTGCTTTATTTTCTGTGCCGTCGAGATCGATCAACGTTCGATCCAAGAAAGCTTGTTCATTCGCATCCAAACCCATGATCGCTTCTGCGATTTCTGTGTTGATGTTTTCGCAGGCTTTCAATACACCCTTGCCCATGTAACGGGACTTGTCGCCATCGCGCAATTCAATCGCTTCGCGGGAACCAGTTGATGCACCAGAAGGCACAGCAGCGCGGCCCATCACACCAGACTCCAACAAGACATCACATTCCACAGTTGGATTGCCGCGTGAATCAATAATTTCACGACCGATAATATCAACGATAGCACTCATTCAAATTCTCCTAAACAATCAAATTACAAAAATATTGGTTTTAAGTCTGGTGCGAAAATCACAAACTATCGGGTTCGATCTTGTAGAAACTGCGCGAGCAAATCAAGCTTCTCGTTTTGTCTGCGCCTGCCCTCTTCTCCAAAACACATTTGTGGTTTTGAAGCGATCATCATCTACCCACACTTTGAAACCGATGATAAAAATTTGCCTCGCAAAGTCACTAAGCTTTGCGAGGCAATACTTGTTAAATAAAACTAGATTCTAAAAATCCGTTTTTCTTGACCACCCGATCGAGATCGATCAAGGTCGCCAGTAGTTCTTTCATACGTCCTAGTGGCACTGCGTTGGGGCCATCTGACATCGCTTGTGCAGGATTTGGATGGGTCTCCATGAACAAGCCTGAAATACCCACTGCCACTGCAGCACGCGCCAAGACTGGCACGAATTCACGCTGACCGCCTGACGATGTGCCTTGACCACCTGGCAATTGCACGGAATGCGTCGCATCGAAAACGACTGGGCAATTGGTTTCACGCATGATAGCGAGTGAACGCATATCAGAAACCAGATTGTTATAGCCGAAAGAGACGCCACGTTCGCAGGCCATGAAATTATCTTCTGGCAGACCGGCTTCTTTCGCTGCCAAGCGCGCTTTGGCGATGACGTTGATCATATCGTGTGGGGCCAGGAACTGACCCTTTTTGATATTCACAGGTTTGCCTGATTGCGCACAAGCTTGGATAAAATCTGTTTGACGGCACAAGAAGGCTGGCGTTTGCAACACATCGACCACTGCGGCGACTGGTTTGATCTCTTCAATCGCGTGGATATCTGTCAACACATGAACGTTCAATTGCTTTTTCACGTCGGCTAAAATTTCCAAACCCTTTTCCATACCTAAACCACGGAAGGAAGTGCCTGAAGAACGGTTTGCTTTATCAAATGACGATTTGTAGATAAAAGGAATTCCGAGTTCGGTAGTGATTTCTTTCAAAGCGCCTGCGGTATCCATCGCCATTTGATGCGATTCAATCACACATGGACCAGCGATCAAAAAGAAAGGATGATCTAGACCTACGTCAAATCCACATAATTTCATGCTGTTGTTCCTTTATCGATTACGCTTGCGCTGCGCGTTTATGCGCAATCGCAGCTTGAGCAAACGCGGTGAACAATGGATGTCCGTCACGTGGTGTCGATTTAAATTCAGGGTGATATTGCACCCCCAAATAGAACGGATGTACGCTCTTCGGTAACTCAATAATTTCACACAAATCTTCTGTTGGTGTACGAGCAGAAACTACGAGACCCGCATCTTCAACGCGTTTCAAGTAGTGATTATTCGCTTCATAACGATGACGATGACGCTCAGTTACCACATTGCCGTAGATATCAGAAGCCAGTGTGTTTGGCTGAACGGCGCAAGTCTGCGCACCTAAACGCATGGTGCCGCCGAGGTCAGAATTTTCATCGCGTGTTTCGACTTTACCGTCATGGCTTTGCCATTCGTTGATCAAGGCTACCACTGGTTGTTCTGTTTCCAAATCGAACTCGGTGGAGTTTGCCATGCTCAAGCCCGCTTTGTTACGCGCATATTCGATCAGGGCAACTTGCATACCTAAGCAGATACCGAGGTAAGGAATCTTGTTTTCGCGCGCATAACGTGCCGCCAAAATTTTGCCTTCTACGCCGCGCTTACCGAATCCGCCTGGCACCAAAATCGCATCGTATTTTTCCAATGCTTTTGTACCGTGCGCTTCGATTTCTTCAGAATCGACATACTCGATATTCACACGGCTTTCGGTGTGGATACCTGCGTGACGCAAAGCCTCTGTCAAAGATTTGTATGACTCAGTCAAATCGACATACTTACCAACCATGCCAATCGTGACTTCTTCTTTTGGATTATCCAGTGCGTAGATCAACTTGTCCCACATGGACAAATCAGCTGGTTTCGGATTCAAACCCAATTTATCACAGATGATCTTATCCAAGCCTTGATCGTGCAACATCTGTGGAATCTTGTAAATGGTATCGGCATCCCAAACAGAAATAACCGCTTCTTCCACCACGTTAGAGAAAAGGGAAATCTTGGCGCGTTCATCATCAGGAATACGGCGATCAGCACGGCACAATAAAGCGTCTGGGAAAATACCGATTTCGCGCAATTTCTGCACACTGTGTTGAGTTGGCTTGGTTTTCAATTCGCCAGCAGAAGCTAAGAAAGGCACCAAAGTCAAATGCACGAAGGCAGCAGCATTACGACCTGCACGCAAGCTCAATTGACGCGCAGCTTCCAAGAATGGCAGAGATTCGATATCACCGACCGTACCACCGATTTCAACTAAAGCGACGTCAAAACCTGCTGCACCACGATGGATGTATTCTTGAATTTCATTAGTAATATGCGGAATCACTTGGACAGTTTTGCCCAAATACTCACCGCGACGTTCTTTACGAATCACGGATTCATAAATCTGACCAGTCGTGAAGTTATTCACTTTTTTCATCTTCGCAGAGATGAAACGCTCGTAGTGACCCAAATCCAAATCCGTTTCAGCGCCGTCATCTGTGACGAACACTTCACCGTGCTGGAATGGACTCATGGTACCCGGATCCACATTGATGTAGGGATCGAGTTTGAGCATGGTAACTTTGAGACCGCGCGATTCAAGAATAGCAGCGAGTGAGGCAGCAGCGATGCCTTTGCCTAGAGAGGAGACGACGCCCCCAGTAACGAATACGAACTTAGTCATTGCAGAAGGTGCCAGACGGCACAAGCGGGAAATTCGAATTATACATCAAGACGCCATTGATGACACGTCGACCGGGAGATTTTTTCTACCAGCGCTGAAGTGGAATTTCATTGAAGGCCATCGAAAGTAAGTCGATTTGTAAGTTGAGGCAAAAACGACAAACTAATTTATTTTATGGAAACATAACGATAACTGTTGGATTATCAAATAAATTCAATCAAAATATAATCAACACATGTCACTTATGACCATGCAATAATATCAAGAAAAATATTTGTACGACAGCCACGCCCTGCATGCACAACTCTGAAGAGATAACCCATGTCCGTATTTGCTAAATATCATCTTGGCAGCCTGTTAGGACGCAGCGCACATCTGCACGACATGTTTAATCCCATAACCCTGCCCGAACTGAACTTCCGCGATCCCAAAGCGCCCTTGATTGAATTGCGGCCCTTGTGCGCCGCCGATTTGGTTTCCTGGTTCGACTATCTAAGGCTAGAAGAAATTCGGCAGCGTACCAGTTGGAATGTCAACTCGCCTGCGGATTTACAGCAATTTATTCGTAAGCCTGACTGGTCTAGTCCCCATGCGCAAATCAAATTCGCAATTGCCAATAAAGACGATGAACAGTTAATAGGTACGATAGGCTTTCACAGCATCTCACAAACGAATCAAAGCGCGGAAATCGCTTACGATTTGAATCCTCTGTATTGGGGCAAAGGCATCGCTACGGTGGCTTGTCGCGCACTGACGCAATGGGCGCACCAGCAGGGCCAATTTCAACGCATACAAGCGACTGTTTTGGATAGCAATTTCAACTCTCGACGAGTATTAGAGAGGTGCGGCTTTAATCTAGAAGGTCACTTAAAGAAATATCGAATCGTTCGTGGAGAGTCGCGTGACTACTGGATGTTCAGTCACATTCTCTAAATAAAGCCAAACATAAGCCGTCGATATAAGACGACCAACACATAGGGAAGCAATTACCATGCTTAAACTTATTCAATGGCAGTGGGAAGGCTATACCGAATTTCATCGCTCGAAACTCAATTTGCTCATGCATATCATCCTAGTGCCGGGTTTTATCTGTGCCAATCTCTATCTTATTTTTAGTCTAATCAATGGCCGCTATTTGCTCGCACTACTTTCCCTAGCCAGTATGGGTTTATCCATTGCACTACAAGGACTGGGGCACAAGCAAGAGGCACAGCCATCCATTCCGTTTATCGGCGCAATTAATGCTGTATCACGCCTGCTTATCGAACAATGGATTAATTTCCCTCGCTTTGTAATATCTGGCGGCTGGTGGCGTGCTTTACAACACGCTGCTTAACTTTTGTATGACAAATCAAGCGCTATCCACCCTTATTGTTTTTGCGGTATCAGGACAAAAAAACTCGCGTTTCATCTGTCTAATGAACCCAAATAAAGTGGCAAATAAACTTAATTCTTGGATAAGCCAAAAAATTTCTAAGAAGAGCCTTTGAACAAAGCTATCTTAAAATTCAAAGCTCTAAAGATTTTTGCATCCGTTTAGACTTTTTCTACGTATAAGCTTGGACAAACACTTATTGATTTCACCAAGTACTACCCTGTTTGTACGAACTGACACTCAACTCACTTATGCAAAAAGGCACCCCATTGTCAAACACATCCACTCCATCGAAGCCCCTTGACCCAGGGCAAATGCACTTATGGCTGCTGGCAGTCGCTAAGCAAGATGCGCAAGCATTCCATTCCCTTTACGAAGTGAGTTCACCCAAACTATTTGGCTTTGTCATGCGTATTTTGCAGCAACGCGAACTAGCCGAAGAAGTGTTGCAAGATAGCTTCGTGAATATTTGGAACAATGCCTCCAGCTACCACGCCAGTCTCGCCTCCCCGATGACATGGATGACTACCATAGTACGCAACAGAGCTTTTGATTTGCTACGTAAACTGAATAATGGCCAGCACCTCAACGTCAGTTACGATACTGATGCCTTTGAAACAGAAATTTGGCAAGCAATGGAAAGTCAAGATGCAACGCCGATACAAGCATTAGAACTCAGCCAGGATGCAGCATCCCTAGCGCGTTGTATGTCACGCTTAGAAGGTCTGCATCGACAGGCCATGAGTCTGGCTTACTTCCACGATTTATCCCATAGTGAAGTGGCAGAGCAAATGCAGCTACCTATGGGCACGGTAAAAACCTGGATACGTCGTAGCCTTGAGAAATTGAAAGTTTGCCTAAGCAAAGGAGCCTTGGCATGAATATTCAACACAATCAGCGCCTGCAACATCAATTGGCGGCAGAATTTGTTCTTGGCACGCTACGTGGTGGCGCACGACGTCGCTTTAGGGCCTGGCTACAAACCGATCCTCATTTGCAACAAATCGTCAGAGAATGGCAGGCACACTTAATGCCGATGATGGAGTTTTCCACACCTAAGGTGCCACAAGCACAAGTTTGGAGCAATATAGAAAAGCAGCTCAAGCTCGGTGCAGAACGCGGTCAAAAAGCCTTCTTTCGATTTCTGCACGAGTTGCAGTTTTGGCGTGGCCTCAGCTTGGTAGCAAGTGCAGCCCTGATCTTAATGGCGGTGTTTGTCTTCAAGCCACAAGACAGCAGCCTGCCAGCTGAAATGTATGTGGCGACTCTATCCGATGACAAAGCTCAACCTATCGCCGTCATCTCTAGCGATAGCAAACGCCGTCAGGTCTTATTGCGCTTCGTCAATCGACCCCAAATAGCCAACAATCAAAGTTTAGAACTTTGGTCAATTTCAAAAGAAGGCAAGATACGATCCTTAGGCTTAGTCGATCAGGTCACCAATGCAGCAGATACGACAGGCGCGGTGTTACGGATTAATTTACCAGAAGGTGTTACTAACGCTACGCCACAACTCCTGGCAATTTCCTTAGAACCGAAAGGTGGCTCTGGCAATCCTGAAAAACCTAGCGGGCCAATTCTATTCAAAGGCAACTGGTTGAAAACAGCTTAATGAGTATTTAATAAATATCAACAAAAAATATCCCTTCTACTTGCCCAAAAAGAAGGGATATTTTTCTCAATAAGCAGCCCCAAGCAATCCTCCATAGATTCAAAATTCAACTAGTTTAAAAAATTTTTGATTTTTTTAAAAATAATTGAATCCATTCTCAAACGTCGTTCGTATAAGTATTAACAGCAATTATTTGTTAAATGAAATTGCCTGAGCAATTTAGATTCGCAAAAAAGTCTGTCTGTATTTTTATTCGCAAAACACAACGTAAATAGGGAGTCATCATGCATTTTTCCATTTCTGACAGTGCTTCACACCGCACACGCAGCCGAACCAGCAAAATTATCCTTCTCGCCAGCTTAAGCTTAGGCTTTCAAGCGGCGCAAGCGCAAGATTCACTTGCACCCGACATGGGCAAGCTAACCGCCACTGGTGGTGTCAGCCAAGTCGAAGGCGCTGGTGGCGGTGGCTTGACGCCTTGGGCTTTAATCACTGGCTACGGTACACGTGATAGTTACGGCGCTAACGTTCACTACACCCAAGCAAATACTCAGGATTACAGCTTGAAAACCTATGGTGCGGCGATTGGGATCGCAGATCGTGTTGAATTTTCACTCGCCAAACAAGAATTCACTGGCAGCCTCGCTCCTTTAAATGCACTCAACCTAAAACAGGATATTTTCGGCATCAAAGTCAAGTTAGCTGGTGATGCGGTATATGACCAGACCGGTTGGATGCCACAAATTGCCGCTGGTATGCAATACAAACGGGATGCACGTATTGGTGGTTTGGGAGCGCTTGGCGTCACTAATGTGAAGCAATTAGGCGCGAAAGATGATCGCGGCGTTGATTATTATGTATCAGCGACCAAGATCTATCTGGCACAAAGCCTTTTAGTTAACGGCACATTGCGCGCAACTAAAGCGAATCAAATGGGCTTACTCGGTTTTGGCGGGGATAAAAAAGACCAGTATCAAGCGCAATTAGAAGGCTCAATTGCCTATCTGATCAATCGCAAATTAGTAGTGGGAGCTGAATACAGGATGAAACCACGCAATTTGGGCGTGGACAATGAGAAAGATTATTCCGACGTCTTTGTCGCCTACTTCCCCACTAAAAACTTCTCAGTAACCGCCGCCTATGTGAAACTGGGTGACATCACTATTTTCAACCCAAAGACACAACGCGGCTGGTACCTTTCCCTGCAAGCCGGGTTCTGATCCCGCAATTTTGCCTTTAAAAGTACACCTCAATTTAATTATAGAAATTATAGAAAGATCGCATCATGAAAAACTCACTTCAAACTAGCTTCGCAAAATTTTTGACCATCATCGGCTTTACTAGTTTCGCACTTTGTATCGGTTTCTCCGCGCAAGCCCAAAACATGGATAAAGACGACAGCATCTATCAAGGTTTAGGCAAGAAAGAAGGAATCACTAAAATCGTGAATGACTTTGTTCCTATGATATTAGCGGATCAACGCATTGCTCATTTCTTCTCAAAAGTCAAAAAAGAAGAATTCTCTGAATTATTAGTCGCTCAATTTTGTGAGTTGGCAGGTGGTCCATGCCAGTACAAAGGGCGTGATATGTACGAATCACATCAAGGAATGGAAATTAGCAATGCGCACTTCAATGCTTTAGCAGAAGACTTGCAAATGGCGATGGAGAAGAATGATATCCCGTCATCCATCTCCAACAAATTGGTCGCCAAATTGGCACCAATGCAACGCCCTATTGTCAGCAAATAATTACTGCGATTCGTGGAGCGATGTTCTTATTCGACATTCTTATTCATGAATAGTCCGCTTAGATAAGAACATCCACCAAACTCCTCAATTTTGAACACACTACTTCAGAAAAACCTAGTTATGGCGATCAACCTCACGTTCCATCAGCAATTAACGGCCTTACGTCCGCAACTATTGCGCTTCGCCAGACAAAAAATCCGTGATGAAGCTATCGCCGAAGATACGGTACAAGAGACCTTATTGGCTGTCTTAGAAAGCCCTGATCGCTATGCAGGCAAATCGTCTTTATCGACCTATGTGATCAGTATCTTAAAATTCAAAATCATCGATGACTTCCGCAAAAGCATCCGTCACATCACTCACAACGCCACTCAGGGCACAAAATTGGCGAACAACCGATTTGATGAGGATATTTTTGAAAGTGCAACGACCTGTATGGAAGAAGATGGCATTTCTAAGATTCGCTATGGAATTACACAAAGTAGCTTGTGTAGCGAATCAAATCCTTTAACAGAACTGGAGCAAAAAAACTTTTTTGTGAATTTGGAAATTGCATTACATGACTTGCCACCCAAAAGCGCACGAGCCTTTACATTATCAGACTGCATGGAATTAGATAGCGACGAAATATGTGAAGAACTCGGTATCACTAAAAACAATTTGATGGTGTCAGTACATAGGGCGCGCCATGCTTTGCGCAGCGCCCTCGTGCACCTTCACCACTAACTTGACATCACATCGAATAGGTTAATTGTAGTTTGGCGAAATTTTGCGCGCCTTTGGCATTTGATAATTCTTTTATTTCAGAACCACGACGCAGCACGGATGCATAAAAACCCCAGGTATCGCCACGATACTGGTAACCAAGTTCCACCTCAGGGATCACGCGATTAGGATTAATGACTAATTTTTGATCGCGGAAATACCCCCCCTGCAAACTAGCATTATAGCCAACCGCTTTGATTTCCGCGCGGCCAAAAACAAAACTGCCTGGTGCGTCGATGCTGCTGTTTAGTCGACCATAACGCCACATCACCTCAGTCTTCGCATCCGTAAAAATATTGCCGACACGTGCTTTAAAACGCGTACCTAGATCTGAATCCGTACTCAAATTCCATGCGGCTGGGCTAAATTCTGCATTCAATACCGCTCCCCATTCTTGCTTAAGCTGGGTGCTCCACGCTTGCGGCAAGGGTTGATTGAACAATCTATGCAAATTGGTTTGTGTCCATTCGCCTGCGGCACAGGGGCCAAAGCAACCTAGTTCGATGCCCAATTTGGTGCCACTACCGCCTTTATTTTGAACCTGTTTAAACACACCCGCATACAACCAAGCAGCGTACGGATGATCAAATTTATTAATCTGTCCCGGGCGTAATTTGATATCTGATGCAGTGTATAAATCTTGCCCGACGTACCAAGCATAAGCCGTGCTCTGTTGTGGTGTTGCCAGAAATTGACGCACGATCAAATGGTTGCCACTGGTATAAAAGCCATCATCTCGCTTGAGCAGCAAGCTATCGTTTTCCACATCCAGTGTTACGCTGGTGCGGCCTTGCGCCTGCACTTTTTGGTATTCTTGTATTGATGGAAAAAAATCTTGAGCTTGAGCGCTAAAGGCGAACAAAGAGAGTGTAGCTATAAGGGATGTACGCATAGTCCAATGAGAAGTTTGACAAAACAAATAGAGAGAAATACGCCGTCTAATGCGTATCCAATTTTACGCTAGTATTGACACTGAACAAACTGTACTAGCATGGCCCACTCAACTACTCACTCAGCAATGTTACTCGGACTGACTGCTAACAATCTTTGTATCATCGCATGGCAAGCCTGGGCAGTTTTCTCTGGCATTTCCATAGGCAGCAAATGTCCCGCTGGCAGCTGTACGAAATAATCGCCACACATTTTACGTGTGGCCTCTAATCCGCCCTGGCGGCATTCTATCGACTCCGAGCCACCTACAAAACCAATTGGAACACGCAAGCCGTGCCGGGCAATCGTACCTAAATTGCCCGGCAAACTCAGGTAGATGGCCGTTTCAATTTCACGAGTAAATTTTAAGCTGATACCATCGGGATGGGTCTGCATGCCCGCATCGATATAGTCTTGCAATACTTCTGGCGGCCAAATCGCAAATTTTTCTTTTGATGAAAAATGTTCGAAGGCTTCTTGCTTATCGCGCCAGAGCATGCGACGTCTAGCCGAAAATTGCGCTGGGGAGTATTTTTCCAACAATCCTAATGCACGGAAGGTTTTAAGGAATAGCGAACGCCACCCTGTGACCACGGGTGAATCTATCATCAACACGCAACGCACCAGATCAGGTCTGCGACTCGCCGCCATTAAAGACAAAATGCCGCCCAAGGAATGTCCCAGCAAAATCACTGGTTCATGATAATTTTTCTGTAAAGTATCAATCAACTCTTGCACCAGAAACGGCCAGTTGGTCGTCACCGGATACTCGGGATTATGTCCATGCATTTCTAAAACGTGGATCTCATAGTCGGGCTGCAATTGCTCTAACATCTGACGATAAGTCCCCGCAGGAAAACTATTACCGTGGCAAAAATGGACTACTGGTTTGGACATAGCTTGCAACTTCACATTGAGATTAGGTTTGATAAGACTAAGTTGGAAACACGGGGCGAAGTAAGCCTCATCGTGAGTACCAATATCGCGCATGATCTTTGCGATATTCATTCACCGTTATTACGCTGCCAAATTGTAATGTGATTGCACCGCTTGTGTCCGTCCTTAGAGGCTTTATTCCAAAATCCAAATACCGCTGCATCACCTCGGGTTTGGGATGTTGGTAGCGATTTAAGTAGCCAACTTGAAACAAGGCCAACTCGGGTCTCACGGACTGCAAAAAGGGCGTGGTCGATGAGGTGCCACTGCCATGATGCGGTGCCAATAAAACGTCTGCTTTTAATTTACCCGGAATACTGTTAACTAATTCATCTTCCTGTATAGCTTCGATATCGCCTGTCAGTAACAAACTATGAGTTTTTGTTGATATCTTTAAAGTACAACTTAATGCATTGCTCTTCCACTTGCTACTTGTATATATCACAGGCACCGGATGCAAGACTTCAAACTGTACACCGTCCCAATTCCATGATTGCCCCGCTTGACAGCGTCGATGTTGATGGGCTGCTAGCACAATAGGATGTGTAGCCACTAAGGAAGATGACAGCAAGTCGATATCCAGATTTTGTATCAAACTCAAAGCCCCACCAGAATGATCGCTATCACTATGGGTAATCATCAACTGATCGAGTCGATGAATGCCACGCCCCTGAAGATAAGGCAGCAAAACTCGGGTACCCGCATTGGCTTCTGCTGAAAATCCCGGACCTGTGTCGTACAGCATGCGATGCTTGGCGGTCTCGATCAGAACTGCACTGCCTTGCCCTACGTCAAACACGGTGACGTTCATATCTCCTGTTTCAGGCGCACTGACCGGCTGCAATAACACGGGCAAACAACAAATCACGCCAAGAAAACGCAGAGGCCATCCGCGCGGCATTAACATCCAAAGCACGCCTATCATCGCCAACGCAAACATCCACCAAGAAGGAATAGGCGCACGCCAGACAGCCCATGAATTTTTGCTTAACATAGTCAAGAACTGCGCCAGCAAACTGATCAACTCATGTGCCAAGGTAAGTAAAAGGGTAGAAACTGGCGCCGGTAAAACACTACCTGACAAAGCTAAAGGCGTCACCACAAAACTCACCAAAGGTATGGCAATTGCGTTCGCAATCGGGCTAATTATTGAAACTTGCGCGAATAAAAGTAAACTTAAGGGAACCAAACCCATCGTCACTGCATATTGAGCGCGACCAGCAAGGTACAATTTTTCTCCAATCACCTGCCACCTGACTGTCCATGTGCTTATCGATTGTGTATCGTCGTTAGTCTTTACAGGAAAATGGTAGCGACCTAAAGAAGCGAAGAGCAGGACACCGACTGCTGCAAACGACAAGTAGAAACCCGGTGACATAACCGCCCAAGGGTCAAGCAGTAATACTAAGCCCAATGCAATGCACAATATGTGAGTAATACTGGCAGTGCGTCCACTCCAGACAGCTATCGCCACAACCAGCAACATCCAAAGCGTACGCTGTGCCGGCACGCCAAAACCTGCTAAAGCAACATAAATGAAGGCTGCTACAACACCAGCGATAGTCGCCACTTTAGGTGCAGGTAAACGCAAGGGCAACTGCGCTTGCGTAAAAAACGAATGCCGCCATAAGTAATACATCAGTGAAGCGAAAATACCGGCAATCATGGTGATATGCAAACCAGAAATCGAAATTAAATGTCCTATCCCAGTACGATTGAAAATTTGCCAGTCTCTTTGCGTGATATCTCGTTGATCGCCGATCACCAAGGCGGCGATTACGCCAGCGTATGTCGCTTCACCCAAGGTCGACATAATTTTTTCACGCAGAAAATAACGTGCACGTTGGTTCAGATTATGCAGGCTCCAAACAAATTCTTGCTGAAACTGGTTCGCAGCTGCTGCCGTATTTTCGCTAGTACTAGCGCGTACTGAGCCAGTCGCGCGTATGCCCTGCTCCAACAACCAGACTTCATAATCGAAACCATCAGGATTAGAATTGCCATGCGGACGCTTTAAACGCACGGTCAATTGCCAGCGCTGCCCGGGACGTAAATCTGCAACCGCGATGGGATTCGAGGGCTGATCAAACCAACCCAAGGCAAGTCTGCTGGGAAGCCTAGGCAAAGCCGCCCCATCAATACTTACGGGCTCGGCTATGGCATCATACTTCTCGACCAAAAAATCAAACCGCACCCCTTGCGGAACGCGGTTAGGTAGATTATCGATCACGCCTGTGATTTGCAAATCGCGGTTTTCTAGAGCTGACGGTAGTTGTTCGCTTAAGTAAAAATGAGCGTAGGTTCCAGCCCAGCAAAATCCCAACAGCACGGCAAAGAGTATTTGTAAGCCTAACCTCAGTTGCAGCTTCAGTTGCAGCTTCGTTTGCAACCATAGTTGATATTCTTGCTGTAGTCTCGACGCTAACTTCCGCTGCAATGGGAATACCAGCAGCAAGAATAGGGAAACCGGGCAAACTATATACGCCCACAATGGCAACAATTCGTCCTGTTGCTGTAACAGCGCCACTCCAACCGCAAAACCGATCAGCGCCAGCCGCACTATTTTCTAACTCAAACTAACTTGTCCTGCCATGCGCGGCAGTACGGACAAAACATTCGCACTAGTTTGCTGTGCGGCTTCCGTTATCGTAAGTTGGCGCAAGCTGGCGAACTCATGACCTATCTGAACCAACTCGCCAGGCGAATTGATCCCGGGGTGACACCAGCGCGGCGCAATGTCGGGCGCATCGGTTTCCAAGACGATACTAGTGATCGGCAGTTCACTAGCGAGGCGTCGAATTTGTAAAGCACGGGTAAAAGTCATGGCACCACCAAAGCCCAATTTAAATCCAAGATCAATAAAATGCTGCGCTTGCTGTTCGCTGCCATTGAAAGCATGTGCAATACCACCCTGAACAGGAATACGTCGCAAAAATTTTAATATTTT
Source organism: Undibacterium sp. Di24W (assembly GCF_049340325.1). Taxonomy (NCBI): domain Bacteria; kingdom Pseudomonadati; phylum Pseudomonadota; class Betaproteobacteria; order Burkholderiales; family Oxalobacteraceae; genus Undibacterium; species Undibacterium sp. Di24W. The sequence continues at coordinate 114,004 of NZ_JBMPOP010000007.1, forward strand.
ATCTTGCGATTTTCGCACATGCAAAAGTACAGGCAAACTAAAATCTCGTGCTATTTTTAATTGTTCGCTATAAAAAAACTCCTGTTTCTCTTTTAGCGGCGAGACAGTTAAGGCGGGCACAAAAAAATCCAAACCGATTTCACCGATCGCGACCAAGCGCTTACCTGTCACGGGATCATTGAGCAAACGTGCGACTTCCTCACGCAAAAATTCCAAGTCTTGCTCCACTGAAGTCGCGACATACATAGGATGTATGCCTAGTGCAAAAAAACAATCAGACCTTTGCGATGCGAGTTGTTGGACTTTGGCAAAATTTGATTTATGCACGGCAGGTATCACAATCGCTGATACGCCCATACGTACGGCCTCGTCAGCTAAGTCCAAAGAATGTGTCCCAAACTCACTAGCGTCGAGATGGCAATGGCTGTCTATCCACATTATGTCAATTTACTTTCCTAAGTTTAAGACTGCTTCTTGAGAAAAATACATTCTACAATAGTGCGACAAACTAGGATGTCAGGCCGCATTTTCTATACAACAGTCTTTCTCAGAGCCTTGCTAGGCTGAGGTAATGTGCAACATGAACTTGGCAGGATGTGGGTCAAAATCAGGGGTATTTTTTTCAATATTGACGCGCTTTTCTGGCACAACTGGGCTAGGATTGGCGCTTCATTCATGGAACAACTGCAATGAAAGGTGTATTGTGATTATCGCTTTTTGTGCAATACTCTGACTAGTTGAATTGAATTTCCTATACGTTTAGGTGGCTTGAACTTTCTATCCGTCATCCGTCTCCATTATCCGTTGTTTGTCGCATATCTTTATTGAGGTATCACATGTCAAATAAACGCATTTCCATGTCTGATATTGTGCTGGGACAACCACTACAATGGGATATCTATGGCAATGATGGAAATCTATTGCTAAGACGTGGCTTCGTCGTTAGTAGCACTAACCAAGTCGAGACTTTGATAGAGCGTGGTTTGTATGTCGATGGAAATCAGTTAGATCAAGCCCGCGATAAAAAACCTTTTCTAAAGGTGGTAGAACAACCCTCTGTCGTACGCATCATTACTCAAGTACGTAATGAGCTGCGTACACTGTCCTATAATTTAACGCCCGAAATCCAAGCAAGAGAAAAATTCTTAGCGCTCGCGAAACAGGTTGTTATTGCGACTTTTCTCGACGCGGATGTTGCTTTAGGCTGTATTTTATTACATCAAGAGGGAAACTATTCTGCGAGGCATTGTGTAGACAGTGCCGTTGTAGCAATTTTGATCGCACGTGCACTCAAGAAAACGGAAGAGGAAATCATATTCATTGCCGCTGCTTGCTTGACGATGAACCTTAGCATGTTGCGACAACAAGAACGTTTGCAGGAAAAAAGCGACGGCCTTTTGCCTGAGGATCAAGAACTGATTTTTCGACATCCACAGGAAAGTGTCCAGCAGCTGATGACAGTCGGTGTGAAAGATGAGCATTGGCTGACTTGGATATTGCATCATCATGAGAACGAAGATGGTACTGGGTACCCTCTGAAAAAAAAGAGTGCGGAGATCCCCCAAAATTCGAAAATCATTTCGATTGCGGATCGTTACTGCGCCAGGGTATGTTCTCGCAGCTATCGTAAATCGATGTTACCAAACGCGGCGCTACGTGACATTCTTATCGGCGGAAAAACGACTGTTGACCTAATGTTGGTGACCTTGTTCATTCGTGAGCTTGGAACCTACCCGATTGGTACCTTTGTAAAACTAGAGAGTGGTGAAATTGGTGTGGTGACGAGTAAGGGTGCAACGACGACGACACCCAATGTGCACTCGCTGATTGGCCCGCGTGGCGCACCTCTGCTCGCGCCAATAAAACGTGACACTCAAAAAACCTTGCATGCGATTCGAGAAGTATTGCATCGAGATCAAGTTCAGATTCGATTCAGTATGCGGCAGCTTTGGGGTGATGTTGCATCACAATAATAGAGTGTCACTACGTTAAATTCACTTAAATCGAGAATTCAATGAATCAAGACATGGAAAATCTACAGGCGCCCGATGAGCCTGAGCGAGACGAAGCAAATGGGAAGACATTTACTAAGAACCCTGAATTAGTTTATGTGTATTCTGCGGATTTGCTATTGGGCAAAGAATTGACCCATGCTCTGCGTTTTTACAATCACGAAGTCATATGTTTCAGTGATTTGGCAGAGTTTAGATCCGCCATTATCGTAAGGCTCCCTGCTGCGGTGATATTGGATATAGATTCTCCGGAAGGGCAACGTGCAAAAAAAGCAATGGCAGAACGCATTTTAGTGAATTTCCCGGCGATCTATGTGTCGGCGAATGACAACTTCAAAGATCGCTTAGAAGCCGCACGTGAAGGGGCTGAAGGCTATTTCATTAAGCCACTTGACATACAAGCACTGAGCACCCGCATTGATGAAAAAATTGCTAAAAATACGGTGCATTCCTATCGCATTTTGGTTGTTGACGATGACGAGTTTTTTTTGGATTTCTTTAATGCAGTCCTTAGTAGTGCGGGCATGCATGTGAGAACACTAATTGATCCGACACATATTTTGGATGAGATGAAAAAATTCAAACCAGAATTGGTTTTGACGGACTTCCATATGCCGCAATGTAATGGTGTTGAGATGTCGAAAGTGCTTCGTCAAAACAATCATTATCTTGATATTCCCATTGTTTTTCTCTCATCGGAAATCGATATGCAGAAACAACTAGGTGCATTGGAAATTGGTGCGGATGATTTTCTGACCAAACCCATCGATCCAGAAAAATTAATAACATCTATCTCAAGTCGGGCAGAGCGTTATCGTAACTTGCGCAACAAAATTTAGCGATTTAGTCCATTCCTCTATTCTGCATTTACAAATTGCTTGGGAGGCTTCCTGGAGTTGCAATTCATTAGCATGTCCTATTTTGGGCTTAAGAAACTCAGCACATTGACGCGCGCTTTTTTAATATCATGCATCTCGCTGCACCCCATACCCGACATAAAACTCTCTGCAGGGAGTTGAACCTCACGGAAAGTTTAATTTAGGTTGAAATCAAAACGCCTGATTTTACTCTATGCTAAGCTTCGCTGATCCCCACAATAAGCAAGGCACCGCCATGTTAGAACTACGCCCCAGCTGCGAACACTGTAACAAAAGTTTAGCGCCAGACGCGACCGATGCGCAAATTTGTTCTTACGAATGCACCTTTTGTGCCAACTGTGTAGAACATGTATTGCACAATGTATGCCCCAACTGTGGCGGTGGATTTACGCCTCGTCCGGTTCGCCCAGCACAAAATAGACGGAACGAAAACTATCTTGGCAAAAATCCTGCCAGTACTAAGCGCGTATTCAAACCGGTCGATCCAGAAGTACACGCGGCCTTTATCAAAGACCTGGTAACAATTCCAGCACACTTACGCTAAATATTGCCCCAAGCTTGCAATGACCATGAGCCAAACCCAACTTAGTCCTCGCCACATACTGACCGCCCTCGTCGTCATTGTTTTGTGGGGTATGAATTTTGTCGTCATTAAAGTAGGTTTGAAGGGAATGCCACCGTTGTTACTAGGCGCCTTACGTTTTGTCTTTGTCGCTTTTCCTGCCATCTTTTTTTTAGCTAGACCTAAGGTCGAACTCAAGTGGTTGATCGCCTATGCCGCGACCATCAGTTTTGCACAATTCGCATTTCTATTTTCCGCGATTGCCGTCGGTATGCCGGCTGGATTGGCTTCGCTAGTCTTACAAGCCCAGGCTTTTTTCACAGTAGGTTTATCCGCACTGGTATTCGGTGACAAACTCAGAACCAGCAATGTACTTGGTATGCTCTTAGCTAGTGTTGGGTTAGCTTTACTCGGCAGTGCAAGCATAGGCGTTCAAGCAAACGCAAGTCACGTTAGCCTGGCTGGATTCGTCCTAACCTTATGCGCAGCCTTATCTTGGGCTTGCGGCAATATCATCAGTAAAAAAATGGGTCAAGTCGGCATACTCAATCTCGTAGCGTGGAGCGCCCTACTCCCCATCATTCCTTTTGTAATCATGTCCTGCTTGATTGATGGTAGTGACGTCGTAATGAACAGTCTGCGCAATATCAACTTAAACTCAATATTGGCGATTCTCTACCTATCAGGCGCTGCCAGCTTAATTGGTTACACGCTTTGGGGGAAATTACTCACCACCCTACCGACTCATGTGGTGGCACCGATGACTTTATTGGTGCCAGTAGTTGGCTTGTCTTCTGCGTGGATACTGTTGGGTGAAGCACTGAACCATATCCAGATCGCTGGTGCCCTTGTTGTCATGGCCGGATTATTATTGAATGTATTTGGCTACAAAATATCTATTTGGTTTCGCGAAATGATCGCTAGCAACAAAACCTAAACAAGACATTCGATTTTGCATTCACCTTATGACAGCTACTGCATTAGCTGCAGCAACTGACACAATTAAATACGTACGCCATCACTTCAATAATTAATTCGTAAGATTCATCTTTAAAACACTGTATTCAGAGCTGATATACAAGGTATTTGGCGCTACAAATTGAATGTCATTGATGCGGCCTAAAGTGTTCGGGAAGGTACTTAGTCCAATTCCAAATTTGCCTGCGACGCCAGCGATAGTTGTTACGACGCCTGTTGGGCTAATTTTGCGTACGGTGTGATTTTTGCCGAGCACGTAGGTATTTGTACTATCCAACTTATAAGGTGATGAGTCTGCAACATAGATATTTCCTGACAAATCAGAAGTAATCGATCCAGGCTCATCTAATCTTGCATTCGTACCAGCAGCATCAATCACACCAGCTTCTCCGAATCGCCCGGCAACCGTAGTTACATTGGCAGAAGTATCAATTTTTCTTAAGACGTTTTTATCAGTCACGTAAATGCTGCCATCACGACTCACATGCAGACCATTAATTTGACTAAATCGAGCGGCTGCTCCGTTTGCGTCTATATACTCACTTTTCCCAATCTGACCCGCAATCAGAATTGCTCCAGTCTCTGGGCTGAAACGAAAAACAGCATTAGCAATCGCAAAATACAATCGATCTTGTGCATCGATAGCGAGTTCAACTGGCGCTTCTGAGTAATTCAAAGTCATTAATGCAATCGCTGTACCGGAAGGTCCGATCCGATAAATTTTGTCGATCGATGCTAGATATAAATTTCCTTTTGTATCGGCGACAAATCCTCTTGTTGGAGGATTATCTAAATAATCAAAAGAATCTCCCCGAACTCCCGGCAATCGGGTTAACTCGCCATTTGCAGATATCCGACTAAATATCTTATCGCGTACAACCCCAGCGGGTACTTCGTAGCTAAACAGCTCCCCATTGCTTGCAGCTAACTGCGGCGGATAATAAAACTGAGCATTTACACCAATGCCGTCAAATGGGATCAAGCTTGGTGAGACGAGTGAATTAGGGTTGGGCTTAATTGCGTTATACCAACTCCTAATATGGCCTGCAAATGGTCTCACTTCAGCATAATTGCTTTGTACATTAATAATCATCACACGATGATTTCGTGTGTCTGCAAGAACTATTTGGCCGTTGTCGCCTATCGCAATCTTGGCAAGTCCTATACTCGATAGGTCCATTTGCGTATCCAAGAAGTTTGCCTGCCCATTCTTACTTAGTCGACGCAGCGTTAAGCCTGCCCCACCAACATTCGTGACAAAAACATTCCCCGCGGGATCAATCGCAATTCCGCCCCCCTTAGACCTTGCTGGTGCGAAGTCCAGAGTTGTTACTTGCCCTTCAGGTGTGATTTTACGGATAGCCACGTCATCTAGTACAAAGAGATTATTCTCTTTATCTACAACAATTCCTTCCAGGGAAGTGAATCTGGCGTTGCCCCCTTTTCCATCTAACAAGCCCAATTCGTTTGATTTTCCGGCGAAAACACTTAACTCACCTGACTTAGTAATTCGATGGATCAATTCATTTTCCATCACAAACAAATTACCTAAGCTATCCACTACAAGATCTTTTAACTCGGCGTCTGCTTTCAAGGCGATTTGCGTGGGTAAAGTGCTAATTACGCCTTGAGATGTAATACTACGAATTAGCTTATTTTTACCGTCAATGACATAGAGTTTGCCGTCTCTATCAACCGTCAAAGCGCGTGGTGAATCAAAAGCCGCAAAGGTCGTTACAACACCTGCAGTGGTGATTTTACGTATTAGTCCATTTCCGGTATCGCAGACAAATATAGTCCCATCTTTATCCACGACCAGATTCTTAGGCAGGTTAAAACGTGCTCCCGCTCCAACCCCATCGATGTTACCCATTCCACCGATATCTCCAGCAACAAACTCTATGCGAGCACGTGATTGAATAGGCAAAGTCAGACTTTGACTCACACTGCCTATACTCGCCGTTATGGTGACTGAATTTGCACCACCTAGGCTTTGTGGCGATGGTGGAGTGTATTGGATAGTGTCGCCGCTAGTCGCACTCAAACTACCCAAACTCGAATTATTTAAGCTCCAATTGACCGTGCCGCTACCCTGCGATTTGCTCACGGTCAGTGAGACAGGCACACCGCCCGCATACACTTCATTGCTAGTAGCAGAGATAGTCAGCGACACGGTACTCGTGCCAGGATTAGTGCTCGGTGATGCGGAGCCACTAGAGGACCCACCGCAGCCGCTTAACAAGCTCAGGAGAATTGCCGAAAAGACAAACGTTGGTAGATTTAGTTTAAAAGATGGTCGATAAGCGGAGAACGGTATTTTCATTATTAATCAAGTTTAAATTACATGAAAGCATGCGAAATTGATTACGGAGGATAGCATAATCTCATACTATCAATTTGGGAATTTCTCGCTGACAAGACTAACCAACAGAAATCCAAGCACAACAAAATCTATTCGCGCATGCGAACTAAACCTGACTATTTGGTTTGATCGTCTGGCCTAAATCCCCATTGCGGACTGAGCAAAATTGCCAACACAGCGGCTACAGCAATCAAGACCGAGAGCCAAAAGGCGATAGAACTGTCAGCGACACGGTGCGGATAAATCTTCACCACGGCACCGAGGCCAATGACATTTCCCCCCGCAACCAACACGGCGGACGCATAGTCATGAAAACGTCGCGCCTTATTGGCGCCGATTGCCCATTTTTGATGGGTGTTATAGCTAGGTAAGCTTTCATGGGCATCACCTAATTGCTCTAAAGCCGATAAAAAGCGCCGCAAATTGGTAATCGCCCGCTCCGCTTTGTAATTCAAAAATGCCAGACTGAGTGAGGCAACCGGGAAGCCTAGCATCAGCCATTCGACGGGAACTTCACCACGCGACTCTCCTGATTTGAGTGCGACCAATGCCGCTAATAAGCTAACTACCAAGGTGACATACAAAGCCAGAGCTTGCTGTCGTTGTGTGATACGAGCGTTCACTTCGTTATAGGCGGCGATGAAACGGTAGTTGGCATCAACGGAAGTAGTTTTAGACATGGTCGCGCTTTCAAAAGTGAGAGTGACGGCAGATTAATTAGGCAACGCGAAATTATAAACGTCATAACATCCACGTGCGCTGCTATCCGCATTTTGAGGCGTCGTCAGCAAGATTTTTTCAAACCTTCTATAATTTCAGTAATTCGTGAAAATTCAGTAATACCTGCAATTTAAGCAATTACTAATAAAATAAGGAAAGACTATGGATAGCTTAAGCCCGCTCACCCAACGCTTCATTTTGCACTTCGGTGAAATGGGCAGCCGCTGGGGCATTAATCGGACCGTCGGCCAAATGTATGCCCTGCTCTACGTGCTGGGCAAACCCTTGAACGCAGATGAAATTGCTGAGCATCTCTCTTTTTCACGTTCCAACGTGAGTATGGGCCTTAAAGAATTACAAGCCTGGCGCCTGGTGAAATTGATGCATAAACCGGGTGACAGGCGCGAGTATTTCGAACCGCCCAAAGATATCTGGGATATTTTCAAAGCCTTACTTGAAGAGCGCCGTCGTCGCGAAATCGAACCGACTTTATCCATGCTGCGCGACGCCTTACTCGAAAGCCCAGCTTCCGAGGAGGACAAACTAGCGCAAGAACGCATGCGTGAAATGTATCAATTGATCGAGCTGTCGACTTCTTGGTTTGACGACGTGCAGCGCCTTTCACCGGAAACCTTAGCCTCATTAATGAAGATGGGTTCAAAGGTTGGCAAGCTACTCGACATCCGCGACAAGTTCCGTTTCAGTGACGCTGAAAAAGACGAAAAATAATACAAAACCGCGAGATGAGCATGCTAGCGATCTTAAGAAAAATCACCAACAAAAGTAAACATACCGGGCTTCCACTTTGGTTGGAAATCAGCCTGATTCTTTGCCTGAAACTGTTAGCGATATTTATCTTATGGAAGCTGTTCTTTTCGCAGCCTAGCACCAAAAAAATGCGCTTGCCGACACCCGTGGTTGAGCAACATCTATTATCAAAACCAACACCGCCTGCGCAACAACACCACAAAAAAACAAATTGAAATCCTTTACAGAGAGCCGAGGAAAACCATGAATCCGATAGAGGAAGTCGTCAACCTATCACGACTGCAGTTCGCGATTACCGCCATGTATCACTTCTTATTTGTACCTCTGACACTAGGCCTGTCGTGGATACTCGTGATTATGGAGTCGGTCTACGTGATGACAGGGCGCGAGATTTATCGCGATATGACAAAATTTTGGGGCAAGTTATTCGCCATTAATTTTGCCATGGGTGTCACAACGGGCATTACCTTAGAGTTTCAATTTGGTACCAATTGGTCGTACTACTCGCACTATGTGGGCGACATCTTTGGCACGCCGCTGGCAATCGAAGGCATGATGGCTTTCTTTTTGGAATCTAGTTTCGTTGGACTGATGTTCTTCGGTTGGAACCGTCTGTCTAAACAAGCTCACCTCGGCGTCACCTTTTTGGTCGCGCTCGGCTCCAACCTATCCGCGCTTTGGATATTGATCGCCAATGGCTGGATGAATAATCCTGTCGGTGCCGAATTCAACTATGAAACCATGCGCATGGAACTGGTGAGCATGACGCAAGTTATTTTCAATCCCGTCGCGCAAGTCAAATTTGTTCATACCGTTGCTTCGGGTTATGTAGCGGCATCTCTATTTGTATTAGGCGTTTCTTCATACTACTTACTCAAAGCGCGCGACACTGCATTTGCGATTCGTTCATTTGCTATCGCTGCGGCATTTGGCTTGGCCTCGACCTTGTCAGTGATTGTATTGGGTGACGAGTCTGGCTATACCGCCGGTGAGGTGAATAAAATAAAGCTCGCGGCGATTGAAGCAGAATGGCATACTGAACCTGCACCAGCGGCCTTCACGGTCATCGGACTGCCAAACGACGAAAAGGAACACACTGACTATGCCATCAAAATTCCCTACCTGATGGGCATCATTGCGACCCGCTCTACCGATACGCAAGTCACAGGCATCAAAGATTTGAAACAAGAGAATCGCCTGCGCATCATTAACGGCATGCAAGCCTATGCCAAGTTGACTCAACTAAAATCAGGCGCCCTCACTGGGGAAGCTTTAGAAAAAGCACGCGCCGAGTTCAAAATTTTGAAACCTGATTTGGGCTATGGCTTACTGCTCAAAAAATACACGAACAACGTTGTAGACGCCACGCCAGAACAAATCACAAAAGCTGCAAATGACTCCATCCCCAAAGTCGCGCCGCTGTTCTTAGGATTTCGTCTGATGGTGGGCTTAGGTATCTTGTTTTTGTTCATTTTTAGCGTTTCATTTTATTTCTTAATACGACGTCGTTTAGCCAAGCATCGCTGGCTGCTCAAGTTGGCCTTATTTAGTATTCCTTTACCTTGGGTGGCGATAGAAACGGGTTGGTTGGTCGCTGAGTACGGCAGACAGCCGTGGACGATTGCGGGTGTATTACCAACACATCTTTCCGCCTCAACCCGTACCGTCAATGATCTGTATTTCAGTCTAAGCGGCTTTGTCATTTTCTACACGCTGCTCTTAATCGTGGAACTGTATCTAATGTTCAAGTATGCACGACTTGGACCTAGCGCTTTACATACGGGTAGATATCATTTTGAGCTAGCGCAGAATGCTGACCCCAAATATGAACCTACGGCTAAAACATAAGCGCAAAAAAATAAATTCTAGAAAAAGGACATCGTATGTTTGACTATGAAACGCTCAAAATTATTTGGTGGTGCTTTGTTGCAGTTTTGTTGATCGGATTTGCTTTAATGGATGGCTTCGATTTTGGGGTCGGCATGCTGCTACCCATCATAGGAAAAAGTGACGTAGAAAGACGCATTATGCTCAATAGCATTGGCCCCACCTGGGAAGGTAATCAGACCTGGTTCATCGCTGCGGGTGGTGCCTTATTCGCTGCATGGCCACTTGCGTACGCCGCCGCGTTTTCAGGTTTTTATGTGGCCTTGATGTTGCTCTTGTTTTCGCTATTTTTTCGCCCTGTCGGTTTTGATTACCGTAGCAAGATCGCGGATACTCGTTGGCGTTCGACTTGGGATTGGCTCTTGTTCATAGGCGGTTTCGTGCCACCACTTATTTTCGGTGTGGCTATTGGTAATTTATTACTCGGGGTACCGTTCTTTTATGATGGCGACATGCGTCTTGCTTATGAAGGCGGCCTCATCGAATTACTCAATCCATTTGGCCTACTCGCCGGTGTTTTAAGCTTGGCTATGCTATGTATGCACGGCGCTGCATTCTTGATCACAAAAACAGAAGGCGCTTTAGCTCAACGAGCAAGAAGTAGTCTAATCATTGCCGCTAGCGTAACCGTGGTTTGTTTTGCGATCGGCGGTGTACTGATTGCAAAGCAGGTAGAAGGATTTCGTATTGTGAGTATGCCAGACACTAATTCTGCTTTTATGCCAGTCGCCAAAACAGTGAGTCGTGCCACGGGTGCATGGCTAGATAATTACACACACTGGTCGTGGTTGTGGTGCGTTCCCGCCAGTGCATTTATCGCCGCAATGGCGAGTGTCTTTCTAACGATACGTGGCCATGCTGTAGGCGCGTTTCTTGCCAGTGGTGTAGTCGTCACTGCGATTATTCTTACGGCAGGCTTATCAATATTCCCCTTTGTAATGCCCTCCTCCATCAATCCGAATAGCAGTTTAACTGCGTGGGATGTCGTCGCCAGTCATAAGAGTTTAGGCATCATGTTTTGGGTAGTGGTGATTTTCTTGCCGATTATCGTGATGTACACCGCGTGGATCTACCGCATTATGCGCGGCAAGGTTAATGAGCAGCACATTGCAGATCATCAGCATTCGGCCTATTGATCTAGATCACTTTGCGAATAACAAAAAAGGAGTCACTATGTGGTATTTCAATTGGATATTAGGTATAGGTTTGGCGCTGGCTTTTGGCATTATTAATGTCATGTGGCTAGAGGCAAATTATGCATTTGGCGAGCGCGATGAGGCTGCGACACAAGAGCGATTTGAGTTATCGCGTCAGGACGAAGAACGTCAATAAAAAAGAGCCCGACGAATGGCAATGCGGTTCAATTAAGCTCACGACATCGTGACGTCATCCCTGCGTAGGCAGGGATCTAGTGTCTTTCGACAGTGACGCCGCTGGATTCCCGCCTTCGCGGGAATGACGAAAAATGAGATCAGAGCTTAACTGATCAGTATCTGCCGGCGATTACTTTATGCCAGCTTTACTACGAATATCTGCAGGAATTGCATCCTTATGTACCATGAAGTAGATGGTCTTCATTTTCACGTAATTTTTACTCATGTGCAGGTGGCCTTCGAAAGGGCCGCTGCTAATACCATAGCTATTTTTGGTTAAGAAAAATTGATTACCTTTTTCATCTTTGCTCAAACCAACGATATGCATGCTGTGATCGTCTGTGCTGCGCCAGTCATCAAAGGCTTCTTGACGTGATACCTGAGTCACTTCTTTCGCATCATCTTCTAACATGGCATAGCCTTCTTTCACATTAAAACCTTTTTCACTGGTATCGCCGCCCCAAGAGATACTAAAGCCCTTGTTCAAGGCATTCGTCATAATGCGTTCCATATCGGCCAAAGGCACATTCAAATAGCGATTATCGTGTGACCAGTTGTCGGGAATTTCTAAACGCATACGCTGATAAAAGGGATGATGACTAAAACTCGTCACTTCCACATAATCTTCCGGTTTCAACTTTAAGACCTGATCACGAAACGACTGTGGCGTGTACACCTTACCTTCAAAAATAAAATTCTCAGGCGGCTTACCAATATAAGCATCCAAGATTCCATTAAACGCAGCGCGCCAGGACTTACTTGGGCGCCCCCCCTTAATTACCGCATCCAGAAATGCTTTAGAAGTCAAGGCCAACTCAGCATGATCAAGGCGAGACTCGTCTTCTTTCAGGCCAGTGAAATTAACTTTAGGCACAGCACCATAGAGGCGCAACATTTCCATGGCATCGTGATTATTGCCACCTTCCCAAAACGTCGCTTTTCCCTGCACGCGCAAATAAGCATCCGCTTTGAGTGGGTAAGCGTGACGCACGCCAAATACTTCAGACAATTCAATTAATTTACCACCTAAACGCACTACCTCGCTTTCCATAAAGGACGCTGTTGCAAAATTCCAGCAGGTATTGGTTCTCGCCTGATCTTTCGCAACAGTACGCTGTGACTCAACTTCGATCGCAAAAGTTTTCTTTGCGGTATTCGTAGAAGCATTGTTTGCAGGCACAGCTTGCTGTGACAAGGCCACAACTGAAGTCATACACAATACGCCTATCAAGGCAACTGTCTTCATTTTCTTCATGTCTCTTACTCTTATTGTGAAAGGTGGAAAAACGCTATGATAAAGACATCACACTCAGACGGCTAGTCCACTCAACAGAAAACACTATAGACAAAAATCTCTAGAACCTATCCTAGCCTCCCACAATTACCGAGATCAGCAGCTGTCCGAAACTATTCTGTTGCAAGCATTGATTCCTTGCTAGAATCCGAGATAACATCACCTACCCCGAGTCAAAAAATATGAAAAAAGCTCTTGGATTTTCCTTACTAGAAGCGATGGTCGCTGTCGCTATCATTGCGATCTTAGCGGCGATGGCAGTTCCTTCTTACTTATACAAAATTGTCCGGGAACAAATTGAATCCACCATGCCATTAACTGATGTGGCAAAGACACCTATAGCCATCGCGTGGAAAACCGAACAGATTATGCCTGCCGATAATGCTGCAGCCGGAATTCCGGTGCCCGATAAAATCGTGAGTAACCTAGTTAAAAGCGTAGCGGTAGAAAATGGAGCGATTCACGTCACTTTTGGCAATCGTGCCAACGGCGCTCTAAAAGACAAAATTTTGACGCTGCGCCCAGCTGTCATAGAAGATGCGCCTGTTGTACCTGTGACGTGGGTATGTGGTGAAGCGGAAGCCCCAGAGAAGATGGTAATAAAAGGTTCAAACCGCACTACTTTAGAGAAGCAATATCTGCCACCTATGTGCCGTGCTCGTAGTAATAAGTGACCCCGCAACCGCATCGCGGGTAGCAATTAATATCTAGCCAAATCGCTTTAGGTATCCAAACATAAAAAAATGCCGCAGAACAGACTTAGTCTGTATGCGGCATTTTTGCAGCCTATCTTGAGTCAAATTTCGACTATATAGTAATTAAGCTTAGAACTTATATTCAAAATTAACACGCACAGCCACATTGGTCGGGGTTTTATTAGTACGAACCAGAGAGCCCGTCGCGTCAGTATAGGTGCTGGAAGATACATTATCCTGATGCAAAGCATTGCCCAAAGCGACACGCAAATTAGTCTTAGCATCAAACTTCCACAACGCATAGACATCTACCACGCGTTTTGGAATACCGTAGCTACTTTGATTCACAGAAATACGCACAGGGCCAGCGCTTTGGAAGCTAAGGTTACCGCCCAAAGTCAAAGGCACGTCATCCAATTTGTAATCCATACCAAAGTTTGCACTAACTGGTGTTTGCGCATCTAAGCGGTTATTCGGGCCAGGTACCGAATTCACTGTCGATGAATTGAATGCTAAATTCGCGCGAAAATCGATTGCCGGTGCGTCATCGATCAGTGTACGTAAAGGGAACTTCGCGTCAAATTCAACGCCACGAGTATTTGCCAAACCATCATTGGTTGGCATTGCAACCCAGCGACCATCATTCACAATCGAGGTACGAGTAAAGTCGTCAATACGGCGCAAGAAGAAATTGACACTCAAAATGCCGCCATCCGACAAATAGTGTTCAAATCCGGTATCAATACCCCACGCCAATTCTGGCTTCAGATTTGGGTTACCCATGTTGTCAGGGCTGGTCGCAGAATTGTTCGTAGACAAAAAGCGACGTGGTATCAAGTTACCAGTGTCCGGCGCTTTGTAAGTGCGCGTCAAACCGAAGCGAATCTGGTCGTTTTTACTACCCGGGATTTTATACAAGGTTTGCAAAATCGGGCTCAAGACGCTAGAGCGATTATTAATTTCCGCATAGGTATTACCCTTACTCGTCGTATCAATACCTTCCCAACGCAAGCCCGCATATATTGATAAAGCTTTAGAATAATTCCATTCATCTTGTACGAACAAAGCCACACGATTTACTTTGGCGTCAAAATTTTCATTAGTATTGTAGGGAGTGATCGGACCGATTCCAACTATCGCGTCACGGCGCACATTGTCCTCACCGCGTTTACTAAAACCACCATCCCAACCTGCTACTAAAGCGTGATTTTCGACAAACGGAGCAGTGTATTTACCTCCGTATGTAAAACCATTATCGGTACTGGCGGAATTGTACGAGCGTGCCAAAGTTTGCGAGACACCTTGCGCATTGGAGTTATTTTCACTTTCGCGTTTATTATAGTTAGCGCCAAAACGGACATCGAGTTTGGCACTATCGGCTAGTTTGTGTGCCCACGTTAAATTGGTACGTAATGAAGTACTGTCAGAAACAGTTTTTGCATTTTCTGTCAAAAACAATGGGCGTTCGCCTATTAAGGTCGTTGTATCAGACAGATTGCGACTATTAAAACGATTGGCGTTCAAAAAACTTTGCGATGTCAATATATCGCCATTCTCTAACATCCAATTGACGCGCGGAGAGATACCAACGGAAGAAAAAGCACCGTTACTTTCAGTCTTGGTTTGCCGCGCTAAGGTAATGACACCTTTATTATTGGTGAATACTTCATCACTGACTGAAGGACGCTGAAAATCGCCATGAAGCAAGTTGCCGGAAATTGAATAAGAAATCTTTCCAATTTTGTCTGACAATTGCAGGCTGACATTCCCACCATATCGACCATTTTCTTCGCTACCGCCGAGTTTCAATTCACGCTGTGCGGTCACGATCGCTTTTTTCAAAACGATATTGATCGCGCCAGCAATTGATTGCGTACTCAATTCCGCGGTGGCAGAGCGTATCACTTCGATACGCTCGATATTATCAGGTGACAAAGAATCCAGAGAAAAACCTGGAGGACTAGGCTCACCATTCAACATAATTTGTGTGTAACCAGCGCCCAAACCACGCATACGAATTGCACCGCCACGACCTTGCACACCACCTATCGTGACACCAGGCAAACGCTTTAACACGTCGCCAATATTCGTGTCGCCATAACGCACAATATCTTCTTGCGTGACGACGATTTTACTAGCGGTATCTTGACGACGCTCGTCGTAACCTTTAGCACCACTGATCTCGACTTTTTGCACAGCGACTGGCGCAGCTGGCGTAGTAGCTTTTACAGGCGCTGGTACTGCTTGCTTTGGTTTAGTTTCTGCTTCTGTTGTCGTTTGCTGCGCCATTGCACTTGAACCATACGCCAACATGAGCGCCAGAGGAATTGAAGCTAAACGAAATTGTGTTGATGCTAGGGACATATAAATACCAAAAAATGATTAATGATGGTGCTTCGACTTGGCGCCCGAGAAGAAAGTTCAGCGTGATACCGTAAAGGAAACACTTTGATACAAAAGCGATTGAGATTGCAACAAAGCGGCTAATACCGAAACATAGAATGGCAACAGCTCGCATTATTCATGCGTTTTTTACATTTAGGAAAACACTAACCATGCTTGAATTGAATAACCGCGGCGCGGATTATACCTCGTTCCGAAAAACGCAGTTTTATACGATCAGCTTATTAGCAGACATGATCTAGCTAAGTGCGACTAAGGTAATTGCTTCAAAGCCTGCAATAAAGGAATGCAAGCGTCCGCCACGCGATCAATACTCTGCTCGCGCAAGGCGTTTAAATCGACTGTTATTTCACTCTCCAAGCCCGCCCATTGCAATATGGCTTTGCAAGCTTCAGGATGGTCAAATAAACCATGTAGGTAAGTACCAAGAATTAAGTTATCAGGGGAACGTGTACCCTCTTCCTCGCCATCAACGATAAACGCTGGCAAGGTATCACTACTAGCGTAAGTGACGCCCATATGGATTTCATAGCCACTGACTTTGGCTGCTGGCATATCACCAAAGGCACAAGTACCTGCCACTTGTTGAAGACGCTTTTCCTTCGTCAATTCGGTCGTAATATCAAGTAATCCTAAGGCAACTGAGTCACCCGACTTACCTTCAACACCGTGCGGGTCACTGACGATTTGTCCCAGCATTTGATAGCCGCCACAAATACCAATGACCTTGCCACCATAGCGTAAGTGTTTTTCTAATACTTGTTGCCAGCCGCGTTGCTTTAAGAACGCTAAATCGTCACGGGTATTTTTACTACCCGGCAAAATGATCAGATCGGCAGGCGGAATCGGATGATCCGGGCCGATAAACTGCAAATCAACATCAGGATGCGCGCGCAATGCATCAAAGTCGGTGTGGTTTGCAATTCTAGGGATAGCTGGAACGATGATACGAAATTTTCCTGTACTGTTTTGCTTAAGTTGTATCGCATCTTCCGCATCTAACATCAGTCCGTGTAAATACGGCAGCACTGCTAACACGGGCTTCCCCGTTTTTTGCTCCAACCATTCCAAGCCTGGCTCCAACAAACTGATATCGCCGCGGAAGCGATTAATGACAAAGCCGATAATTCGGTTTTGCTCCGACTCAGACAAGCAAGCCAAGGTACCAATAAAATGGGCGAATACACCGCCACGATCTATATCCGCCACCAAAATTACTGGACAATCGACCGCTTCGGCGAAACCCATATTCGCAATATCACGCGCACGTAAATTCACCTCGGCTGGGCTACCCGCGCCTTCAACAATAATGGCATCGTATTGCGCTTGCAATCGGGCATAAGATTCCAATACTGCCGACATAGCGACAGTTTTGTATTGATCATAATCGCGGGCATCCATATCTGCGCGGACTTTGCCATGCACGATGATCTGCGCCCCCGTATCAGATGAGGGCTTGATCAACACCGGATTCATATCGGTATGGGGCGCTACACCTGCAGCTTGAGCTTGCAAGGCTTGTGCTCGTCCTATTTCACCACCGTCTTCGGTGACTGCGCTGTTGAGTGCCATGTTCTGGGGTTTCATTGGAACCACTTTACGAGCTTCTCGCTGCAACAATCGACACAAAGCTGCCACTACAGTGCTTTTACCAGCGTCAGAAGTCGTACCTTGCACCATCAGGGTTTGAATTTTCATACGGAAATCGCTTGATTAATTGAACTAATACTGTGGCAAAAAGAAAGCTGCGCTGGCAGCCGGATTGGAAGGGAAATAAGCATGAAAATACGAAGCATGTAAGCCATTTTTGCGATAGATTGCCTCACCTCGTTCTTGATTACGTTGACGAACAGTCCAATCTGCTGCGGGGAGATCTGATTCAAGTTTAGAGTAATGAAACGTATGGCCACGCAACTCACCCGCTGGCGAATTCATCGACTGCATACCCAGCGCGGCCAAACGCTTTTGCATCGTAATTTTACCTGGCAACAATCCCGCCATCGCCCAAGTTTGCTCGGCACTATCACTAAGAATCTCAACCAAGCTCAACATACCACCACATTCTGCATAAATTGGTTTTTGTGCAGCGTGAAAAGCCTGTATCGAGGCTATCCATTGCTGCGCCTCGCTTAAGCATTTTCCGTGCAATTCAGGATAACCACCGGGCAGATATACTGCATCAGCCTGATCAGGAATTGGCTCGTTAGCCAAAGGAGAAAAATACACAAGACGCCCACCCATCTCTTGCAGACAAGTTAGATTTGCAGGATACAAAAACGCAAATGCAGCATCCCGCGCAATCGCGATCACCTTGTTCTCTAATAAGCGTGGCAAGGCAAGCGCCTGCATTTCCTCTTCGGCGAAACGGCTCACCGGTAATTGCGTCCAAATATTATCCTGTAACAGCACTTGAGCCGCCAACTCGTCCAATATGTCATCGATATGTGCGACTTCACTTGGCAACACCAAACCGAGATGTCGCTCAGGTAAAACTTTTTCTTGGCGCGGCAAACTGGCCAATAAAGGAATATCACCCAAGGCACTCTTGATCATCTGCAAATGCCCGTCCGAAGCAACCCGATTAGCAATCACGCCCGCCATCTTGACTGGACCAAAATCGCGTAAGCCCATCACCACGGCACCCAGGGTTTGTGCCATCGAAGAAGCATCCACCACCGCCATCACAGGTACGCCAAAGGCGTTTGCCAAATCGGCCGAAGATGGTGTGCCATCATACAAACCCATGACGCCTTCTATCAAGACGATATCGGATTCAGCAGCAGCTTGTGCCAGCAAGCGACGGCAAGCGGGCAAGCCCAATAGCCATAAATCTAAAGACAAGACAGGAGCGCCGCATGCCTGTGCCAAGATCATAGGGTCGATAAAATCAGCGCCGGTTTTAAAGACACGGACGCGCTTACCTCGATTAAGCAGATGTCGCGCCAATGCAGCGGTCACTGTGGTTTTACCTTGACCTGAGGCAATGGCTGACACCATCACTATCGGTGCTGAAATAGGTGTTGAGACTGCGTTATCTGCCATAAAAATTATTCATAAATTCTTCTATCTATTCTTTATGTCACTTTGGCTTACTTCACGCTCGGCAAATACAAAGTTTGATCACCATGCACAAAACTTTCTATAGGGTGACCGAGACAGAGACTCAAATTCTGCGCTGTCATAACCTGTTCTTTAACACCAGAAATATACGCACCACCTGGCATCATTAACAAGGCGTGGGTTGCAATGCCGTATGACAAATTCAAATCATGGCTAACCATCACGACAGCCTTATTTTTTTCAACACACTCGCCGGCTAGCAATCGCATCACACTAACTTGATGGCTAAGATCTAGCGCATTCGCAGGTTCATCTAACAGCATCAAGCTAGCATCTTGTGCCAACAACGCCGCGATTGCCACACGCT
Organism: Undibacterium sp. Di24W; assembly: GCF_049340325.1. Taxonomy (NCBI): domain Bacteria; kingdom Pseudomonadati; phylum Pseudomonadota; class Betaproteobacteria; order Burkholderiales; family Oxalobacteraceae; genus Undibacterium; species Undibacterium sp. Di24W. Next base: position 133,363 of record NZ_JBMPOP010000007.1, read on the forward strand.
GCCTTTCTCCTCCAGACAAACTGCGCACATCACGTTGCGCCAACTCTTCCACGTCTAATAGACGCAAAGCCTGCATAGCAATATCTTGATCTTGCACTGACTCCCAGTAATGGGTGTCATGATAAGGATGGCGTGCGCTCAATACGGTTTCTATTACGCGGTAAGCAAAAGCATCTACACGCGATTGCGATAAAAACGAACGTTCGCGCGCCAGCTCCTCTATGCCCCACGCTTGCAAATCTTTGCCGTCTAGTTGTATTGATCCACTATCGCTATCGCGTAGATTGGCAATACATCGCAGCAAACTACTTTTACCAGCACCATTGCGACCAATCACACACCAGCACTCACCTGCCAGGACTTGCCAATTCAGATTCGCCAATAAGATTTTGTCACCTGCTTTTAAGCTTAAAGCATGGGTACTTAGCACATTGCGCACAATCATCAACGCCTCCGCAACTGATGCAACTGCATCAAAAACACCGGCACACCAATCAAGGCTGTGATAACACCGACTGGCAATTGATGTGGCGCAACGACAGTACGAGCTAAGGTGTCCGCAATGACCAGAAAGCTGCCGCCTGCCAAACTCGCAACGGGCACTAATAGTCGATGATCAGGTCCCAATGCAAAACGACAGGCATGCGGAATAATTAATCCCACAAAGCCTATGCTACCGGCGGCACTGACCGCACTGGCAGTCAATAAGGCCGCGGAGATAAAAAGTAATTGACGCAAACGCCCAATATGAATGCCTAGTGTCGAAGCATTATCCGCATGCATCGCTGCGATATTAATCGAACGCGCATGCTTCATCACCACAACTAGAATCACTACCAAAATCACCCAGGACAAATAACGCGGTTGAGTGTTAGACAGATCACCTATCATCCAAAACACCATACCACGCAAACTGCTATCTGGCGCGATAGACAAAAGCAAAGTGACGACGGCACCGCAGCCGGCGGCGACGATCACCCCAGTCAATAAAAGCAAGGGCGCGCTTCCTTCAGAACTACCGGAACCGCGCAGATCGCGATAGGCCAATATAAATAGCAAGAGCGCTACTGCAGTCGCACCACCGAAAGCGGCAATATCGACCCAGATTCCAAGTCCGAAAAACAAGATCGTAGCCAAAGCGCCAACAGAAGCGCCGCCGGACAATCCCAGAACATAAGGGTCGGCCAAAGGATTACGCAATAAAGCTTGCATCAACACGCCGGAGAGCGCCAGACTTGCTCCCGTCACAAAACCGGATAAAGCACGCGACAAGCGTAGATCCAGCACACTACTCGCGAGCGTGCTGGTTTGTCCTTGAACTACATCAAGCAATGCCTGCCCTAGCTCAGCAAAAGACAAAGCAACTGAGCCAATCATGCAGGCAAAAATTAAACTCGCCAACGACAGCAATCCCATCCCTACGATCAGAGATACTGCGCGCTTTTGAGCATTTGCAATTGCCATCGTTGTCCTTAGTTTAGGTAAGTCTCATTACCGCAAAAAACAAACCGCAGGCACAGCATCATGCCTTGCGTTCATTTAGAAACGGACAACGATCTTATTTAAAGCCGTAATTCAAACCCAAATAGAAGTTAGAGCCGGGCGTGCGGTAATTTCTAGCCAACTCATAGTCTTTGTTAGCCATGTTATTCCAACGACCCAAAACCGACCAATTTGCTGCTACTTGATAAGTTGCGACAAGATTGACAATGCCGTAACCAGGCAAACGGTTTTTATTCGCTGCGTCGTCAAAGCGCTCATCCGACAAGACCGTTTCCAAACCTAAAGTCAAATCAGACAAACGATAATCGATACCAAAACTCGCATGCTGTTTCGCACGACGCGCCAAACGCTTGCCAGTGGTTTCATCTTTAGGATCTTGAACATCGACGGTAGCGCGCAAACTAAATTGCGCGATTTTGGTTGAAGCACCGAATGTAAAACCAGACAAACGCGCCTTGTTCACATTAAATGCGCAGCCATACAAATGAGTCGTTTTTTCAACCGGACATGGGTTTGTGTTGACCAGCAAATCGGTGATTTTATTATCGTAGTACACGGCGCTGATCTGCGTCACAGCATCGTCGTAGTACAAACCGATCTCCGCATTTTTTCCAATTTCAGGCTTGTTGGACGACACTCCAAAACCAGGGTAATACAGTTCATTAAAAGTCGGCGCACGGAAACTAGTACCGTAGCTGGCATTTACACGCAGCAAATCACTCAAATGATAACCATAAGCGATACTGCCAGTTTCATGTTTGCCATATTGTGAGCTATCGTCCAGACGGGCACTGATGCTGGCCTGATGTGCGTCATATCTCGTCACATAAGCCAAAGCGTACGACAAGGTGTCGCGCTTGCCACCAAGACCTTTGGTAGTCGTACTTACGTCTTCTTTTCTATCTTCAACCACAAATTGCAAAACGTCTTTGCCGAAGCTGACATCGTTTTGCCAAGTCCAGCCAGTTTGCTTAGTATCTGCCTGACTCTTACCGTAGGAAGCATCGCTAAATACACGATCATTGGTACGGGCGAACTGTAAGCTAGAATTCCAGTTACTAGTAGGTTTAGTCCTGATAAAGCTTACCGCGTTATCAAACTTTTGCTGGCCCCGATCTCTGTAATTTAAGCCAGCATCAAAATCTACATCCAAGGTACTCTGTACAAAATTGACGCCGACGCTAACATCAGGCGCGACTTTCCAAGACAAATTACCGTTGAAACTTTTTTGTGAGTAGCCATCACGATCAGGATTGTAAGTAAAGCTACCTGCACCTGGTTTAGATGCAGAGAAGCCATCACTACTTTCTTTTGCGACATTCAAACCATATTGAAAATCATTGGTGTTGGAACCAAAAACACCTGCTTCCCATTTACGCAAACCTTCACTACCCACGCCAACACTTAAGCTGGTGTGTGCTTTAGAACCCGATTTTTTTGTGAACAACTGAATTACACCACCCATGGCATCCGCGCCATACAGGCTTGATAAAGGACCGTAGACGATTTCTATACGTTCGATCTGACTTAGAGGAATGCTGCTCCAGGTAGCGCCGCCCGTCGTTGAAGAACCGATACGTACACCATCGACGAACACCACACTTTGTGCATTGGCGGCGCCGCGAATGAAAATAGAAGACACCGAGCCTGCACCACCGGTACGGGAGATTTCAATACCACGTTGCTGTTGCAGTAAATCGACGATGCTGGTCGCACCCGATTTCATAATTTGTTCTGCGGTAATGACAACATTGTCTGCGAGCACATCTTTGGCTGCCTGCACTTGGCGCGTTGCCGTGATCAAAACATCACTAGCATTTGTTTCATTATTGTCGCCAGCGATAGCAACAGTGGTTACAGAAGAAAAGCAAGAAGCTACAGCTATGCTGAGCATAAGAGGTTTGTATTGTTGGATCATGATTGAATTCAAAAAGCTAAGCTGGCCGCAAGGCGCAAAAAAATCGCCCATGAAAAATGTGCACAGCTAAACGCAAGCTACCGACGTCCCCGTTGGCTACTTGAATACAAAGTATGATGAAACCGGAAAACCGGATTTAAAAAAACTGAATCAATAAACTGAAGCTACACGCAGTCCATTGTTAAGCTGTTTTCAAGCGATTTTATGTTGGCTATTTGCTTTAATTGAGAAAACCAATGTCAGAAAATCATAGCCGAACTTCCCCGTTCGCCATACTTCACTTATTTTGGCCGGTATCCGGGCTGACAAACTTCACCATTACACCTTCCCATGCAGTAGCACAGTGGTTATGAAGAATGGTTAATGATCAAAACTGAGACCAGGCGTTTGTACACCGTTGCGGGGGCAGCACACGTATGCAAAAGCATCATGTTTCCCGTTTAACCGCCGACATGATTATGTCCGCGAGCACCAAAACTCCGGCATTTTAACGTCTATCAGACCAAGGAACAAGAAAAAGCATATCGCCGCCGCAAATTAACTCTATGCAATGAGTTTAATCAGGCACGTTTATTCATAAGGCCAAGCTCTGAACAATGATTTAATGACGAGACAGTTTTGTTTATAGTTCAAGCTATTTAGGATCAAACTTGCTCACTAGCGATACCCAAGCATTAATTAAATCGCGATGAATACTAGCGATGTTCACGAACTTCACACCGACACGGAAATGCTCACCGCTCAACACACTATGTGTTTGTATCACCGTGCAGTTAACTTGGTGCATCGCATTAGGTAGGTTATCAATATTTGGTACTTCTAATATTAGCTGATATTCACAATCAGCCAATAGTGCCTTAGGGCATAGAAGCAAAAGACCATTATTGCTAATATTAATAATACGTATAGGGACAAGTTTTGCGTGATCAAATTTAACAGCGCCACGCCAAGTCACATTAATTCTAGGAGCCTTACGAAGTTCAAACATAGCAAATTAGCATCCAAGTAAATATCAGTGTTTCAAGAAGAGAATTGATACTTATCTTGACGCTTTCATAGTATTAAAATTAATGCCACATTTTACGATACTTTGCCACGTTTTCCCCATTTACATGCACTTATTAAAGCCAAAACCAACAAATTGGTTTCGTCAATTGCTAGTAAGTTTTCCACCGACCATAAATCAAACCTGCCACACCAGCTATGAAAGCCATCTCGAATTGCAAAGAGATACTACTCAAACTCGCTACACAGTTAAAGCCAAGTAGGTCTAACATCGGGACCGTTGTCGCTTGAGTCGCGAGATAAAGCGTGAATAAGTATAAAGACATAAAAAGTTTTTGAAGTATTAGAGGTTTTCCCTAAAAAATTAGCGGCCACACTGATACTGACAACAGCACGATTAACATCGCCATTTTTTCCCATTAGATACGGCGTATTTTCAAACAAAATAGCAGCACCAACAGCGAAGAGAATCATCGGGCATAATTAATAGCAACATATAGACAAGAGCACCAAGCCAGCAACTCAATGGGAATAGGCCATTTCTGACTGGCGTCGCCGTTATGACATGTCCAATACCACTACGAATATCTTCAACGATACGTCCACGTAAAAAATAAAACCCGATCAGCGCCAACAGAAAGCTCAACAAACTCGCGCTTCCCATTGCCAAAGCCGAACTGGTATAGAGTACCTATACTGCGTTAAGACAAACTGCAAAAAAGACGGTTTAGCTCGACAAAATGATGATTGGAAAATCACAGCGCACAGGTTTCCCATATTAAAAAACACAATGCATTGGCAGGTACACTGACATCTCAAGCAAGCCTAAGTACTAATTCAGAAAAAGCAAGCACCGATACAACATTTCATTCAATAATCATCAAGAAAAATAGACGCATGCGGGACAAAACAAGCCGAGTATGATTGAATCGAATAAATTTCCCAGAGCGTTACACCATGCCTAATGCCACATCTCGCTTTTTTGAACACGATTTTTTTGGACGACGCTTACTCGGACGGATGTTGCCTCTGATCGTATTCATCGGCACTGGTATTGCCACTGAACTGATCCTATTTGAAGAACAACGTCGTCAGACCAGCGTTCATCAATTACAATTAATCAGTGCATCAGGTGAAATTCGCGCCATCATAGAATCGGAATTGAACGCCACGATCCACCTCGCATCAGGTTTAGTCTCCTTCATTCAAACAAAAAATGGTCACTATCAAAACAGCGATATTGTCCCTTGGTTAAGCAGACTCCAAGTGCAAGAACGTAGCATCCGTAATATCACGTTGGCCCCAAATAATCGTATTCAGACTATCGTACCGCTACAAGGAAATGAATCAGCCATAGGCATTTATTTCCCTGACATGCCAGAACAATGGCCCGCCATCGAACAAATCATCATCAGTCAACGCCCTGCTTTAGTCGGCCCCTTCCAACTTAAACAAGGTGGTTTAGCGCTGGCCTATCGTGTGCCGGTATTTTTAGATAACAATGACTATTGGGGTCTGGTCACCACAATTCTTGATGCCGAATTGGTGTTCCGACTCGCGAAACAAAGAGCAAATGAATTAAGACTTGATTTTGCCATTTTTGATCTCGACCGAGTTGAATCGGGCACCGCTATCTATGGCAAGCAAGACCTCGGGCGTCAGCCCACGGCTGCTCTAAGCGTCAATATCCCGGGACGTCATATTGAACTACATACCAGAATTCAGGAGGACAATGCATTTCCTGTTTTTAGTTCGGCGCAACGGGCCATAGGCTGGCTATTTGCCGCACTCTTAAGCTTTTTATTGGCGCGCACTTTTGCAGCTTATCGTCGGCAAGCCAAGACCTACTTTGCTTTGAACGAGAGCCAACAGCGTTTCTTGAGTGCTTTCAATACCGCACCACAAGGTATGGCATTGATCAATGATGAAGGTCACTGGATCAGTATAAACCCTATGCTGTGCGATATTTTAGGCTATGACGAATACACCTTATTGAAAATTCCTGTGATTCAATTGGCTGAGAATTTGGCCATTGATCTTTTACACAAACGTTGGGTGGAGCAAGGCGAAGATAGCCTACAGTTTGAACTTGCCTTACGCCATTCAGCGGGCCACCACGTTACGTGTCTGATCAGCCTTGCGCACGTCGCACATGAACGACCAGAAAAAACTTATTGGATCTTTCAGGTAATCGACATTAGTCGTCGTATCGCGGCAGAGAAAAAATTACAGGCCAGCGCAGAATATACGCAAACAATATTGGACAACGTCGCAGAAGGCATCGTGAGCACCACACTAGATGGCACACTGCGTTCTATCAATCCAGCGGCAATCGCCATTTGGAAACAAAACGGACATATTTTCCGCAACACCAACTTCTTTCATCTGTTGGGCGGACAAAGCATCGCAAAAGAGATTGAAGAATTTGTACACGATGTCAAAGACTATGGCGCTAGTCAACTACCTTGCATGATACGAGAAAGCAGTATCCTCGACCAAGAAGGCAATAATGTCGCAATAGAGTTTCGTATCTCTGCGACGGAACAAAAAGGTGAGATAGAACTGATTATCGTCATACGTGATATCAATGAACGTAAACGTTTAGAGCAAATGCAAAGTGAATTCGTCTCTATTGTCAGTCATGAGCTAAGGACGCCGCTTACCTCGATTATTGGCTCCTTAAAGTTGATAGAAGGCGGTGTGTTTGGGGCACTTCCAGACTCACTGGGAAGAATGATACGCATTGCGCTACAGAATAGTCAGCAGTTAGCGCTGATTATTAATGACATACTCGATATGGACAAACTAGTCGCCGGAAAAATGTCTTTCAAGATTGAAGCCCTACCGATTATGCCTTTGATAGAACAAGCCGTGGAAAGCAATCTTAGCTTCGCCAAACAGCATCAGGTCGAGATCGTCGTCATAGATGAATTGACTGAATGTACAGTAATGACCGATGCTATGCGTCTCCAACAAATTTTATCGAATTTACTTTCCAATGCTGCCAAATACTCTCGCGCAAAAAGTAAAATCGAGATTCATTTAGATCAATCAATGAGCCACGTAAAAATCTCCGTACAAGATTTTGGAGAAGGCGTTCCTAAGGAATTTCAATCTCGTTTATTTAAGAAGTTTTCGCAAGTCGATAGTAGCAGCACGCGGCGCAAAGGTGGCACTGGATTAGGGCTATTCATTTGTAAAGAAATGGTAGAGCATATGAATGGAGAAATAGGATTCGAATCAACCGAAGGTGCAGGGTCACTATTTTATTTCACGATGCCTTTGTCATCTGAAGCCGAAAGCACAGCAAGTGATCCGACTGAAAACCCAGAATAGCAATAGACCTAAAAAACAAAAGGCACTTCAAAAAACATTCTGAAGTGCCTTTTCGCAGTAGCTTCTTTAAAAATCGATATTAAGAGAGACTTTACAAACCCGTGTGTTTGACAATATAGGCTTTCATTGTCTCCACATTCGTGCTCATGACTTCAAAACGTTGCGCCAAGGTCTCAATGTTTTCAAAACCTGCTGGACGCTCAGCATCTCGTCCCAGTGCCTCTTGAATAGTTTCATTGAATTTTGCAGGTAAGGCAGTTTCCAGAACGATCATGGTGACATTTTCTTGCCAATGTTCGAGCGCAACTTTGATGCCGTCGGCAGTGTGCGTATCGACCGTAATACCGTATTGTTTCTCAACTTGACGTATCGTTTGCAAACGATCTGCATGGACTGATTTACCGGAAGCGAAACCGAATTGTGAGATCTTTTTAAACTCATTACCATCACTACCTGGCGCACCGGACAGATCAAAACCGCCTTCAGTTTCCACCTTTTTAAACAGCAATTTGACGCGCGCAGTATCGCCATCTAACAAATCACAGATGAAACGTTCAAAATTTGACGCTTTAGAAATATCCATCGATGGACTGGTGGTGTGGTAGGTCTCAGCTGATTTGCGAACACGATAAACGCCAGTTCGGAAAAATTCATCGAGCACATCATTTTCATTCGTCGCCACCACCAACTGTGCAATCGGCAACCCCATCATACGTGCGATATGACCAGCACAGATATTGCCAAAATTACCGGACGGCACAGTGAAAGAGACCTTTTCATCATTGCTACTGGTCGCTGCCAGATAACCACGGAAATAATAAACCACCTGTGCTACCACGCGTGCCCAATTGATTGAATTAACAGTACCAATCTTTTGACGATTCTTAAATTCCAGATCATTCGACACGGCTTTTACCATGTCTTGACAATCATCAAATACGCCTTCTACCGCAATATTGAAAATATTCGGATCTTGCAGGCTAAACATTTGCGCCGTTTGAAATGCGCTCATTTTTTTATGCGGAGACAACATAAAGACACGAATTCCTTTTTTGCCACGCATCGCATATTCAGCAGCACTACCTGTGTCACCAGACGTTGCACCAAAAATATTTAATTCCGCACTATTTTTCGCCAATGCATACTCAAACAAATTACCCAGCAATTGCATCGCCATATCTTTAAATGCCAACGTCGGGCCATTCGACAAGGCCTGTAAAACCAACTTCTTGCTATTCTTCTCTTCTAAAGTACGCAAAGGTGTAATCGCCTGAGCCGACTCATCGCTACGCGCGTTTTTATAAACATCCGCCGTGTAAGTTTTAGCGGTAATCGCTTTTAGATCCGCTTCTGGAATATCCGTCGCAAATTTGCGTAAAACTTCAAACGCTAAATCGGCATAACTTAAAGAACGCCATGCATTCAATTCCGCTGGCGTTACTTGTGGGTAGGTTTTAGGCAAATACAAACCACCATCGGGCGCTAAACCACCTAGTAAAATTTCAGAAAATTGAATGGAAGAATCAGAGGATGCTGCGTAACCACGGGTAGACAGGTAATGCATGATTGAGAATGAAAGATAAAGTGAAGATAAATAAGAAAAGTCGAAATTCTTCTTAATTATATCTTGCAATGCAGCAGAAATTTCAGAGAGAACCGAATTATTACGAAACTTCAGGCGAATTTTCAATGGGGAAATCGTTTTTCAGCGTTTTCTTGCTTTGCACCAATCTGAATACTCGGCGTTAAGGCAAGACTATTGCACTATCTACAAATTTAGCTCATGTTATTAGATAAATTACTTATTAACTATCAATTCATAAAGCCCTAAGCGATCATGCTGAGTATTTCAGGCTCAAATGGCACTCCCTCGGCTTTAAACTGATCAAAATAACGCCTCGCATCGGCTTTCCCCATCTCAATTAGTTCTGCGTGCGTTGTACTGCCAGTATATAAAGCGGTATCGAGTGGCAATGGCCGTGCCGGTTTAATCAGATGCAAGGTGATGGGCTTATTGTGGCCATAAACAATTTCACCCTTGGCAATACGTGCATTGATTTCTTTTATTTGCAGCAGCTCTTTAATTAAGGCGCCATTGGCACTCATTTCTAGCATTTGCACGTATAAATTGATCGGATTTTTTCGATATTGTTTGATATTGCCCATAATCCAAATCAACCATAATTCATTCGCTCCACGCTTCACGGCATCCAGCAAATTCACATCTTGAATAAATCCGGAATCGAGAAAAACTTCGTCATTGATTGTGACTGGTGGCAAAGTGCCTGGCAAGGACATACCTGCCAACAAAAAATCCTCGGTAATATCTTGATGCAAAATCAACTGATTCATTTTTTTGCCAAAATTACAGACATTAAAGCTACCCTGCACACCGGTCGCCGCGCGGATCTTATCGAAATCAATACCCAAATGTGGGTAGACTTTTTGTCTGAAGCCTTTGGCAGAACTGGATGCCACGAATTGAGGCGGCCATAGATAATTCAGAATGGGCATGAACGAAATCGTATTGCGCATCTTCATACTACGCCAGCGTTCACACATCTCATCGACATTTAGGCCCGATAGCAGCATCGCTAAATTCAAAGAGCCGCCCGACGTCCCGTCCATCAATTGAAACTTTAAATCATGCGCAAAAATCTCAGTCAAGGCGCCAGCTGCGTAAGATAAACGTAAACCACCGCCAGGCAGTAATAAAGCTCGGGGAGTAGTCAAAGACTGATCTCCTGCAGCGCCCTGCGGAATATGTGCTAATGCCATGAATTTTCTCTTTTTCTTTTCTTTTATTGCGGTGGGATTGGGGCGTCTGGCGGCGACAACCAAGCTTCACTCTGCGTCAGATTGATGACCGATTCAAAGCCTTCAGGCACCTTCTTGGGCAACTCATCAAAAGTCAAAAACCAGCTTTCAATACGATCATCCAATATTGCCGTGATTGAAGGTAAGTAAACCGTTGCCATCGCGGCCCCTATATTCAATTCCTTCATCGCTTGCAATCGTGGATGGTCACCAATCACAAAACGCGCTTTGGCTTTACTAAACAAATTAAAACCAAAATTCGTATTTAAAAAAATGTCTGACTTCATTAACATACCGCGAAACGAACAGTAATTCGATGCTTGCATCTTGATCGGCCACGACGTGCTTGTGGGCTTGTCGATTTCTACATAGGTCACTAACTTTCCATCTAAGTCATACTGACTACTGACGGTGCGCTCGTTGATCTTAAAATTCAAATGACCTTGATGTTTAGGCATACCCCAAATACCTTTGCCTCCCTTCACGGAGACCTCAGAAGACACAGGCAGATCAACGACGTACTGACCGGTGTTAAACCATTTCATAAAAATTGCGGGTAACAATCTTGGTGCAGGCTTGGCGCCATGGGTACAGGCGATAGCAATACTGTATTCAATGTACTTACCGATCGGCGTTTCGCGATAATCAATCACCGTCACCACTAATAATCCCTTGCTCCACAAACGCATAGGATGTATGCCCGTAGGTAAAAAATCTTTGGCTTTTTCTGCATCAATAGGAAAAACCGCCATCAATGCCGGTGAATTCACAGCACCTACGGGCAGTTTAAATGGAATACCATCCACCAAAGCAAAACGTCCCATGTAGTCTTTAATGCGCTTTGGAATACCAAACATAAATAGCTCCTAGTTTTTTTCTAACTCAGCAAGAATTAAGGGATAGGTGTCGATAGCCGCCCGCTTACCAATAAACACATCCAGGTGACCGTAGTTAGGTAAGACATGTAGACTGTGGAAATTACTTAGTAATCCATCAAAGTAAGCATGCGTTTTGATTTGACTATCAGGTAAAAAACACAAATTATCCGCACCGGCAAAAAACGCAAATCGTGCTTTTGTTTTAGGTGCTTGCGCGACGAAGCTGACAGGTAAATCCGGTAAGTTTTGTACCGATAACAGATGTCCTGCGCGGACGCAGCGTGTGATCTGTTTAAAGAATGTCAGAGGCACCGCCGCGAACTCATGTACAAGCCAATCCCCGTGTGTCGCCTCATTTAGGTTTTCGTGACTCCACAAAGCAGGAAAACCACTCCCATAAGTAAAACTGACTTGCTTACATACTGGCCGATCGCATTCATGATGCGTGAGACTAATCAGCCCAGAAATGAGTTTCGCAGGAACAGTAGGCGCATCAATACCCCAGTGCGGATTGAGGTACTTGGTCATCGCTGCCACCATAGGCAGCATCCAATTAAGTTTAAATGCTGACCATGTGGGAACGACAGGATGTAAGGACACTGCGTTACTCACAATCACATTCACTTCGGGTACCAGGCCAGCGACGGCCGACATCATAAAACTGGTCGATCCCTGGCAATGGATAATCGCCTTAATGCTACTAGCACCAGTTTCTGTAATGACCTTTTTCACGGCCTGCGGATGATCGTACAAAGCCGCCTGATCAAGCGTCCATTCATTTTCAGGAAAATCAATACTGGCGCGCCAATTTTCTAACCAGACGTCATAGCCATCCGCGACTAAAGCGTCAACAAGATTAGTCTCAACGGGCGCACGAAAAATATTGGCTCTCACACCAGCACCATGTACCAGCAGAACTGGACCTTTGGTGGGCGCCTGACTAGCATGTCGGACATTGATTAAATTGAGCGGAAAACCGTCACCTGCATTAAATGGGATCACTCGTTCATGATAGTTTCTTGACTCGTTCTTCACTTGCGTCGTCATAAAGCATCCTTGGTTCAAATATCAACTGAAATTTCTTAGGATTTAAGCCCGCCAACGCACGCTGCCGTCTTCACCTAACAGTGCCTCGTTTATATCAGCGCCATCTAGAGTTACGACCGCATAACCATTCAAAACGCGTTCAGGATAATTGGGATCGCCAGCGAGTTCAGTTTCATACCAAACCACGCCCTCATCCGCCTCAAGTTCACTTGCTACACCACAGGGAATCGCTCCATGACCAACGCAACGACCTTTGAAATTACCTACCGTTTGATAGCAGATACCATTATGCAAATGTCCCCAATACCAATAGTCAGGCTCTCGCCCCAATGCTTGCTCGACTTGTTGATACAAGGCAGTTTTATCGTTACCGAGTGCTGAATACGCTTCGTGATGGCTCAGCACGAGTACCCGCTTATCCTTAGGAAGTTGTGCCAACCAGGCCAGTTGCCCGGCATCCAAGACGCCCTCCATATACATGTCTGCGCATTTTGAAAAATAGGCGCTGTCTAACCCTACCACCATCCAAGAGTCATTTTCCAAGGCAAAATAGCTACAGCCATTTTGCAAAGGAAAACTACGCGCTAGCTCCGCAAAGTAACCAAACGCGCCGTTATACATTTCATGATTTGAGTTCAAAGTAAAACTACCGCGTGTTCCCTGAGGCCAATCGCGCATATTGTTTTGCTCTTGTTCATCCGTTCCGGCGTAATAGACATCGCCCAAGTGAATACTAAAATCAGGCTGTAGTTGCGCAACTAAGTTTGCGATTTTGCTGGAAGGTGCATTCGTTTCGAAAGAACCTGTACCCCAGTCACCGACGATGGCCAACTTCAATTGATTTGGCACTTTCAGCACGGTCGGCTTATGCGAAAATGGTGCCCGGCACAACCAATGCTCTAGCCACTCGACCAAAGCTTCAGCCCAACGCGGATCAAGCAACTCCCATTGTCTGCAACCTAGTAAAGTGCCGTCAGAACGAACGATAGTGGGAAATTCTTCAGGTGTTTTAGGTAGCGCCTTAGCGCCATTTAACAGACCTAATGCATCTAAGCCATGCACCATTTCCCAAGGTAGTTCGTTTTTCTCACGCACTGCATTTGGCAGCATTGCCCTCTCTGCTTGCTGGTGCGCTCTTTGCAATAAATCCAATATCGCCGCCCTCTGAGTGATATCTTGTCTAAGATCGTTGCTCACATCAGTTCTAAGTTTATCCAAGGCTGTGCGCGCTCTTTGCTGCAATCCAAACAAGTGCGACTCCAAACCAAAAGCAATACTTTTCAGTTCTGAGAATGACATGATTACTCCGAAAGAATTAGATTATTGGATAAAAATACAGCGTTCAAAATCAAGATTTCTCATCCTGCTTGCCAGCCAAAATGCCACCATAGTTTTCCCAAAGGACACCGGCAAAATACTTGCCAAAACGCGCAATCGCGGCGATGCGCTCTTGTTCATTCTTTGCATTCGACACTTTCATGGTCGTCATTTGCTTCACGAAATCGCTAGGCTGTATATGCAAGACGCCCGAACCAAGCACTTCACCACGTTTATCGATACCACGATAAACCGTGACATATAAAGTACTAGTGTCATGCCAAATTTTGAACGGGCTATGATCACTAGGAACTGACTTAAATGCGCTGAAATAATAGTTGTTGCCATCTTCGGCAATCGCGCGCATGTTGTAGTTCATGTGTCGCACACCAACTTGTTCTGGGTAGACTTCAAATAAATTAAACACACCATGCGTCACGGTCATGGGTTTGGCTGATAGAGCTGGCGCCGTTAAAGTGCCCGCCATCGTGGCTGGATGCTTAGGATCGCTAATCAACTTCTCCAAGTCATCCGAATCGACAGTAATCGTAAAGCTCATCGCGGAGTCATCCGATTTACCACGTTGATAGGCTTGCTCATACAAAGGCAAATTCGTACTCGCCGCTTGTGTGAAGGCAGTCGAGAAATAGCCGGTCATGGTTTCAGTAAACTGTATGCCCAATTTATCTTCAACAACCGAACGTTTGGGTGCAGACGGCAAGGTGTAATCAATTGCCCACCCTCGATCTTGTGCCAGCAATTGCATTGCACGTTCTGAAATGGCAGAGATGGTGAGCAAGGGATTGACCGCCAACGACGTCGGAATCACGGAACCATCGGTGACATACAAATTATTGTAAACCGCAGTACCGCTCTTTCCAGAAAACACCTGTCCTTTATGATTGACGACTGCTTGAGCTGCATCCTCACCCATAACACAGCCGCCCAAAGGATGAACTGAGACGATCGCGTGTTTAAATAAATCGCTCCAGATTGGGTTCGGCACATAGATCCCATCCAATGCTTTCGTCGCCGCATTCAGACGTGCATTGCCTACCTCTACATTTTCTGCTGTGCCGACACCAGGCCAGTCTATTCGCAGTTGGTTTTTAGCATCTAACACCATGCGACCTTTAGAATCGTCATGGCTCATAATCAGATAAGTTTGTGTGTTTTGAATTGCGCCAAAATAAGGTCCACGCCATAAACTGGCCCAAGAGCGGGCTTTTTGTTTGACCCTATCCATAAAACTAGGTGCATCATTTTTTCCGATCAAGTCGCCCGTCGTAGACAACATCGGCAACATGATCTTACCAATCGCCCCCGGAATAGAACCTTCTTCGATCACCATGCGATGTTCATATTTGGTCTGGTCTCGCAGATCTATAACAGAAGTAATACAGGGACCAACAGGCAAGCGATCCGCTGGCTTACTGTCGCCAAAACCTATGCCATTGATTTTTTGTGTCGTATTAAAACCAAACCCTAAAATATCGCCATTGCCACTAAAGTGATGTCCAAGCTGATCGGATAAAGGCAGCCCCTTCTGTTGAGAACGCAGCATAATTTCGGTGGATCCCAAAGTTCCGGCCGAAACAATGACGATATCCGCTTTAACAAACTGCGTCGGCGCATCAAATTTTTCACGCCCTGTACCCACGTACTGATAATGCACAAGCCAACCATCTGCCGCTTTTTCTATATGACTGACCGCAGTCTGGCAAAAGATCTCGGCGCCGTGGTTCCATGCATCTGGCAGATAATTCATTAAAGTCGTATTTTTAGCTTTGTTATTACAGCCGGAGACACAGTCACCACAATTATTACAAGGGAGCTGTTCGACGCCGACATGATTTTTATTGTTTGGAAGAGACTCAAAATTGACGTTAATCGGTGTGCGATAGAATTCTTTCACTTGTCCCATTTTGTTGGCGGAATGTTGGTGTGCTGCCATTTTCGCTAGAGGAGCATTCGTTTCCGGATACGGATTAGGTTTCAGCATTTCACGCGCTCGGGCGTAACCGTCTCTCAGTAAAGTATCGCGGTGTTCACGAATAGAAAGTGGCCAACGAGTATCGTCAAACACATCAGGCTTGGCTTCTAATGAGACGTTGGCATTGATCAAGGAGGTGCCGCCCAAGCCACAACCCACCAACACGTTTTGCTGTTCATTCACGTGAAAATCAAACAGACCAGTACGTGAACCTATATGTCCATTCGGCTCGTGCAGTTGAAATTGTTCCGCGGCTTGGACCAAAGTATTAGGATAGTCTCCAGGCAGAATTTCTTTACCACGCTCTAACAGACCAACACGACGACCCGCACGTGCCATACGTGAAGCGGCAATGCCACCACCATAACCGGAGCCAATTACAAGCACCTCGTAATGTTGGGCAATTTGGTCTATAGGCGAGGCAATTCTACTCATATCGATCTCCGTTCGTTGTGGCAATTGTTTTTTTTAAAAAAACATTAGTAATTTTAAGTTACAAAAAAAGAATAACTTTGAAAGAATACCACTTTAATATTACAAATACTTAGTTGTTAATATTTTTACGATTAAAAGACAACACTCTATTCAGAAATAAAAAATAGCACTAGTCAATAAGTAAAATGTTTACAATACTTAAAACTCAAACAAATCTGGCAAAGGAAAGCTAAGGATGAAACCAACATTACAATTCGATCAACTGTATATCGTCTCGGATCTGCATTTTGGTGGTGAGCCTGGTTTCCAGATTTTTGGTTCGCAGGCAGAAATGATTTGGCTGATTCAACATTTAACTCAGCTCGATAGCGACCAGCAAATTGGTTTAGTAATTAATGGCGACTTTATTGACTTCCTAGCAGAAGCGCCGTCTCGGCATTTTGACCCTGATGGTGCGATTAAGAAATTGGAAAGAGTCGCGCTACAAGATCCTACATTCGGGCCCATTTTCAAGGAACTCAAAATCTTTTTGAGTACCCCCAATCGTAAGTTAATCATCAATTTGGGCAATCATGATTTAGAGCTAACCCTACCGTGGGTACGTGAACGATTGATTGAAATATTGACCGATAATAATGAGCAGGCACGAGCAAGACTCAATATGATATTTGACGGATCCGGTGTGTTTGCCAACGTTGGTAACAAATCTGTGCTCTGTGTACATGGAAACGAAGTCGATGCATGGAATCCAGCTGATTTTGAAAAACTCCGACAGATAAGTCGTGACTACCAGTTTGGTCGTCCAGTAGAAAATTGGATCCCGAATGCGGGCTCGAAAATGGTCATTGACGTCATGAATCCAGTCAAGCGTAATTACCCTTTTGTCGATCTGCTCAAGCCTGAAGCCGAGGGCGTGGTACCCACCCTGCTCGCCTGCGACCCAAAACAATTAAGTAATCTCGACAGCGTATTGGGACTAGCGGGTGCAGCGGGCTCGTGGCTACAAACTAAAATATCAAAACCAAGGGGTATGCTTGGAGAAGAAAGAGAAAACGTAGCTGCAGCTGGAAGTGTCGCTGGTAATTCCACTGGTCTGACGCAAGCACTGATCAATCGTAATTTTCCTAGCAATGGCAGAAGCATTAGTACCGGCAATATAGCTGGCAGCGATGCGGCAAACATGTTGCTCGCGGCAGAACAACAAACGCTAAGCGGCGTCAATCCCTTAAATTTGGTACAAGGCAAACAGGCTGAACAGCTCGGTGGTTTGGGCGCCTTTATCAGTTGGCTCAAAGACAAATCGCCTTCCGAAGTACTACGCGAAGCCTTGGACAAACTCGATGAAGACAGAAGTTTTGACCCAACGGCAATCGACGAGACTTTTACCAGCTTAGACAAAGAAGTCCAAGGCAATATCGACTACCTCATCGCCGGGCACACGCATCTGGAACGAGCATTGAAACGACAGAAAGGAAACGGCTACTACTTTAATAGTGGCACTTGGGCACGCTTGATTAAGATAGAGCCAGCGACTCGACAAAGCCCTGAAAAATTCAAAGCGCTCTTCGACATATTGAAGAGCGGCACCATGGCAAAATTGGATGCAACACCGGGGCTCATTTCTAAATTTTGCACTGTCGTCGCTATCGTCAATGATGGGCATGGCGTGCTCGGTGAATTACGTCATGTCACAAGCAATGCGTCGGGAGCAGCAGGATTTAGTGCCGTCGCTGGCAGTCAATTGAGGAGTAACTAATGCGTACCATCACCTTGGAATTGCTACGACACGGTCCGGCACACAATCAATTATTGTCGCCTTTAACCGACTATCTTGCGTTGTGCGGAAACCATTCTGCCGTATCATTTCAAGTTCCCTCGGAACACAATCAAATGATGTATCGCCTGCGGGCATTGAGCTATATCTTGAGTCAAGAATCACGAGGCTTCCAGCTAAACGATACCGCACGCATGATGGGCGATTTGTTTGGCAAGATTCCGGGATTGACAGCAAACTTAAATCGCGATTGCAAAGATCATCCTGAAAATACGGAAAACGTGACCCACCTGCGTTTAATTCTTTCCTCATCAGAATTAGCGTTATTGCCTTTCGAACTGGCCATCGCACCAAGCGGATTTCCCGGTGCGGGTCAGCATCTCTCTTTGCAACCCCAGGCGCCGATTTGCATCACTCGTGAAACACGGCGCATTCCAGAAGAATGTCTGGTATGGCCAAAGCGTCCTAAAATACTCTTCGTGTTCGCATCACCTCCGGGGTTAGACACAGTACCTGCACAATCCCACTTATTGGCATTGCGCCAGGCAATTACTCCCTGGTTAGCGCTAGCCGACGATCTCTCTGGTGACGAACGCAGTCGCATTGTTGCGGAGCATTTAGGCGTGATCGCCAATGCTACCGTACAAACTTTGGAACAGGCTTGCGCTTCTGGCAGCTATACGCATATCCACATTCTGGCGCACGGAGTCAGCCTCGATACTGATTACGACCAACGTTATGGACTTGCATTCCATTCCGATAGCACTGAAGATGGACGCGAAATCGTTTCAGGCGAGCGCTTAGCCACCATATTGCGCGCACCACGACTAGCCGAACCAGGTAGTTTCAATCGCCCAGCTGTAGTCACCCTGGCGAGTTGCAACGGCGGCAACGTTGGCAGCGTTGCTGGTGTAGGGGCGAGTATTGCCCATGCACTGCATGATGCAGGCATTCCTATGGTCATCGCCAGCCAGTTCCCACTATCCTTCGGCGGCTCGGTTATGATGGTGCAAGACTTGTATAGGGGACTACTATGGGGTGAAGATCCACGCAAACTCTTGATCAGCTTACGCCGCCGCTTGCATTCATTTTTTCAAGAAACTCATGATTGGGCAAGCATCACAGCCTATACCTCTCTACCTCCAGATTTTGACAAGCAATTGCTAGAAGCCAGTATTTCCCAAGCAAATAGCGCTATCGATGCGTCTCTACGCAATGCTGATCGGGTTTTGCATATCTATTTGGCGCAAAGTAAACGCGCAGAGAAACGTTCTGTAAATTCCTTCACCGACAATTTGAATGCGGCGAAACAACAAATCGTGAATGCCAAGCAACGCCTACTCAGTTTGATCGATACTAACCCAGAGCAGGAAGCACAAATACAAGGACAGCTAGCCAGTACACAAAAACGTGAAGCTCAGTTGCGCTTTCACGCAATTCCAGATTGGCAACTTGCCGATGAAACGGAGAGAAATCAGGTCATACATGATTTAGATTTGGCTCGCAGTCGCTATCTAAAGGCAGATCAACTTGATAAGGAGAGTGTCTGGGCGCAGGTTCAATACCTGTCATTGAGCTTACTATTGGCCTCTGTGAAAAACCAAACTGCGATTCCAGCATTAGCAGCACACGACATATTAGCTATCTGGCTCATGGCAGAAGTTCGCATAAAAAATGCAATTACCACCCAAGAAAACGATAGTAAGGCATGGTCATATGGCTATCTGGCAGAATTATATTTATTGGCGCCACTGATTCCACAATTACGTGAAATACGTCCTGCGGATACGTTTCAAGCGATGGCCATTGACGCCGCTAAAATGGTATCGACATTGATGGGGCGCGACTCTATACATATCTACTCTACGCGTCGCCAAATATCTCGCTACATCAACTGGCTTGGTGTCATTTCGAACGATTTTAGTCAATTGGAAGCCACTGCAAAGAACATCATCGCAGCACTGCCGGGTAGCGATAGACTGAGCAGTTTCTATTAATACGTATCATACTGACCGACTTGGATCGTGCCATAAGACCTTAAAAACTTGCCGCGTCAGCGCCGCGCGGCAAGACTTAGAAAGACTACCTATCTTAACGGTGAATCACCACCATTAAGGCTTTGGCCTCGGTCTTACCAATATTTCGTATCGCATGCGACCGGTCTGCTTCATAACGCGCAGTACCGCCGATCTTCAATTTTTTCTTATTTCCGTCGACTTCAACTTCTATGCTACCGCTGACTAAAGTCAGATGCTCAGACGTTCCTGGATCATGTGCATTCGACACTAAAGCGCCGCCTGCAGCCAAAATCAATTCATACCACTCAAAGCGCCCTGCCAGCTCCATAGGGCCAAGTATCTTCAACACATAACCGGAATGCTCACCTGGCAAAGTGGGGGTTTCGTGCGGCTCTAGCATACGAATCGAATCAACTTTAGGTGCTTCGGAAGTCAGTAACTCTGCTATCCCTATCCCAAGCGCATTCGCCAGACGCCATGCCACAGCAATCGTTGGATTGGCTTTTTCACGTTCTATCTGTGACAGCATGGATTTCGAGACTCCCGCAGTGCGGGATAAGTCTTCCAAAGTTAAGCCTCTTTCCAGCCGTAAACGCTGTAAGGTAGCTCCAACTTCAGGCGGTGCTGCTGGCGTTGCCAAAGGTGCAATCACTTTTTTCATAGTTTCGCTTGCAAAAGTAAATAAGCATGGATAATATTCGTTATATTGAATTTTAGTTCGATATATCGAATATTTCAAAGAAATAAAAAATTTCTAAAATTCAGGTGTAGCAGTGAATCGCTAATCAAAATTCAAAAATTTTTCCATCATACCAGAAGCCCCTTTCCTATAAGGAGATAAACATGAGCACAAACGTGAGCGCCAAGAAGAATTCTTTTTTCACCGGCTTAGCCAGCAATCTGGATAGTTTGCGTGAGCAAGGTCTTTATAAACCTGAACGTGTGATTTCATCCCGTCAGGGTTCTTTAGTCCAGTGCGATGATGGTCGCCAGTTAATCAACCTGTGCGCGAATAACTATCTGGGTTTATCCGGTGATGAAGAGACAGTACAAGCCTCGATCAAAGCAACAGAACAATATGGTTATGGCTTATCTTCAGTCCGTTTCATCTGCGGCACACAAACTGTGCATAAACAATTAGAACGCGCCATTGCGGACTTTCTCGGGATGGAAGACACCATTTTGTATGCAGCCGCTTTTGATGCCAACGGTGGCGTGTTTGAACCTTTGTTTGATGAAAATGACGCGATCATTTCTGATGCATTAAACCACGCATCCATTATTGACGGCATCCGTCTGTGCAAAGCGGCGCGTTTCCGCTATACCCACAACGACATGACCGATCTGGAAAAGCAATTACAAGCCGCGGCGGACAAACGTCATCGCGTGATCGTCACGGATGGAGCATTTTCTATGGATGGGACGATTGCTCAACTCGACAAAATCTGCGATCTGGCAGACAAGTATGATGCATTAGTGATGATCGATGAATGTCATGCTTCTGGATTCCTCGGCAAAACTGGCCGCGGCACACATGAACATCACAATGTCATGGGTCGCATCGACATCATTACTGGTACTCTCGGTAAAGCTTTGGGCGGCGCAATGGGTGGATTTACCGCAGCACGTAAAGAAGTGATTGACACTTTGCGTCAAAAATCACGCCCGTATTTGTTCTCAAATACTTTGGCGCCATCAATTGCTGGCGCGTCTTTAGCGGTACTGGAACGTCTATCTAAATCCACAGAATTGCGTGATCGTTTGCACGAGAACACAGCATTCTTCCGTAAAGAAATTGAAGCGCTTGGTTTCACTATTAAACCTGGCACTCATCCGGTTGTTCCCGTGATGTTATTTGATGCGCCAGTCGCACAAAAATTTGCAGCACGCATGTATGAACTGGGCGTGTTGGTGACAGGCTTCTTCTATCCAGTAGTGCCTATGGGGCAAGCGCGTGTGAGAGTGCAGTTATCTGCTGCGCATACCAGAGAACAGTTAGAAACAGCGCTCGCTGCGTTTGCGCAGGCTGGTTGTGAATTGGGTCTAATTAATTTAAGTAAAGAATAAAAATTTTCGCTGCAGAGGCGCAGAAGTCACAGAGGTATAAATCAAGACTTTCTCTACCTACTTAGCGCCTTTGCGGCGAAAAAAATCAGTCAATTGAATAGTAAGGAATGCAAATGGAACGTATTTTAGTCATCGGTGCAAACGGTCAAATTGGTAGCGAACTTGTCGATGCTCTAGCCGCCAAGCATGGCGCTGAGAATGTGATTGCAGCCGACATTAGTCCTACGAGTTTGTACGGTGCAAAAATCTACGAAGTCGTGGATGTGTTAGACAACGAACTGCTAGCGAAAATTCACGACAAGTACGAAATTACCCAGGTCTACCAACTCGCAGCCTTGTTGTCCGCAACGGGTGAAAAAGCACCATTGAAAGCGTGGACATTGAACATGGATGGCTTGCTAAATATCTTAGAATTAGCACGCATTAGAGGTGAAGCGGGTAAACCGTTAAAAATTTTCTGGCCGTCTTCTATTGCAGCATTTGGGCCAAATTCCGAAGCCATCAATACGCCGCAATATACGGTAATGGACCCCAACACAATTTACGGCATTAGCAAGCTGGCTGGCGAACGTTTATGTGAATACTACTTCCAGAAATACAATGTGGACGTACGCAGCATTCGCTACCCTGGAATCATCAGTTACAAATCGCCGCCAGGTGGTGGTACGACCGACTATGCGATCGCGATTTTCCACTCTGCGTTGAAAGGCGAAGTTTATTCTTGCTTCCTCGAAGCAAAACAATCTTTGCCGATGATTTACATGCCTGATGCAATCCGTGCGACGATTAGTTTGATGGAAGCACCTGCAGAAAATATCAAAATCCGTTCTTCGTATAACGTCAGCGGCATGAGTTTTAACCCACAAGAACTCACAAGTGAAATTACTAAAAACTTACCAAACTTTCAGGTACACTACGCGCCGGATAGCCGCCAAGCAATCGCTGCAAGTTGGCCACAGAGTTTGAATGATGGTGCTGCTTACCAAGATTGGGGCTGGAAGGCAGAAATCGATCTCGCTGCATTAGTCGTTGACATGTTAAAGAACGTCAAAGTAGCTAACTAATTAGATTGTAGTTAGTCTTAAGACCGCCTGATACTGAGATCGCTTTATTAGAAAATTAGAAAAATACTTTTTACTTTGGTCTCAAGAATAAGGAATATTGGCATGGATATGCGTGTGTTTGATCTGTTTAAAATTGGTGTCGGTCCTTCTAGCTCTCATACAGTTGGACCGATGATTGCGGCACGTCGTTTTTTGCTGGAATGTCCCAATCTGGATCAAGCACAAAAAGTGCAAGTAGCCTTATACGGCTCACTTGCGCTGACTGGCTTAGGTCATGCCACCGACAAAGCAGTATTACTTGGCCTGATGGGCGAAACGCCACAAGACGTCGCTCCCGATACCGTCGATGACAAACTGGCGGAGCTGGCACAAACTGGTGCCATGCATTTGCTTGGCAAAGTGAAAGTTGATTTTGATATTTTAGATGATGTGCTCTGGCACAAAAAAGAGGTACTACCAGGCCATCCTAACGGTCTGCGCTTCAGCTTGACACGCACTGACGGCAGCGTGCACGAACAAACCTTTTATTCCACTGGCGGCGGCTTCATTTACACTGAAGAAGAACTCAATAGCAATGCCAGTACCGTGGCGATTCCCGCGGTCAGCGTGCCCTATCCTTTTGGCACCATGGCAGAGTTATTGGCACATGGCAAGAGCACAGGACTGTCCTTAGCAGCATTGTTACGTGCGAACGAACTTAGTCATTGTAGCGAATCAGAACTTGACGCCGGACTAGATAAAATCTGGTCGGTCATGAATTCCTGCATAGAGCGCGGTTTAAAAATCACTGGCGAATTACCAGGTGGATTGCATGTGCAACGTCGCGCAGCCAAACTCTGGCTGACTGCCAATGAAACGCATAACAGCCTGCCACACGATGGCATGCACAAAGTCAGTTTGTATGCGATGGCGGTGAATGAGGAAAATGCCGCCGGCGGACGTGTCGTCACTGCACCGACCAATGGTGCTGCGGGCATTATTCCGGCTATCATTAAATACTACTCTCAAGACTGCCGCCCGATTGATCCGGTCAAAGGAATACGTGAATTCATGTTGGTGGCTGCCGCGATCGGGATGCTTTGCAAGAAAAATGCTTCTATCTCCGGTGCGGAAATAGGCTGTCAAGGCGAAGTCGGCGTCGCTTGTGCAATGGCTGCTGCTGGTTTGACTGCCGCATTGGGTGGCACCAATGAACAAATCGAATCGGCGGCTGAAATTGGTATCGAACATCACCTAGGCATGACCTGTGATCCAATTGGTGGCTTAGTCCAAATCCCTTGCATTGAACGAAATGGTATGGGTGCTGTCAAAGCGATTACTGCGGCATCTTTAGCCTTAAAGAGCGATGGTACGCATCATGTCAGTCTGGATCAGGTCATCGAAACTATGCGAGTAACTGGTTTCGATATGCAAGCGAAGTACAAAGAAACTTCATTGGGTGGTTTAGCGATTCACGTCGTAACAGTCAATCACGCGGCCTGCTAAGTTATCTTATCGTGCATTGACTGCTATCTCACCGCTAGCAGTCAGTGGTATCTCAATACAAAACTCCGTTCCGACACCAAGTTCACTCTTCACTTCAATACGCCCACCCAGCATCGCTGTGACTATATTGTAGGAAATACTCAGACCCAGTCCAGAGCCACCTTGCCCCAACTTGGTGGTGAAAAACGGGTCGAATATCTTTTGCAAATTTTGCTCAGCGATACCAACACCATTATCAGAAAACACTATTCTTACCCATTGATCAGGCAGTAATTCGGCAGTCAAATGCATTTTCCCATGATCACGTCCATCAAATGCATGACGCAATGCGTTAGTCGTCAAATTCATCAACACTTGTTCCAACGGACCTGGAAAACTGTCCAATTGAATATCCTGCGGCACGTCGCTCACTAGGCTATGCGTGGTTTTCCGCAAACTCGGACTCAAAGTGACGACTACTTCATGTGCAACTTCGTGCAAATTAAATCGCCGACGCTGTTCGCTGGTCTGATCCACCGCAACTTGTTTAAAGCTATTAATTAAATCCGCAGTACGTCTGAGATTTCTATCTAAGATATCCGCCGAGTCCCGCACGGACATCAAAAAGTGATTGAGCTGGGAACGCGAAAGACTGTGCTCCAAGCCAGATTCGAATAATTTTTGTTGGTCAGACAAAGTACTTGCCACCATCAAGGCATTGCCAATAGGTGTATTTAACTCGTGGGCAATACCCGCAACCATAGATCCTAACGAAGCTAGTTTTTCAGAGCGAACCAATTCACTTTGAGTTCGCTGCAAATTTTCTAACGCCACACTCAGTTCAGCAGTACGTGTTGCAACTCTTCTCTCTAACTCGGAATTTAAAGTGGTTTGCGCTTTTTCTGCTGCGAGTCTATCAGTCTGGTCTAAAAACAAAGCGACAAAACGCCAGCCCTCAGGCAATTCAAATGCAGCAGTACTCACCAAAAAATTGCGAATCTCTCCATCTGCTAAACACATCGTCACCGGATGACCAACGACGCCTTTCCCTAACGTTTGGGTAGCAACGACGCGTCTGTCATGGTCGTTTGCAAACAAATTCAGATCTAAAACCGTGTGCCCAATCAACTGCTCCCGCTTGAATCCAAAATCACTAATAAAAGCGTGATTCACATCAATCAAGCGCCCCTCACTATCGCCGGAAATAGAGGGTAATGGATTCGATAAAAATAGCGCAGAAAAAGAGGCTTCGGACTGTTCAAGCGCGAGTGCCTTCACTTCCAAAGAACCCGCAAGTTGATTCACTCGTGCAAATTCTACGCGCAAAATGCGTACAGCAAGCAAGCCTAGCAGGAATGCGATGACGATCATACCAACCAAGAATATCAGACGTACTAATAAAAGCGGTTCAACTGGCGTCAAATACCCTCTTGAAATCAGGACATAAAAAATGACGCAGGCGCCGCAAGCGAACATAGTCATAATCACAGAGTGTCGCAGCGATAATGCCCAGCTTGCAGCCATCACAGAAATAGGCACGCAAATAATACCCGGCGCACTAAATCCGAACGTCCAAAAACCGAAACAAATAGGAACCAGGGCAAAGCCCCACAAGATACAGAGCAAAGCCCATTTAACTTTTTGAAGGCGCAGCATTTGCACAATCAATGCAGTGACGAACAATCCTGCAACGGCACCGCCGCTCCCTTCGCCTCCGTTCGCATAAAGATTAAAAAAAAACGCAAAGAGGCAAATTGTCATCCCGGCTAAGGCAACACCATACAAGAGCTTGACTCCTGTATCATTGATACGGATTTTGTCCTTGCTTTCTTGAATGCTAAGCTCTTCACTTGAACGCTTTTGAGCTGACATGCCGCATCTCTCTTCTGATTTTAGATTTTGAAATCTTTACCTGACGAGCGCTTTGATGGCCGGCCATTGCCGACGCGAGATAGGTAAGCGCTCAGCAGAGTCTCGCACAATAACTTGCCATGAATCTGAATTCTTCTCGTGTTCATGCTCATTATCAACCGCATGAATTGCACGTTCGACCCCCATAATCGCATCACGGGCAACCAATGCGTTTCGATGCGCGCGAACAAAAACCTCTCCCAATTCTGCCTCAATAGAGACCAGAGATTCTTCCGTCAAATAAGCACGTGTTCTGGTTTGTATAGTGACATATTTTTGTTCCGCTTTTAAGAACAAGACATCCCGCACTGGAATCAATAGAACACGATTTTTTTCTAATACAGAAAAATTCTGGCGCGTTTTTGTGATCGGTTTCAACGCATCCAACAATAGATTTTGTGAGTGACTCTGTGTTTGGTCTTGAGTCAGACGCAATTGTGTTTGCATCCTTAACATTGCAACCCTTAGCAAAGCTTCAGACAGACGTGTCGCCCGGACTGGTTTTAACAAATAGTCCATGGCATGCACTTCAAACGCCTTTAAAGCGTAATCATCGTATGCAGTAACAAAAATAATTGCAGGTGACTTTTCTAACTTAGCGTGAATTATGTGCTGCGCTAACTCAATACCTGTCATCCCAGGCATCTGGACATCGAGCAAAACGATATCTGGATTTTTTTCCATCAATAAGTCTAAGGCTGTCTGCGCGTCTGCTGCCTCCCCTACTAGGTCGCATGGACAAGAATCTTGGATATCAGAGATCAGGGTTGTCATACGCGCTCTGGCCGGCGCTTCGTCATCCACAATTAAAATAGCTGGTCGAGTCATAATCGTCCTGTTTAAGTCTTTTCTGGAAACAATAATTTCACTTCGAATTTAGTATCGACAATCTCGCTGTAAAGCTGTGCTTCGATATCGTAAAGTAATTTTAATCTCTGACGAATATTTTCAAGCGCCATATGATTTCCAGAGGACAATTGTGCATGAGGATGATAGACGTTTATGACTTTGATTTCAATTTTATCCAAGCTTTTTTGCAGGAAGATTTGTATTGGTGCTGGGCTAGTCGCTGGCTCCACACCGTAATGCACGGCATTCTCCAATAAGGGCTGCAATAGCAAGCTAGGAATTTTTGTAGTACTTAGTTCAATCGAGTTTAAATGCGTGACCCGCCATTCAACGTCTAACCTATCGCCGAGACGTATCTTTTCGATGGCCAGATATTGTTTGCACAGCGTAATCTCTTCTTGCAAAGTCGTCATATCACGTGTGTCACGCATGAGTACACGAAACAAATCTGCCAAATCTTCCAGCGCGTTTTCCGCACGACGAGGATCGGTGCGGATTAAAGATAATACCGCGTTCAAACTATTAAATAGAAAATGCGGCCTAATTCTCGCTTGCAAAGCCTGCAAGCGCGCTTCACCCAAAGCAGGGGAAAAAGCGCGAGTACGCAATTCAAAATAATGCTGAAAACCGAGTCCAAATAAAAAACACAACAAGGTAGAAAAACCTAAATGCAAATTCGGAAAACTATAGGCGAACCAGTCTACTCCTAGAAACACCGCCAACACAAAAAAACAAACGATGGCGGGTACCGTGCCACATACAATTCGCTGCATCCAATTCGCTGCAGTTTGCTTTTCAAGCAAACGACGAAACCCACACAAAATACTCATGGATAGAAGACTTATCAATTCCACTAGCATGGAAGTATCAACAAAATCTTGAAAATTCTGGGCAAAACCGTTGCCACGGGCTAAAAAACATAACAATACAAGCATATTCACAGACAGCAAAACGCGAATTAATATGCCTAAATTACAATAATCTGGTATTAAGATTTCCTGTGCCAATTGCGTTGTGGCCCCTTGCTTGTCTTGCATTAAAGATGTTTTCATCATGTTCCAAATTTAACAGAAATCAGCACTGTCTCGAATTTCGAGCCAACCCACGCAAGCATGAGCTAGCTTTACCCAAGGTACATGCACAGCATTTCAATTTATGTCCAACGTATGCTCAAAATAGGGCTAAATTCGGCAAAAATCGCTTAAGCAGAGACGACTCGCGGTATAATCTGCGGCGTTTTTACACTACAAGCTAAGGCCGACAAATGTAATTACATCAATGCTGGCGGGCTGTGACAAAATCACAAGAAAATCAATAGTAAGGCGCCAACCGCGCAACTGACTCCAGCATAAAAATTCAAAGTTGCCGATTGTAGTTTCACTTTTTATCTTAAATTATTCCACTATGACATCACAATTTTCCAAAAAAAGCGAGGCTTGGTCTGCACGTTTCTCAGAACCTGTCTCTGATTTGGTGAAACGTTACACCGCCTCGGTGTTTTTTGACAACCGTATGGCAAGTTTCGATATTCAAGGCTCTTTAGCTCACGCTGAAATGCTTCAGGCTCAAGATATTATTTCCAAACAAGATTATGCAGACATACAGCGCGGAATGGCGCAGATCGGTGCAGAAATTGAAGCCGGTAAGTTCGAGTGGTTATTGGATTTAGAGGACGTACATTTAAATATCGAAAAGCGTCTCACCGAATTGGTTGGCGATGCAGGTAAGCGTTTGCATACCGGCCGTTCACGTAATGATCAGGTCGCGACCGATATCCGGCTCTATATGCGCGCGGCGATCGACACTATCTTGGATTTGTTAGCGGCTTTCCGTTTGGCGTTGTTAGACTTAGCTGAAAAACATAGCGACACAATATTGCCGGGCTTCACTCACATGCAAGTGGCGCAACCTATCACTTTTGGCCATCATATTCTGGCCTATGTAGAAATGTTTGGTCGTGATGCAGAGCGATTGGCCGATTGCCGCAAACGCGTCAATCGCTTACCTCTCGGCGCTGCTGCATTGGCTGGCACCACCTTCCCGATTGATCGTCAACGTGTTGCTCGTACTTTGGGATTTGACGATGTTTGTCATAATTCTTTGGACGCGGTATCTGATCGTGATTTCGCTATTGAATTTTGCGCAGCGGCATCTCTGATCATGACTCACATATCACGCATGTCCGAAGAATTGATCATTTGGATGAGCCCACGCATCGGTTTTATCGATATTGCAGACCGTTTCTGCACTGGCTCCTCGATCATGCCGCAGAAGAAAAATCCTGACGTACCAGAATTGGCGCGTGGAAAAACGGGACGTGTCAATGGCAATTTGATTGCATTACTGACTTTAATGAAAGGCCAGCCATTAGCCTACAACAAAGACAATCAGGAAGACAAAGAACCACTGTTTGATACTGCAGACACAGTCATCGACACCTTACGCATTTTCGCGGATATGGCGACTGGCATTACGGTAAAGCCAGAAGCGATGCGTGCGGCAGCATTGCAAGGATATGCAACTGCCACTGATTTAGCCGACTATCTGGTAAAAAAAGGCTTACCTTTCCGTGATGCGCACGAAGCGGTTGCACTTGCGGTGCGTACTTGTGTTGATAAAGCATGCGATTTAAGCGATATGAGTCTTAATGATTTACAAGCTTTCTCTAACTTGATTGAAGCAGATGTGTTCCAAGTGTTAACTTTAGAAGGCTCAGTTGCGGCTCGTGACCACATTGGAGGCACCGCGCCCAATCAAGTACGTATAGCGATTACTCGCCTGCGTCAGCAGATTACGGTTGCTTAAAGTGTTATTCATTAATTGGCTGCAGAAATTCTAAAAAGTCTTTGCAGCCCAATTTGTTGCAAGTTAATGAGTGTGGCACTTCAATCTGTAAAATTTCAACACAAAACATAAAAACAATAACGCCTACAATGGGGACAAAACATGCAGGCACTACTATTTATTTCGAAAAAAATTGATGCACTCAATGAGGCGATAGGTCAGGCGATTAGCTGGGCGCTATTGGCGGCAGTTTTAATTTGCAGTGGCAATGCACTGGTACGTTATGGCTTGAACAATAGCTCGAATGGTTGGCTAGAAATCCAATGGTATTTATTCGCCGCAGTATTCTTGCTCGGTTCTTCCTACACTTTACGTCGCAATGAGCATGTGCGAATTGACGTGGTGACGGGCCGATTTTCACAACGCACCCAAGTGTGGATAGATCTGTTCGGGTTCATCTTTTTTCTACTTCCTATGGTGGCACTGATACTGTACTTAGGTATCCCATATGCCTTGCACTCCATACAAAGCCAGGAAATGTCTAGCAATGCGGGCGGCCTGATCGTTTGGCCTGCAAAACTACTGATCCCGCTCGGCTTTTTGCTGATGTTGCTTCAAGGCTTCTCAGAAATCATAAAACGTGTAGGTTTTTTGCGTGGCTTGCTTGACGCAAGCGCGTTCGAAAAACAAGTGGTCACGCCCGAAGATGAAATCGCGGCGATCAAAGAAGCCAATCAAATCAAATAAAAAAAGAGACTAGCGATGACCGCCTTTCTGATCGCCAATATGGCACCTATTATGTTCGCTGCCCTAGTGATTTTCTTGCTATCGGGTTTTCCTGTTGCATTTGCCTTAGCGGCTAATGGATTGGTTTTTGGTTTTATCGGGATTGAGTTGGGTTTGTTGAAGCCCGAACTAATGCAAGCTATCCCTAATCGTATTTTCGGCATTATGTCGAATGACACCTTACTCGCGATTCCCTTCTTTACCTTCATGGGCTTGATACTAGAACGATCAGGCATGGCGGAAGACTTACTCGATACGATAGGTCAATTGTTTGGCCCCTTACGTGGAGGTGTCGCTTACGCGGTTATTTTCGTTGGCGCACTGTTAGCAGCCACTACCGGCGTGGTTGCCGCCTCAGTCATTTCCATGGGCTTAATCTCGCTGCCGATTATGCTCAAATATGGTTACGACAAAAAAGTTGCCTCCGGTGTCATCGCTGCATCAGGCACCTTAGCGCAAATTATCCCACCCTCACTAGTCTTGATCGTCATGGCAGATCAATTAGGCCGTTCAGTCGGTGATATGTACCAAGCAGCATTCTTGCCTGGTTTATTACTTACCGCAATGTACGCGCTTTACATCTTTGCTTTGTCAATAATACGCCCCAAATGGGTGCCCGCCTTACCGCTGGAAGCACGTAATTTACGCCAAGCCAATGGCGACAGCGGTGTCATTTCACTCGGATTATTACTGATAGCTGCATCTGGAGCTGGTTTCGCTTTTGCAAGCTACTACCAGACGAAACATCCAGAAATCGCTACTGACGCGCTCGGCATCTACTCTGCAACAATAGGCATAGGTTTTGCATTCGCACTTGCTTACATTAATCGACAATTTAAAATCGGCTTATTATCCCGCATGGCCGAACAGGTTGTATTCGTTTTGATTCCACCTCTCGCCTTAATTTTCTTGGTTTTGGGTACCATCTTTTTAGGGATAGCAACACCGACCGAAGGCGGCGGCATGGGTGCTTGTGGCGCAATTCTTCTTGCACTATTGAACGGTCGCCTAAATCTCAAATTGACTAAGCAAGCATTGGATTCCACCACACGCCTGTCTTGCTTTGTGATGTTTATCTTGATTGGCTCTACCGTCTTTTCACTCGTGTTCCGCGGCATCAATGGTGACCTTTGGGTAGAACATCTACTGACTGGTTTGCCAGGTGGTCAGATCGGCTTTTTAATTGTCGTTAACATTCTATTTTTCGTATTAGCTTTCTTCCTGGACTTCTTTGAGCTGGCATTTATTTTAGTGCCATTAGTGGGTCCGGTTGCCGAGAAATTAGGTATCAATTTAATCTGGTTCGGTGTGCTACTCGGCGTCAATATGCAGACTTCCTTCATGCATCCACCCTTTGGCTTTGCACTGTTCTATTTACGTTCAGTCGCTCCCAAAGCGATACGCACCAGTGACATCTATTGGGGCGCGATACCGTTTGTCCTGATACAAATAATTATGGTTGGTCTGATCATCGCTTTCCCACAACTTGTATCAACAGATAGTGTAGAAGCCAAGAAAGAAGAAATCCAACTAGACATCAGCACGCCGATGGATGACACACCTGCGCCTTC
Organism: Undibacterium sp. Di24W; assembly: GCF_049340325.1. NCBI lineage: Bacteria > Pseudomonadati > Pseudomonadota > Betaproteobacteria > Burkholderiales > Oxalobacteraceae > Undibacterium > Undibacterium sp. Di24W. The sequence goes on from NZ_JBMPOP010000007.1 coordinate 165,900, forward strand.
ATTTGATTTGCCCAAAGAAGGCGGTGCCGATGAAATGCGCGATACACAGACAACACCGGCGCACGCGTTATGAAAATTTACTAGCTAGTTAAATTACAAAATTTAAAATAGATTTAAAATTTAACCAAAAGAAACAAAAGTAACTAAAATACCGTGCTTAATCGATAATGATCCTTGAACCTACACAAAAAATGAAAAAGCAAGCCATAGTCACCATTGTTTCAAATAACTACCTACACTTTGCGCGCAGCCTAATGCAAAGCGTCGCAAAACATCATCCGAATGCTGATCGCTACTGCGTCATTGTTGATACTGATTTATCGTATGCCAGTGAATTAAAAGAAGAATTCACGACGCTGACCTTGCCGCAATTAAACTTGCCGTTTGGCGACGAGTTCACGTTTCAATACACAATCTTAGAACTCAACACGGCAGTAAAGCCATGGGCTTTGGAGCACTTGCTAGATGCGGGCTACGATCAAGTGCTGTACATCGATCCAGACATCTATCTATATAATCCGCTAACAGAAGTCAATGACTTGCTCTCTGCTGGTGCTAGCATCGTCTTGACGCCCCATTTATTGGCGCCGATGACGGATGAAAAGAATCCAACGGAATTAGATATTCGTATAGCAGGTACGTACAACTTAGGCTTTTGTGCATTGAGCAATCAAGGCAACACGAGAGATTTTTTGCATTGGTGGCAAGGCAAACTAAAACGCGATTGCGTCGTAGATTTTAAGCGCGGCGTTTTCGTTGACCAAAGCTGGATAGACCTAGTTCCAACAATCTTTGAGCACGTAAAAATTTTACGTCACCACGGCTACAACGTCGCCTACTGGAACATGGCGCAAAGGGAGATTACCGAAAATGTCGATGGAGACATATTGGTCAACGGTGACCCTCTGACGTTTTTTCATTTCAGCGGCCTTAACCCATCAAATCCACAGCCTTTCTCCAAACATCAGAACCGCTTCAGAATGGATAGCTTAGATCCATTAACAAGCCGTCTGGCAATGGACTATTGCGAAACCGTGCGTGCCAACGGAATAGAAAAATATCGCGCCGTCCCCTACGGGTTTGGCTTTTTCCAAGACGGGCGCCCTATTCCTGACACGGCACGTCGCGATTTTCGTGAAAATGAGACTTTCAGAAAAACACTCAAACAAAGCCCATTTGCCCAAAAGGCTGATATTGTTGTTGACGACAGTCCTGCTACCAATGCGCGCATAGAAAGAGTTTACGATTACTTTCTGTGGCGCAAACCGGAACCAGATGCATTAAAACGCTATCACGTGATCGTGGGTACCACTCGCGGCTACTATACTTTACTGCTGGGCGTTGCACTTTCACCTGAAAGTAGAAAACAGCCGCGCTGGATACGACGCGTCTTATTCTGGCCGCTTTGGCGCCTTTTACAAAACACCTTGGCAAGAACCGACTCTTTAGCAATTGCAGAAAAGCCAGCATCAACAGCTAAGCCTAGTAAACCGACCAAACAAATAACCGCATTAAACAGCAAACCGATCACCACTCGCGGCATCAATTTAATTGGCTACATTGCTGCTGAACTGGGCATAGGCGAAGCTACACGCTCTTTGGCACGCGCATGCTCTGCCGTCAATGTGCCCTATTCTGTGGTCGATGTCGGTTTCCAGTCGTCCAATTTACAGCGAGATACGCAAGCTTTAAAAAACGCCTCGAAAGAACATTTCGCAATCGATCTGGTGTACGTGAATGCAGATCAAACCGAAAGCACGATCAAACATTTGCAAGATTTGAAGCACGAAAGCACTTATAAAATTGGTTTTTGGCACTGGGAGCAGCCGCAGATCCCTGCTACGCACATCGCCGCTTTTGCCGATCTAGATGAAGTATGGGTGCCATCCAATTTTGTCCGTGATGCAGTGGCAGCCGTGTCGCCTGTTCCTGTCATTGTTATTCCGCATGCTTTGCAATTTGAAGCGACACCCGCTGTGCAGCGCAGTAGTTTCGGTTTACCAGAGAATAAAGTCTTGGCCTTGGTGATGTACGACTTCCACTCGTATCAGCATCGTAAGAATCCTAAGGCGGCGATTGCAGCCTTCCGGTTAGCGACCCAAAATCGCGACGATGCGGTACTCGTCGTCAAAACCATCAATCGCGACAAGCATCCGGAAGCATCGCAAGAATTAGCGGATTATCTGGCCGATTTACCCAATACCGTCATCATCGATGACTTCTTAACGCGACAACAGACTTGGGATTTACAATATTGCTGCGACCTACTGATTTCATTACATCGTGCTGAAGGCTTTGGTTTAGCTCCCGCGGAAATGATGTATTTGGGCAAAGCGGTAGTGGCAACTGGCTGGTCGGCCAATATGGATTTCATGACAGCAAGTAATTCCATGCCAGTCGACTTCAAGCTAAAGCCTTTAGAACACGCGGTGGGTGCCTACCCGGCAGGTCCATTATGGGCTGAGGCAGATATTGAACACGCGGCTGATTGCATCACTCAATTACTCGACCAGCCCGAATTGCGTAGCCGTTTGGGGAAACAAGCGACACTCGATATTCGCCGCTTACTCAATCCAGAAACCGTCGGACGCACAGTCGCTGCTCGATTGCAAACTATCATCGATTGGCACAATCGCGATCTCTAATTAGTCACCTGATGCAAAAAAAACGCCCGTGATTTTTTCACGAGCGTTTTTATTCTTTGCAAAATTTTAAATCTATATCGCCTATTTTAATTTACGCGCCATATTAAAGCGAGCGAACGACTGTTCGGCGACATTGAACCATTGGGCTTGATTATTACGGAAAGCAACCCAGTCCATATACACTTTGTTGAACTTAGGATTCTTAGCAGCCTCCTCAGTAAAAGTCTCTTGGGCCGCATTAAAACAAGCCTCCATCACTGATTGTGGGAACGGCTTCAAGATGGTCTTATCTTGAATTAAACGAGCCAAAGCAGAAGGGTTGCGTGCATCGTATTTGGCTTGCATATTCACATGCGCTTCCAAACTAGCAGTTTCTATCGCTGCTTGATACAGCTTAGGCAGTTTATCCCATTCCTTCTTACCGACGTAAAAGGAGAGCTGCGCACCACCTTCCCACCAGCCTGGATAGTGATAGAATTTCGCGACCTTATTGAAGCCAAGTTTTTCGTCATCATAAGGACCGACCCACTCTGCTGCATCAATCGCGCCTTTTTCTAAGGATGTATAAATCTCACCACCCGCGACTTGAACTGGAATTGTACCTAGTTTCGCCAACACCTTCCCTGCAAAACCACCGACACGAAACTTCAAACCTTTAAGATCTTCGGGGCTCTTGATTTCTTTGCGGAACCAACCACCCATTTGCGTACCAGTATTGCCGCCCAAAAAATTCACTACATTATGTTCGGCAAAAAATTCACGCATCAACTTCATACCATTGCCATGCATCATCCAAGCAGTTTGCTGGCGTGAAGTCAATCCAAACGGCACCGCACAATCGAAAGCAAAGGTCGCATCTTTACCATAGTAGTAATAGGAAGCAGTGTGCCCTATTTCGACCGTGCCATCTTTCACTGCGTCTAGCACAGCATTAAAGGGGACGATCTCCGGTGCGGCATAAGGACGGATATTGAATTTCCCATCAGTCAATTCTTTAATACGATTGCAAAAAGTCTCTGCTGCACCATAAATGGTATCGAGATTTTTAGGAAAACTCGATGCCAGACGCCAGTTAAGCGTAGGTAAGTCGGCAGCCAGACTTGGGGCTGCAATAGCACCTGCAGCACCACCTACCGCTGCTTTTTTTAGAAATGAACGACGTTCCATGCGATCTCCGTTTTTAAGTATAGGGTTAAAGGCTGAAGCCCGGGGCAAGCTTAGATAAATCACACTAAAAATACAAATATGCGTAGCAGATTAACTGCCCTACGCGTAAACGATACTGACGCTTAAAACTAACTACCTGCAACAGTCATACTTTCAATCAAAATCGAACCGGTTGTCTTAGTGCCGCGCGTCAAGGTGTCGTTTCCTATCGCGACGATTTGTTCAAACATCTCACGCATATTGCCAGCGATAGTGATCTCCTCTACAGGATATTGAATCACACCGTTTTCCACCCAAAAGCCAGATGCACCACGAGAATAATCACCTGTTACATAATTCACGCCCTGCCCCATCAATTCGGTAACCAACAAGCCCGTACCCATTTTCTTTAGCATTTGCGCAAAATTATCGCCGCGCTTGGTCAAGTTTGAAGTCAGATTCAGGTTGTGCGAACCGCCAGCATTGCCTGTCGTTTGCATGCCTAATTTGCGCGCCGAATAAGTTGAGAGGAAATAGCCATTCAATACACCATTCGTAACGACTTCACGCTTCAATGTCTTGACACCTTCGTCATCGAATGGAGAAGAACCAACCGCACCTAAGACATGCGGGTCTTCCAATACTTGGATGTGATTCGGAAAAACTTGCTTACCCAAAGTATCGAGTAAAAACGTTGACTTGCGATACAAAGCACCACCCGAAACCGCCTGTACAAAAGCACCCAATAGGCCAGCAGCTAGAGGCGCTTCAAACAAAACCGGACACTTGCGCGTATCAATGGTACGCGCATTCAAACGCGCCAAAGCACGTTTCGCGGCGTAGCCACCGATGGATTCTGGTGTGGCGATTTTCTTGTGATTGCGATGCGAGCTGTACCAGTCGTCTCGCTGCATCTTAGAGCCCTTGCCCGCAATTGGCGCCACAGAAATCGTATGACGGGAAAAAGGATAACCACCAACAAAACCTCGAGAATTAGCCGCCACAAAATGGGATTGCTGCGCATGCACGCTAGCACCCTCGCAATTGCTAATGCGTTTATCTACTGCGTAAGCCGCTGCTTCAGTACGACAAGCCAGATCAATTGCTTCTTCGGCGGTAACTAACCAAGGGTGAAATAACTTTAAATCCTGGGGATGCATTTCTAACATCTCGGCATCAGGCAACCCAGCGCAATCATCTTCGGCAGTAAAACGTGCGATGTTATAAGCTGCCTCGACAGTGTCCTCCAAAGATTTCTTGGAAAAATCAGAAGTGCTGGCATTTCCACGCTTCTTGCCGACATAAACCGTGATTCCTATGCCTTTGTCGCGATTCTGCTCTATGGTCTCGACCTTGCCCTTACGTACACTAATGGATAATCCACCGCCTTCACTGACTTCTACCGCTGCATCTGTTGCACCTTTGTCACGGGCAATGCGCAGCATATCCTGGGTAATTTGTTTAAATTGATCCTGAGTATGGGTAAAAACTGGTTTAGACATAGCTTCTGTTTCTTTAGCTGAAAGGATAAAGAGAGTATCATAGCAGTCGTTGTGCGACACGATGCCCTTCGTGATTAAAAAAAAGGGGCAAAAGCTTTATTTATCATTGTTCGATTCAGCCAGTTGCAAGACTTGTTGAATAGTGAACCTGTTATACGGCTAACAGTAGCCTACGGAGACATGCGTTGCTGGTAACGGCTGCGTGTGAAGCTCTCCTGACAATGTATCTCCCCCAGTGATGGGCGTGCTTTTATCGTGAGGTAAAACATGGAAACTCCTAGCAGTGATGGGGTTGAGAGGCTAGGCTGGCTGGTATGGGTAACATATGTGAATTGTCGTTAAACTTCGTAACTATGGATATGCCAAAACTGCTGTTAGGCATTAACCAAAAGGTGTATGGTCGGATATCCTGTTAGCGACTCAGGATACGTCGTCATCAGACCATCGGAGAAAAGACAGACCCTAACCCAGTCGTGTGATAAGTAAGGAACGTGGAAAACCCAAATCGTCGCCCAAGTTGTTGTAGTCGGGCAGGTGAACCGTAAGGAACACTGTAGGCGGTGTGGGCATGGGAGGATAGAGAAAGCGAATGCCGAGTTGTAATGATTCGGATAGGGATTGAAACATCATTCCACGCGAAAGCGGGCAGACTTCTATCTGGTCTATCGTCGCAAGACGGCTGACCAACCCTTTATCTTGGATGAGATGAAGGGTAAGTATCAAGATATGGTACTTACCGAACGGATATTTTTACTTGTGGGAGCTATGGACGCTCCCACAAGGAGCGTTATGAGTTTTCACTTGGAAAATTGAAGTTCTAATTTCAATTTACAAGGAGGAAAGCAGCATGAAAGTGCATATCCATACGGATGTGTCTGCGCTTTCTCATGTACCGCAAGACTGGCACGCTGTAAATTGGCGGCGGGTTGAACGGAATGTGAAAGGGATGCAGATACGAATTGCGAAGGCAACACGGGAAAGCAAATGGCGCAAGGTGAAAGCCTTGCAACGAATGTTGACCCGCACGTTATCCGCAAAGTTATTAGCGGTGAAGCGTGTTACTGAAAATCAAGGTAAACGCACGGCAGGTGTAGATGGTGAGCTGTGGGAGTCACCTGAAACGAAATGGTTAGCAGTTAGCAGGATGCAGCAGCGTGGATATAGACCTTTGCCATTGCGAAGAATCTATATACCGAAAGCAAATGGGAAAAAACGCCCCTTAGGGATACCCACTATGCGAGATCGGGCTATGCAGGCTTTATTTTTGTTAGCGTTGGAACCTGTATCTGAATCGACGAGCGATCCGAATTCTTATGGATTTAGGAGCAATCGTTCAACCGCAGATGCAATGTCTCAACTATTTGTCTCTTTATCCAAGAAGACTTCGGCTCCTTGGGTATTGGAAGCAGATATAGCAGGCTGTTTCGATAACATTAATCATGGATGGTTGACTGCGAATGTCCCTATGGATAGGTCAGTTCTTCAAAAATGGTTAAAGTCTGGCTTGATTTATCAAAGTCAGTTTCAGGAGACAGAGGCTGGTACGCCACAAGGAGGAATTATTTCTCCTACATTGGCGAATGTGACACTGAATGGTTTGGAGTCAGGCCTGACTAGTTACTTAGGTAAAAAGTTGGGTGTGACGGTAACTAGTAAGCTAAAAGTAAATGTAGTTCGGTATGCGGATGATTTTGTTATTACAGGAAGCTCGAAAGAGATACTGGAAAACGAAATTAAGCCTTGGATAGAAAATTTCCTTGCAGTTCGAGGGTTACGACTTTCTGAGGAAAAGACGCGCATTGTTCACATAGATCAAGGCTTTGATTTTCTGGGGTGGAATTTCCGAAAATATCAGGGAAAACTACTCATCAAACCGAGCAAGAAAAACGTGCAAACGTTTTATCGCAAAGTGAAGGAAATAATCAGTACACATAAAGAGATTAAACAAGAGGAGTTGATAGACTTGCTTAATCCGATACTACGAGGTTGGGCGCAATATCACAGCCCTGTAGTAGCCAAGACAACGTACAGCCGTGTAGAGAACTTAATATTTAAGGCTCTATGGCGGTGGTCAAAACGGCGACATTCGAATAAGAACGTTGACTGGATAAAGGAAAAATATTTCCATACAGTTGGCGAACGAAATTGGATGTTTGCAGTTCCTGTAGTAAACGAAGATGGCAGTAAAGGATTAAAAGATCTGTATCAGTTGTCGGGTACAGAGATTAAGCGGCATAAGAAAATTAAAGGGGCGTATAACCCCTTTGATCCCGAATGGGAAATGTATGGCGAACAGTTGCAACAAGAACGTATGTTGGAAAATATGCGTCACAAAAAGCAATTTATTCGTATGTATATTGATCAGGGCGGACTTTGTGCTGTATGCAAGTGCAAGATGACCAAAGCAACAGGCTGGCATGACCATCACATAGAATATCGTGTGCATGGAGGTTCTGATGCTCTAGGGAATCGCGTATTATTGCATCCCAACTGCCATGCCCAAGTGCATAGCAAGAGTTTGAAAGTAGTAAAGCCGGTTCCCTTGTAGGGAACTTCGTAATATAGCGTTTCCTTTTTTAGGAAATTTTATAATAGGCTTGAGCCGTGTGCGATGAAAGTCGCAAGCACGGTTCTTAGGGGGGAATGGGTCAGTAATGACCTGTTCCTACCCTCCTCAATAAGTTTATAGAAGATTTACCAATGCCAAATCCGAATCGAGGCTCTTGCGGCTATCAGTCCAATGAGTTTGAACCAGAATACGACCGTCCATCTAAATCCGAACTCAAGCGTCAAATGACCGCCCTGCAAAAAATGGGGCAAGAGTTAGTGGACTCCGCACGCGATCGCGTCAAACGAGTTCCTATGCCAGAAGATGTGCGTGACGCCATTCTCGAATGCCAAAACATCACCAACCACGAAGGCCGTCGTCGCCAGATGCAATTTGTGGGCAAAAAGATGCGTACTTTAGATGAGGCAGAAGTCGCGCTGATTCAAAAGACCATTGATAGCTGGAAAGGTGCTTCCAAGTCCGAAACAGCCGCCATGCATTCACTCGAACGCAAACGCGAAAAGTTGCTGGCGAAAGATGAAGCCCTAACAGAATTAATGGCCGAAAATCCTGAACTCGATGTGCAGCATTTGCGCACACTAATTCGCAACGCCCGCAAAGAGCAAGCCGAAAACAAACCGCCAAAAGCCTATCGTGAAATCTTCCAGATTTTGAAAGAAATTCAGGCGAAAAATAAAGCCGCTACTGCATCAGAAGATGACGCAGAAAACGACGATGCAGAAGATGACGACAATTGATCTAGATCGCGCTTTGCGGATAGGCTTGGTGTCGATCTCTGATCGCGCCTCCACTGGAGTTTATCAAGATCAAGGTCTTCCTGCATTACAAGCGTGGTTCGGCGCCGCACTCAGCACGCCGTGGTCTATGGAAACCCGTTTAATCCCAGATGAACGCGCTGCGATCGAACAAGCTTTAATTGACCTGGTCGATCACGCTCGTTGCGACTTGGTGATAACCACAGGCGGCACAGGCCCCGCGAGACGTGACGTCACACCAGAAGCGACATTAGCCATAGCAACGAAAGAAATGCCAGGATTTGGCGAGCAAATGCGCCAGATCAGTTTGCAATTTGTGCCGACCGCAATCTTGTCACGTCAGGTTGCCGTGATACGTGAAACCACCGATCACGCAGCATTGATTCTCAACTTGCCTGGGCAACCTAAGTCGATCAAAGAGACTTTGGAAGGATTAAAAGACGCCGATGGCAAACAAATTGTTGCCGGTATTTTTGCCGCAATCCCCTATTGCATCGATTTAATCGGCGGTCCATATGTTGAAACCCATGAATCGGTTTGCAAAGTATTTCGCCCAAAATCCGCGTTACGCGTAAAAACGTCTGAAGTATAAATTTTTCCAAATAAATCATGACAACTGAACTCTTAGAAACGATAGAAATCGAAAGCGGAAACAACCCAACAGCTGCAGTCATTTGGATGCATGGTTTAGGTGCCGATGCGAACGACTTTGTGCCTATCGTTAAAGAACTCGACCTGCGTAATTGCCCAGCAATTCGCTTTGTATTTCCAAATGCGCCGCAAATTCCTGTCACCTTGAACGGCGGCTACATTATGCGCGCCTGGTATGACATCGCCGCCGCTGGTACCGATATCAATAAGCGCGAAGATGAAGCTGGCCTGCGTCTCTCACAGCAACAAATTGATGCCTTGATCGCGCGTGAAAATGCGCGTGGCATTCCGACGGACAAGATCATTTTGGCGGGTTTTTCGCAAGGCTGCGCGATGAGCCTACAAACGGGTCTACGTCACCCACAAAAATTAGCAGGCATCATGGGCTTGTCTGGCTATGTTCCCTTGGCAGATAAAGTTGCTGCTGAACGCCATGCTGCAAATCAAGACACGCCAATTTTCTTGGTACATGGAACTAGTGATCCTGTGATACCGATCCAACGTGCGCAGCAGTCGCGCGATCTATTGCTGAGCCTCGGCTATACCATTGAATGGCATGATTACTGGATGCAGCATTCAGTATCGCCACAAGAAATTATCGATATAGGAAATTGGTTGCGTAAAGTCCTATGAGTAGTTCTCTAGTAGAGTCATCATAGTAAAAAAGGCTTATTTGAATTCAAATAAGCCTTTTTATTTTCCAGCGGTTTTACTAACTTCCTTTCCAACTTTCATGCCAGTTTTGATTAGATCTTAAACGCTGGCAGTTTCCAATACGTCACTGCGCGCCACAACCATTCCATAGGTCCGTAGCGGAATTTACTCAACCACCAGTGACTAAACATCAGCTGCAAAATCACCACGATGAATACAAACACAACTTGGTGCGAACGTTGCATGCCGTAATAGCCCAAGCCGTAGCTATAAAAAACTGCAGAACAAATGATAGATTGAGACAAATAATTCGTCAGCGCCATACGACCGTACGGTGCCAGCAACTTCACTTTGGCAAATACGCCTGCGCTGTTGAACATCAAAATCAACACACTGACATAACCTAAACAAGCAGGCAAATTTCCTAGATACAGCAGCCCGGTTGCCAATGTAAACGGATCATTGTCCATTCCTTTCACCGGCGCAGTCGTAATCAAACTACCCGCAACACCTAAACCGATACCGATGGGTAAACCAAATAATGCGAGCCTTCTGAACATAGGCAAATGCGCCTTAGTGTTATCCATAATGCCTGATCGTACAAACCAAAAGCCAATCAGAAACATACAATTAATCAAGACACTAAAGATCGTCACATTAGGCCAATTTTCGGCGAATTCTTTAGCTCGAAATTTCATTGCGTCGAGATAAGTTCCCTTAGTTAGAATTTGCACTTCCAACTTATTATCAGCCTCTTTCTTTTTCTCTTGCTCTACCTGTTTTTTCTTTTGCTCAGCTGCAGCTATTTTGCGTTTAGCAGCGTCGCTTGGAGCGGCAGGATTGCTTGCATTGGCCATGACAGCATTACTTGCAGCGCTGGCAGCAGGCGCACTCGAAACCACGTTCTCAATCTGCGGTCCAGTTTCACTTGCAATTGTTGGCGTTTCTTTAGTCCCCCAATACTCAAAACTGCCACCGATAATCATAGAGATAAACAAAGTGCAGTAGAGCAAACTGCCGATTTTCCAAGGACGGACTTCTTTAGGCTGATGCGAACGCGCTAATATATACGCCAACAAGAAGAAAAATCCTGCCGAAAAAATTAAGCCGCGTACGGCTTTCATCGCTGGGATGAAGAATCCTCCCAGGCTAATTAACAATGCAATTCCACCCATCACACACAAGACAGCAGAAGTAATAGGCATGGTTTTACCAAAGAACTTAAGCACGGCTTCGGTACGCAACAAGAATGTCATTCCACCCAACAAGGCTAGTGCGACAGCAATTGCCCCTACCTGATTTAAAGCGGGGATTGCTGCAAACAATGCTAACACGATGGCAGCCAGAAAAATCCAACGTATTTTCGCAAACAAGATCAATAATAAACCTCCTGCAGCGATGGCATAACTAAATAAAATATCTCCAGGCCAAATCAAAATATGGTGCAGCAAGCCAAAGATTGCCAAGGCAATCAAGCGACGCAAATAAGGCTTAAGAAAATTCTGTCCTTTGGCTTCGGTACGTGTCAGCATCAGGGCAAAGCCCATACCAAACAGGAGCGAGAAAATCGTCCAAAACTTTCCTGCAACAAAATACGCAATCACATAGCTCGCTAACCAATTCAGTCCAGTCAATCCCGCTGGCATGCCCTCGCCCAACTCACCCACGGCGCGATTAAAGAATTCGATATTCATCAAGAAAATACCGATCAGCGCAAAACCGCGAATCACGTCAAGGACACCGATGCGCTCATTCGCGCTCACCGGCGCTAACGCTGACGGTGCTGTTGGTGCAGGCGCAGGTGCAGGTGCAGGTGCACTACCATCAGGCATTGGAAGGTCGTCATTTATAGTATTTGTACTGTCGTTTTGCATGTTTTCTCTCACCTCAACAAATGTCTAATTGAAAAAGCGCCTCGATCTGCATCAAAGCGCTTTTTTTATCATTATGCCTTATAAAATGGTAAAGCCAATATACTCAAGGAAATTAACCTATCTGTGCCTGTAAAGAATCAGGCTTGATTCTCATCACTGGGAATTGCCAGTAAGTGACCGCACGCCATACCCATTCCAAAGGACCGTAGCGGAAACGTGCCAACCACCAGTGACTAAACAACACTTGCAAGCAAATCACACAGACGGCGAAGCCTAATTGTTGTGCACGGCCTAAGCCAAAATATCCCATTCCCCAGCCATAAAAGAAACTGGCCTGGACCAAAGACTGCATTAAATAATTGGTCAATGCCATGCGGCCAAAAGGTGCGAGCACTTTAATTTTCGAAAACACAGTATCGCTATGTAACATCAACACCACAATACTGAGATAAGCCAGACAAGTTGGTAAGTTACCCAAATTCAAAAGCATTTGGGAAAGCTGCCAGCCATCACCCGAGACGCCAGGTACATGAGAGACCGCGATACTACTTGCCAACACACTTAAACCCCAACCGACAGGCAATCCAATGACTGCAATTTGACGGAATAGTGCTAAATGTTCTGAGGATTTCGTGATAATTTTGGCTCGCACAAACCACAAACCGAGTAAGAATAAAGCGATCGCTTCAAATGCCATACCCGCCGGATTGAATGGTCCTTCCATCAGTCGGTCAAAACGCTGCTTTACCGTATCCATATAGGTACCATGGCTCAACACCTCGACATCTTCGGCGATTTTTTTTCTATTTTCCTGAATGTTATTAATTGAGTCAGCATCAGTCTCTATTTTCTTTTGTGCATCGGTCTTGACTACCTTAGGATCACCTTTTTTCGCCTCGACTTTTGCGTCTGTTTTTGCGTTTACTTTGGGTGCCAATTTGCCTTCAGCGATTGCAGCTTTCTTACTCAACTCTTCCTCTGCTTTGATTTTTGCTTTTTCCGCTGCAAGCTGTACCGCTTCTGGCGAGTTAAATACGCTCTTGATAGGCTGTTGATAAGAAATGATGCCGAACACGGTACCAATTAAGAACGGCATACAATAAATCAGAACGCCAGCGCGCCAAAAACGAGCAGTTGTAGGTTGATGAAAGCGCGCAGATAAGAAGGCAATCAATAGAAATACAAATGCCATCACAGACATAGGGTTGCGACCATTTTTCATAGCCACAACAAACCAAGATACCAAGGCCACCAAACCAACTAAGACTCCAGCGACCAAAAACAAAACAGAAAACAAGGGGATCTGCTTACCGAATACCTTGACCAGTTTTTCATTGCGAATAAATAACCCAAGCAAACCCATATAAGCGATACCCGCCACCACCGCTCCAAAGGAATTCATACCAGGAATAAAACAGAATCCAAGCAAACCAACAACGCTCAGCACAATCCACTTCCAGCGTCCAAATAAGACGATCAACAAACCACCAGCTGTAAAGGCATAGCTGAGTAAAATATCGCCATACCACAGCATGACATTATGTAGAAAACCAAAGATCGCCAAAGCAATAATGCGGCGAATATACGGCTTAATGAAGGGGCGATTGGTTTCTTCAGCCCGACTTAACATCACTGCAAACCCCATTCCGAACAACAGTGAGAAAATCGTCCAGAATTTGCCCGCTACGAAGTAATTGACGAAATAAGTAGCAAGCCAATCGATACCATGTGCAGCAGGTGGAATGCCGGTACCAAAATCTAGGAAAGAGCGATTGAAATACTCGATGTTCATGAAAAAGATGCCGATTAAAGCAAATCCTCTGACGACATCCAAAGCCTGTATCCGTTCGCTGGCGGCAACCGGGGCAAGCTTTGCGCTTAGCGCATCGGCGGCGAATGCCGCCTTAATATCGAATGTGTGTTCCATTTTTCCCCATTTCCATGACCAGAGCAGTCAGATTTGTACAGTCTTATTTTGGTTTGAAAAACAATCGCGTTTAATCAACGTTAAAAACATGAAAGACATTTAGCAGCATCAGATGCTACGCTTCAACTTGGTGAAAAACAAACATCTTGCGACGAACTGCGTAAATCAAGGAGTGAAATCATTTTAATTGCGCTTATACTCGACGTCTTAAGTTAAACCATAGTTTGATCAGCAGCACTAAACAAAGATCAAGAATTACTAAACGCATTGCCAAATAGCGCAAAAAAGAACAGACATCATGCCAAGATCACGCGCACTAGCTTCAAGCAAAAAATTATTCAATATCGACGCGACTGCGAAGTTAAGGCTAGGATTCGCAGTACTTCTGACATTGCTGCCGCAGATATCCAGCGCACAAAACAGCTCTGTCAAAACAGAAATCAAACAAAGTTGGCAATTACCAGGTTTACAGAGCAAAGCGCAAATTTTGGTCGATAACTGGGGTGTTCCACATATTTACGCTGAAAACGAAGCTGATCTCTTTTTTGCCCAAGGATTCAATGTCGCCAGAGATCGTTTATTTCAAATTGATTTGTGGCGCAGGCGTGGCCTAGGACAGCTCGCTGAAGTGTTTGGCCCGTCGTATTTAGAACAAGATAAAGCGGCACGCGCTTTCTTATATCGTGGTGACATGAAACAAGAATGGGCTGTCTATGGCAGTCAGGCGCAGACACTAAGTAAGAGCTTCGTCGCGGGAATCAATGCTTACATAGATTACTTGAGCAAGAATCCTGAAGCGCTGCCGCCTGAGTTTAAAGTCATGCAGTATCAGCCGGCTAAATGGCAAGTCGAAGATGTAGTGCGGATACGCAGTCATGGTTTGACTCGTAACCTGACTTCAGAAGTAGCGCGGGCCAAATTAGCCTGCACTGGGAATCTAGCGCTTGATGAAGTCAGACAAAGTTTAAGCCACGACTGGAAAACCCAAGTGCCAGCGGGTTTAGATCCCTGCTTACCCGATGATGTGTTGCACCAATTCACACTAGCCACGCAAAATGTCATTTTCGATGCCAACAGCAGACGTGTAAGCCAAACCACCCAGCCGACAACACTCGCTATGCTAGGGTACGACACCGGAACCGAAACGCAAGAAGGCAGTAACAACTGGGTCATTGCCCCCGCCAAGTCCAGCACAGGGCGGGCCATCATGGCGAACGATCCTCATCGGGCCTACTCCACGCCCTCATTGCGTTACATCACCCATTTGAGCACACCGGGTTTAGATGTGATTGGAGCCGGCGAACCAGCCCTGCCTGGCATCTCTATTGGTCACAATGGCAGTATCGCGTTTGGTCTGACGATCATGGCGATCGATCAGGAAGACTTATATGTGTACGAACTCAATCCGAGCAATCCTCAGCAATACAGATACCAAGGAAAATGGGAAAACTTCATTCAACACAGCGAGACTTTTAAAATTAAAGGTCAGCCCGATCAACAAGTCTATCTCCCCTTCACACGACATGGCCCGATGATCTATCTTGAGTCTGACAAGAATCGGGCATTCGCGGTGCGTACCGCATGGTTACAGGCGGGCATGGCGCCCTATTTTGGCAGCGTCGATTACATGCGTGCGAATAACTTTGCGCAGTTTAAAAAAGCCATGCTGCACTGGGGCGCTCCAACCCTGAATCAAGTTTACGCAGATACCAAAGGCAATATAGGCTGGGCACCTGGCGGAATGACACCAATACGACGTAATTGGGATGGACTATTGCCCGTGCCGGGAGATGGGCGTTACGAATGGTCAGGATTCTTATCGGGAGACAAGCTGCCCTCTAGCTACAACCCACGATCCGGTTGGTTTGCATCGGCCAACGAAATGAATCTGGCCAAAGACTATCCACAGAAAGACCGCAAGCTCGGTTTTGAGTGGCCACTTCCGGCGCGCTACCAGCGTATAGCCGAGGTCTTAGGGCAAGACAAAAAAATCTCTATCGAAGACTCTATGCGTTTGCAAAATGATGTATTCTCGTTGCCTGCGAAGCGCTTAGTTACGTTAGTCATGAGTGTAAGCAATACGCTAAAAAACAAAGATGAAACCCAGCAAAAAGCGCTGGCTGTTTTCAAAGACTGGGATTACTTCGAACATGCCGACTCACCGGCGGCCGCTTTGTTTCAAGTCTGGCTGACACAGACGCTGGCACCCGCCTACAAAAATATAATGTTAGGAAGCCAAACTGGATTAGTCACTAGCATGCCAGATATGACGCGCATGCTGCAGAATTTAGATAGCGTCAGTCACTTCCCTGCGCAGTTTGGCAATACTTCACAAATCGCACGCGCCGCACGCGACGAATTGCTGCTAAGCAGCTTAAGCATGGCCTACCAAGGTTTAGAACGTTTACAGGGCAAAGACACCAAAAACTGGCGTTGGGGCGCACTACAAAAAACTCCCTTCAAACACGCAATGTCAGCGATTGTTGATCCCAATACCCGGGCTCAATTCGACGTCGGCAATCTGCCACGTGGCGGCAGTGCAAATACAGTCAATCAATCCAGCTTCCGCCTGCAAGACTTCGTACAATTAAATGGTCCGTCATTCCGTGTCGTGATCGATGTAGGAAATTGGGACAATTCACGCGCAATCAATACACCGGGACAATCAGGTGATCCTGCCAGTCCGCATTACCGAGACCTAGCTGCATCATGGGCAAACGGTGACTATTTTCCTCTACTGTATTCACGAAAAGCGGTAGAGGAAAATACAGGGCAGCGTTTTGAACTAATTCCTGTGAAATAGAACTGAGGCAAACACTGAGTTATGTTATCACTCAGTGTTTTAACCATCAGGTAAAATGAGTGTCGCGCATTCGCACGCTCAGGCTTACAAACAAAAGCTCAAATACGAAAACTTAAACAGCCCACACAGAACGGTAAGCAATACCCCCCCAAAGTCCAAGAACCGCAAGAAAATTAATCGTAAAGATCAATCCCCTTAGTCTGACATTGGCAGTCAGTATCTGAACCAAACTGTGCAGCACTCTACCAATAACAAACACCCACGCCAAGGCAACTGAGGACGAAATAACAGGTGCGTGAACCAGCAACAAACCCGCCGCATAAAAGAACAAGGGCCATTCGAACTGATTCGATAAATTTGCACTGATACGAGGTTCAAATTTTGCCCAAGGATTACTACCATCGGTGCGGCGACATACACCCCAGATAGTCGGGGCACGCGCGATTGTGAGCAAGACATAGAGGAATGCGCATAGGGCAACGTGGCTTGCCATGGGGATGATTAGAGGATGCTGCATAAGGGTTTCTAGTTGTGCCATGTAATTTCTCGAGCGTTCAATTTAAACATCCCGCCGAGCCCGAACATAAAATCAACTTTCATAAACTTGAAAATTTACGATTACGCTATGCTAGTCACCGCGCCAGAATTAGACCGTTTTTTCTCTATCTTGTTGACAATTGTAGACGCAAGAAAATCACCCAAGCGTTGGTGCGAACCAAAAAAAATAAAAATCCAATCAAGAATACCAAATAGGAACGTAATATTTCTAAAAAAAGATTGTACTGGAGTACATGGACGAAAATCCAACTTACTCACAGCGCTCAAGCCTAACAGTTTCTTGCCTATACTTTGTCCATTAGGAAGTGAATCTGAAAACAAGAAGTACAACATACCAATTACGATTCCCGCATACCCAGCAGATTCTGCATCGATCACTAGTTTCAACATGAAAAAAACTGAATAGCCAACAAAGTATGTAACTAATCCATCAATGAACTGACCTTGAAATCGTGTGCCAGAGGTCTTGTTGCGCCGGCTTCCATTTCAATCGTTTTGTTTTCCATCATTGACTACCTAATTAAGGTTTACGGCGACAAAGAGAGCAATCAAATTTTAGCCTAAAGCAAATCGCCACAGAAAGCATCAAGCGTCGCCTCACATACGTTTCGACCAGTATTTACAGCGCTTAGAGGAATAAAAATTTTTGTAAAATTCGTCAACTAAGTTCCACGCATTGTACACAAATAGTATTTACATGAAAGCATTTATTCTCAAAGGTGTATAGCGCCTTAATCTTACTTAGCACCGCCATTTCAAAACGCGAAATTTAATTGCATTAATTGATTTAGTTTGTACCTCCTAACATGTGGCTATTAAAACCATATAAGGATATGCCCTTATATTCTTTTGAGGATCACAGAAAATCACTTATCCTCAATATCCTTGTTAGTACCCTTTTGCATTGAGGAACTTATGCCTGTTTATCAAAATAATGCCGATTCTATCGGTCGTACCCCTTTAGTTAAATTAAACCGAATTACGGATGGTGCTGGCGCCACTGTGTTGGCGAAGATTGAAGGTCGTAATCCTGCGTATTCGGTGAAGTGCCGGATTGGTGCTGCGATGGTGGCAGATGCTGAAGCGCGTGGTTTGCTTGGCCCGGGTAAAGAATTGATCGAACCCACTAGCGGCAATACCGGCATTGCGCTGGCGTTTGTCGCTGCCGCGAAAGGTATCCCCTTGACCTTGACGATGCCTGAGACGATGAGTATCGAGCGTCGTAAACTATTGGTCGCCTACGGTGCCAAACTGATCTTGACGGAAGGTGCAAAAGGCATGAATGGCGCGATCGCTAAAGCTGAAGAAATTCGTGCCAGCGATCCTGATCGTTATGTCTTGCTGCAACAGTTTAAAAATCCAGCCAACCCGGCAATTCATGAAAGAACAACTGGTCCAGAAATCTGGAATGATACTGAAGGTCAGGTCGATATCTTTGTCTCTGGCGTGGGCACGGGCGGCACCATTACCGGTGTATCTCGCTACATCAAGCAAACCCAAGGTAAGGCGATTTTGACCGTAGCGGTTGAACCGACCGCAAGTCCGGTATTGACGCAAAAACGCAATGACCAAGAGATCAAACCTGCACCGCATAAAATTCAAGGTATCGGTGCCGGTTTTGTACCTGATGTGTTGGACCTGTCTTTGGTTGATCTGATTGAGCAAGTCAGCAACGAAGACGCCGTCGCTTTTGCGCAGCGCCTGGCAAAAGAAGAAGGGATTTTGGCGGGCATCTCATGCGGCGCAGCGACAGCTGTGGCAGTGCGTCTAGCCCAGTTACCTGAGAATGCTGGCAAGACGATTGTTGTGGTTTTGCCCGATTCTGGTGAACGTTACTTGAGTTCGATTTTATTTGATGGTTATTTTGATGCGAGCGGTATCGCGATTTAATGGTTAGATTTACTAGGGTGTGCACAGCGCCCTAGTATTAAACTTTAACGAGTCTTTTTAACGGTCAGGTGCGGTCAACGGCAAAATAATTTCAAAACTGGTACCACTCTCGATAGTACTGCGCACTTCTATACTGCCGCCTAATACTGAATGAACGATGTTGTAGCAAATATGCAGACCCAAGCCACTGCCACCTTGCCCTAAGCGTGTCGTAAAAAAAGGATCGAATATCTTACTCAGATTTGATTCACTGATGCCGTGCCCATTGTCGCTAAAAATAATGCGCACCTGTCTGTCATCGATAAATTCTGCCTTCAAGCTCATTACACCGTGTTTGCGCTCGTCAAATGCATGCACGATCGCATTCATGATCATATTACTTAACACCTGCCCAAATGGCCCTGGATAACTATCCATGAGTATCACTTCAGGCATATCAATCTTTAACTCATGTTCTTCTCGCTTTATTCGATTTGACATCGTTAAGGCGATTTCTTCACTGACTGTTCTTAAATCAAACTGTCGTCTTTGATCAGAGGTTTGATCGACCGCAATTTGCTTAAAGCCGGTGATCAAATCAGATGCCGTGGATAAATTACGGACCAACAATGTGCTAGAGGTTTCGGTGGCACGGGCAAATACGTCGAGGCTAGAACGACGCATTTTACCAGTCTCGACTTCTGCCAAAAATCGACTACTCATTTCTTGCATAGTGCTGGCGGTCAACAAGCTATTACCCAAAGGCGTATTCAGTTCATGAGCCACACCCGCCACCAAGGAACCTAGAGCTGCCAGTTTTTCTTGCTCAACCAATTTCGCCTGTGTCAATTGCAGATATTGATAGGCTTCCGCGTTATCAAAAGCAATCGCAGAATACGCTGCGAGGGTACGCAAAATATCCAAATCTCTGGATGTAAATGCATAGCAACGCTCGCTCTGCAAGCAAAGTACGCCAATCACTTTGGATTTCACAATCATAGGTGCAAAGATACCCGACTTCGCCTGTGGTGGTTCACTCTCATCGACATGACGCAAACCTCGACTATTTGCTGATACATATTGTCGATTAACCGAATCCTGTAAGCGATTATCGAATTGATACTCATCAATCTTAATTTCTTTAGCGCTTAGTACACATTGTGAAGAAGGCTGCTCCGCTGCATCAAGACTACGCTGATAGGGTTCAACCATTTTTCCATTTGCCACCATAAAGCGAAACTCAATTTGACGTTTATCCCAATCCACCATGCCAACTCCGAATGACATGGACTCAATGAGTTTACTGATATTTTGATAAAGCACTTGTTGAATCATCGTTGAATCTAAGCTTCCGGTAATTTCACGGCCGATGGCACTTAATAAAGCAATATCTTGCTTTGCGCGTTCGGCGATTTCTCTTTGCTCGACGACTTCGGCTGTACGCGCTGTGACTTCGTGTTCGAGGTAGGTTTGATTCGCTCTATACCTTTTCACCCGCATACGGTAGATGACAAAAATTGCTGAAGAGACGGCCAAAAATACCATTGAGTACCACCACCAGGTGCGCCAGAATGGCGGCAACACTTCGACTTCTAACAACAAAGTACTGTCACTCCAAACACCATCTGGATTAGCTGCCTTAGCAAACAGTTGATAACGACCTGGATTTAAATTTGTGTATGTTGCAGTTCCTTGCTCACCTAAGCCTTCAATCCAATCGCTATCTGATCCTTCTAATTTCCACGCATAACGATTTTGATTACGGTTAAAGTATTGCAAGGCAGATAGTTGAAAACTCACCATCGCATGCTTATGGGTGAGCTTGATTTGTTTCGCCAGATGCAGAGCGCCAGAAATACCTACTTCCTCCAAGCTAGCGAGTTCCGGATTTTGCCCACTAATTTTATTTGTCCATTTACGCCACAAGTTGTCTGCACCATCGACACTTTTTTGTTCGGCTTGGTCCATTAACTTCGTCGTCGTTCCTGCAGAACGCAATGAACGGTTAAAAATTAAAATATCACTCAATACGACTTTAGGCGCTCGCAAATTATCACGCAGCTGTTCCGGCACAAAACGGATCAGGCCTTTAGTCCCAAAATACAAACTACCATCTGGTCCGCGTGCGCTTGCACCAAAATTTATGCCGGCACCAAAGTGCGTCAATGCTGGATAAAAACGTGCTGTATTTTGCTCTGGAATTAAACGCGTTAAACCGAGATCATTACCTAGCCAAATTTCCCCATTAGCGGCATCTTGTATAGAATCAAAACCTGTCCGAGGCATATTTTTTGCCTGCAACCAAGATCGCAACTGCCACGCGCCTTGAATTTCTGCAATGTCGAACAAACCGATTTCAGTTGCCAGCCAAAGCCGTTTTTTTTGATCTTGTCGCATGGCTTGTATGGCCAATTTTTCTGGTTGTGGCACAAGCTTATCAGGACGTATCGGAGCGAGAAAGGTTTCAGTAGCGGCTTGCCACAAATAGAGGCCGCCTTTCGTGCCCACCCATAGTTTGCCAGTATCATCTACTAGCAAACTATCCACCACATCATTTCCCAAGGAGCCAGCGATCCCTCTATCGTTGCGATAGATTTTTGCCTCATAGCGCGCCGACACATCTCGCCCAACCGAATTTTTTATTCGATACAAACCTAAAGCGCTCCCGGCCCACAGATCGCCATTACGATCAAGTACCAGCGAACTGATCGAAGCACCAGCTGCTAATTGATTATTCAGAGCGATCTCTTGACTCACCTGCCGTTGCGTATCGAATGCAAATAAACCACCATCACCACCTATCCATAATTTGCCATCAGGTGCTAGCAATTGCGCTTTAATTTTAGATAGCGGCATCACGCTGTCAGGGACTTTTTTTACTTCTCCATTATCTAAATTCAAATGAACCAGGCCATTGCTATAGGTACCTACCCACGCCACATGATCAGATACAAAGCTGATCGCCATTGCCACAGGCGAAGCTAAATTTTTATCTCCGACCGATTCATTCAAATACAAACTAAAGCGCTTACTACGCAAATCGGCTTGTGCTGCACCGCCATCACTCGTGCCCACCCATAGGCTACCATTACTGTCCTGAATAACACTTTGCACCGCCCCGGAATTAAGACTACTAGGAGTTGCCCGGCTATGCCGATATTGTGTAATTTTTTGACTGCCATTGGCCCATTTGCTGATACCACTCTGACCACCTTGTCCAATCCACATTGAGTCTTCGCTATCCTTTAGTAGTGTGCGAACAACCACAGGATCTAACACAAACTGATTGCGTAAGGGATCGCGGCGCGGACGATTCTGATCAACGTGCCAGATTTGCAAATCACCTTCCATACCCACCCACAATCGCTGTTGCGCATCGAACGCCAAACTGCGTACTTGGAGATCGACAGTACTACTCTCTCTCGCAGTTGTCATATCAATGGTGCTAAACACTAAACTCAGCTGGGCATTTTTATCAATATGAGCGACGTGATTACCCTGCCCCAGCCAGACCCCGCCTTGCATATCACTGATAATCACAAAGATCCGACCTTGAAGGCGCGCATCATTTGATTTCCACAGCGTGAACTGGCGTGTTTTTGTATCAAATTGATAGAGCCCACCATACATCGCGACCCAAATTTTCTTATTATCGCCAGCAACAATGCCGCTGACTCGCCGATTTTGCAAGCTGATATCTGCTGGTATTTCTTGTCGTTGTACCGTTTCGGAGCGCAAGTCAAGACGATCAAAACCAGATCGGGTGCCCAACCACAACACGGCGTCATCATCTTCGAGCAAGGCCGTGACCAAAGGATTACTAATCGTTCTCGTATTTTTTTCTTCGTAACCGAAAACTTTGATTTGACGCCCATCATAGCGGGCTAAGCCATTTGCCGTACCCAGCCACATAAAGCCTTGTTTATCCTGCAGCATACTCATCACGCTACTGCTAGGCAGACCATGCTCTTGGGTCAAATGACTAAAACGCAGGGATTGAATTGAATCGGCGCGCGCCACCGCATTTATCTGAATAATGATAAGTGCGGTGGCCAATAGTAAGTAGGAAAGTTGGCCACGCAGCACAAAGCAGAAGCGAAATAAAACAGCACTTAATAAAATACTGTAGCGTCTCATCTGTCTGCCCATCCGGTGTAACCGTAAGGAGTAGCGATGCTTTCAACAAATCAATTTAGCTGATTCACATCACTCGTCGAGGTATCCAAGTTATTTCTATATTGCGTTTACTTTATAAAAAATTTATCAGGATACTCATGCACTCTTCAGCGCGTAATGTCTTGCGATAATGCATTGTAAGCACGATTTGAACAACAATGAAATAAAGAAACGCAAATGCCTACAAATTTACGACAATGCCGAGACTTTAACCAAAATCTTTAAAAGTCTCCAAATCGATCTGTACCGACTGTTCGCCTGCCGACATCCAGATTTGCCCGTCTTGTATGGTGCACTGCAACTGCATCGTACGTTGTGCCATCTTGGCTAGTTCTTGACTGGTATCAGAGGCAATATTTTTCACACATAAATTTTTAGCGCGATCTAAACGACTATTGATTTGTTTCCACCAGATGCTACTGGCATGGGCAAAACTATAGACCACCACTTTCTCTGCGCGCCCACAAGCTTTCAATAAACGACGATCGTCGGGTTGTCCGACTTCACCCCATAACAAAATCGCGTCGGTATAATCTTTTTCCCAGAAATCAGGTTCTTCAGTGTCGGAAATGCCTTTGCCAAATGCTAAGCGTTCGGTGGCATGAATAGCGAATGCCACTACCCGCACCATCATGCGTTCGTCAGTTTCTGAGGGATGACGTGCTATCGTCAAACTATGGTCCGCATAATAGCCGCGATCCATGTCCGAAATATTCAGTTCTGCTTTATAAATTGTTGATTTAAGTGCCATTGTTATTTTTAGAGATTTATTTGAATTTATTTAAAAACGACGGTCTTATGACCGTTTAAGAGTATGCGATGTTCTACGAAATAATTAACTGCACGTGCCAGCACCACGCATTCAACATCACGTCCGATTGCAGTGAGTTTTTCCGGATCCATCGCGTGATCCACACGCTCCACATCTTGCTCAATGATAGGACCTTCATCCAAATCACCGGTCACAAAATGCGCTGTCGCACCAATCAACTTCACGCCTCGGTCATGCGCTTGGTAATAAGGCTTTGCCCCTTTAAAGCTAGGTAAGAAAGAATGATGAATGTTAATCGCGCGACCGCTGAGCGCCTGACACATTTCGTTCGACAATATCTGCATATAACGGGCTAACACCACCAGCTCGGCTTGATGTCCGTCTATCACGTCTAAGACCTTACGCTCTTGCGCGGCTTTTGCCTCAGCATTAGCACCTGCCGCCAAAGGTAAATGATGGAAAGGAATATTGTAACTAGCGGCTAATTGATAAAAGTCGGTGTGATTCGAAATAATCGCCTTGATCTCGACTGGTAATAACCCAGACTTATAGCGGAACAATAGATCATTAAGGCAATGCCCTATCTTGGACACCATCAAAACCACACGTGGCTTATGATGCGCGTCATGCAGTTGCCATTCCATCTTCCAACTCTGGGCCACCTCAGCAAACTCCGCGCGCAGTCTTTGATCGCTGATCGCTGCATCGTCCAGCGAAAAATGCACGCGCATAAAAAACAATTGCGAATGGGCATCACCAAATTGGGCCGAGTCAATAATATTGCAACCATGGGTCGCCAAGAAACCGGAAACACTGTGCACAATGCCGCGCTGATCGGGACATGCCAAAGTCAGGATATATTCTGGATGCATAAATTTTAGAAAAATTAATTATTTTTAAGATAATAAATAGAGGCTAGTTCGCGAGCAACATTGTCTCATGTTCAAGCGGTTTTTTTATCTTGATTGAGCAGGAATCAGTGCGAATGATGATAAACACAAATAAAAGCACAGTCGTTCTTATTAAGGTATAGTCACTTTACTTGTGGATTTCCGCCATGAGCTTCACCAACCTTACTTTTGGAGCTTCTACTATGCCTATACATGCGCCTCTTATCAATCGTCAGATACGCTTAGCTGCCCGACCGGTAGGTTTTCCGAAAGATAGCGATTGGCAACATACCGAAGAAGCTGTCACAGACCTAAAACCGGGTGAGATTTTGGTAAAAACCTTATACCTGTCGATCGATCCGGCAATGCGTGGATGGATGAATGGGAGTAAATCCTATATTCGCCCAGTAGAAATCAACGAAGTCATGCGTGCTGGCGGTATAGGTCAGATACTGGCGTCGCAATCCGAACGCTTTCAAGTCGGTGACTATGTGTCTGGCAGTCTAGGTGTACAGGAATATTGGCAAGGTGCAGCGGATAATCCGTATGCCGGATTTTACAAGGTCGATCCTCAATTAGCGCCGCTCCCTAAATTTTTAAATGCCCTAGGCATGCCTGGCATGACGGCCTACTTCGGTCTGTTAGATGTCGGCCAGCCCAAAGCAGGTGAAACGGTTGTGGTATCCGGCGCAGCAGGCGCAGTGGGTCAGACCGTTGGTCAAGTGGCGAAGCAACTCGGCTGTCGTGTGGTGGGCATCGCTGGCGGTAAAGACAAATGTGATTTTGTCGTCAATGAACTTGGCTTTGACGCCTGCATAGATTATAAAAACAGCGCCGTCAAAGACGGATTGAAACAGCACTGCCCAGATGGCGTGGATATTTACTTTGACAATGTCGGCGGTGAGATTTTAGATACGGTGCTCACCCGCATTAATCGAAAAGCTCGCATCATCATCTGTGGTGCGATATCACAATACAACAATACCTCTGAAATAAAAGGTCCCGCTAACTACTTGTCGCTACTGGTCAATCGGGCGCGTATGGAAGGTATCGTAGTATTCGATTACGTGCAACGTTATCCTGAAGCGGTTCAGCAAATGAGCGCCTGGATGGCTGCAGGTAAATTTCACACACGCGAGGATATCGTTGAAGGATTAGACAATTTCCCGAGCGCGCTCATGATGCTGTTTGAAGGGAAAAATTTCGGCAAACTGATCTTACAAGTGGCAAACGATCAGTGAAGTGACGTAAGTAAGATAGCTAGACGCGAATGCGTTTAGGCACAAAGAAGCAAAAATCAAGCACATCGCACCCACACAGTTTGCAATACGGCGACAGACACTCTGGCAAAACCAATTAGAGATTGCAAGCCGTATTGCACCTGTGTAATATGGATTGAGATACTTGGGCACTTTAATGGCTAAACACCATCACTAAGTCTTTCAGTTCAGAATGAGGTCCTATGAAGGATTTTTTCTACGGCGATCCGTCACCAGTCTATTTTTCATAAGCGCTGCGTCCGGTGCAGAGGAACCAGACCCTGCGTTCAAATTCCATGACTTCGGCACACTTGACTACCAAGGAATTCCGCAGAAACAAGAGCATCGTCATCAGTTTTAAATTTATTTTTAATTGAGGAAAAACCGACTATTTTGACCATGTATCGACAACGACGACTATTTATATTGTTAGCCGCTCTGACGGTGGGAGCCTCTGCTAGCGAACGCGCTGCGGGAAGTGATTTTGTCGTCATTGCTAATCTACGGTCGGGTATAACTAAAATGAGTAAAGATGAGG
Organism: Undibacterium sp. Di24W; assembly: GCF_049340325.1. NCBI lineage: Bacteria > Pseudomonadati > Pseudomonadota > Betaproteobacteria > Burkholderiales > Oxalobacteraceae > Undibacterium > Undibacterium sp. Di24W. The sequence goes on from NZ_JBMPOP010000007.1 coordinate 192,488, forward strand.
TAATTAACGTCTATATGGGGCGAAATCGCAAATTGGCCTCGGGCATTACTGCCATGCCTTTAGATTTAGAAAATCCTCTCGCTGTGAAGGCTCATTTTTATAGCGTCTTGGTAAATAAAGATCTCTCAGAAATCAGTTCGTATTGGGCCAGACTTGTATTCTCCGGTCAAGGTTCGCCACCAAGGCAAGTCAAGAGCCAAGAAGAAGCCATTGAAATCGTCACTCGTAGACGAGGTGCGATTGCCTATATAGAACGAACAAAAATTGATAAGCGTGTTAAAGTCGTTTTCGATCCACTACGTTAAGCTAACACCACAAGAAAGCATGCTGAGCTCACTTCGTACCAGTATTGTTGTTCGTAGCAGCGCGATAGTTCTGGCAATCACTTTGTTTGTCGGTGGGATTTTTGCTGCTTTCACATATTTTTGGGAATCAAACACTGAGCGAGAATTAGTGAAGAATCGCATGAATAGCTTACTCAGCACTGTAGAGAACACCGTCAGTATCGCTTGCTATCTGTTTGATGCCAATCTGGCTAAAGAAGTTGCGCAAGGTTTGCTGAGCAACCAGGATGTCGCCAGCGTCAAAATATATTCTGAACAGCAGACACTCGCCGCTTTAAGCAAAAACAAGAGCGTACAAGAAAAGGGCTTGCTGCGTTTAGATGACAAGTCAAAACTATTCATACAACGCCCGCTCTACTCTCCATTCAATCCTAATGAATTGGTCTGCCAGATTGAGCTAACTCCAGATCTCATTTTTATTCGAGGACAAATCAATAATAAGGCTCGTATCACTGCCTATCTGTTGCTATTACAAGCACTAATCATGGCTGGCGCGGTAGTCTATGTCGTCACGTACAAAATTACCCGCCCGATCAAAACCATTTCCGATAGACTACATCGACTACCGCCCAATGCGAACGCGAGCTTGTCCTTACCCGCTGGCAACGAGCACGATGAAATTGGACAACTGGTAAGAGATGTCAATACGCTGTTTTCTAAACTATTTAATCTCTTGGAAGACGAACGCGAATTGCGCATACGCCATCAGATTGGTGAAAAAAAATTCCAAGCGATTTTTGAGAATTCTGAAACCGGCATATTTTTATTGAAACCGGATGGCGAAGTTATTTCCTCGAATCCCGCCTATTTACGTCTATTCGCCATCCCTTTGGATGCGGATCCTAGCAAAATCAAACATAGCTTAGTCAATAATTTAAATGAATATGCATTGCGATTGCAAAGTATGTTGGAAAACGCAAGCTATGCGGAACAAGTTGCATCCGAAGATTTTATGATAGAAGTTGGTACATCTAGCCAAAAAAAGTGGATCAATTTGGTACTCAGTGCTGTTGAAAATGGGATATTACAGGGCTTAGTCAACGACATTACAGAGAGAAAGCAAATTGAAGAATCCGCGACACAACTTGCGGTAACGGATTACCTGACAGGAATCGCCAATCGACTCGGTTTTGAAAAAGCCATGGCACGAATTCACTTTGAAATGCACGGCGGCCTTATCAACAGTTTTTATTTGCTGATGATAGACCTTGATGGCTTTAAAGAAGTGAATGATCAGCTTGGTCATGAAATTGGCGACAAAGTGTTATGCCACTTTTCACAGCTCTTAACAAAAATCGTTAGGAAGTCCGATTTTATAGCAAGGATTGGTGGCGATGAATTCGTCGTTGTTCTTAAAGACATCGATCAACTAGACAAAGTCCAATCGATCGCAGAAAAAATTACTAGCTCGGCAGCAAAAGTGATTATTTTTGAAAACACGACGGCAATTCAGATTGGCGCAAGTGTGGGCATAGCTTTCGCCAGTACGCCAGACTTCGAACAAAGTACTATCCTGGCACAGGCGGATGAAGCAATGTATGTGGCTAAGAAATCGGGCAAGAATCAATACCACATTTATAGCCCCAGCTAATCAATTGACGCAGATTGCAAGGCACGATCATTCAAGCAAAACTACACATCGAAATCAAGCGATGCCGCAAGGCAGTACCGCAAGTTGCGCCCAGCAATACCTAAGAACTCGACTAGTAGAATAATGGGATTAAGCTTATGCTCTTGCTTTTATTGGAGCCAACTTAAGTGTCTGAAATTTTGCTTACCTACCAAAGCCATTGGCAGCCCGAGACCAAAACACAACGCGCCTTTGCATTCGCCGCAGCAGTTACCATTTCACAGTGTTTCTTTGCACAATTTAATCAGCAATCCATACACGCCAGCATAGATCAAAAGAGTCGCTTGGGTGCTACGCGAGAGCTGATCCTGACATGGATCAAATCGCCCACTAAGCAGAATGACAAAACACGAGCAAACGAAGTACCTAAAAAGAGCCCCGCTGAAAACACCATAACAAAAACTGCGAAGCCAGTTACGTCCCTCAAAACCAACTCAACGGCAAAACAACGCACAACGGATATAGAAAGTTCTGATTCGACGCCAACGTCAATCACAGTGAAAGATGTGACAGGCAGTGACCCACTCTTCAATAACAGCCCACAAGAAGCCACGCTCGGTATCAGTAAAGATCGTTCTTCAATTTCCGGGATGCCAGGAAAACCTAATAGCGCTGCAATTAGAGCGGCTTACGAAGCAAGTAAATCTGATATTCAAAAAATGGCTGATGCGAGCAATAAGACTTTAATCAACACTCCAGCCAGCAAATACGAACAATTTCAAGGTGCCGCCAATCGTGCGGCAAAGCCAGATTGCCTGCGTCAAGGTGGTAGCATTTTGTCTTTATTCGTGGTTGCTTATCAAGCCGCAACCGATCATTGCAAGTAAAGCAGCGCAAAATAAATCTTAGCAAAGCGATCAATTTATATCTGTTCATTAATGAGGGTGGCACCCGCACAGGCTACTTCATTTAGGGAAGTCGCTCGTCATCAAAATCGGGCAAGGTTAGTCGTCCTGTGTGATAATCATACTCATAGACTTCGCCATAGCGCCCCCATTCAACGGCGATTTCCAACACGCGTTTTGCCTCATCTTCTTTCATAAATTCTTCCAGCAATTCCAGCAATGGCGCTTCCGCTAAACTACCGTTCGTCTCTGCTTCAAGATTACGGCGGATATGCGCTGCCAAAGGTACGTGCGCCAACAATTGCTGTCCAAACAGTTCTTGCTTACTGGCCTGATCCGCGAAGACATAGCGTTCGCCGAGCGCCGTCAAACTGATGTCACCTTTTTCCACCAAGGCCAACCCTAACAAACTAAGTGCCTCGTAGGTCGGGAATAACTCTTCGTCGGACAGCTCAGTTTCAGCAGCCAGTTGTGGCAAATCCGCACGACCGTTAAATGGCGTATCAGCCAGCAAATCTAAGACGCCCTCAATGCGGCTAATATCCGTATCCGGTAGGCGGTATCCAAGGTGGTGTATGGTTTCTCCAGTTGCCGTTTCATGTGTATGACGCATCGTCATCAAACCGTAAATTTCATCGATCAAAGCACGCACTTCTAACGAATCGACATCACGTGGACGCGGCAAATCCACTTTAATCTCACAACGCACACGTCCAGGATCATTACCTAGAATAATTACACGGTCAGCCATCATGACCGCTTCCTCAATATTGTGCGACACCACCAAAATGCCTTTAGTTGATACCTTAGCCTCTCGCCACAGCTCCAACATATCGTTACGCAACGTCTCGCCGGTCAACACGTCCAAAGCAGAGAATGCTTCGTCCATCAATAGCACATCAGGATTGGTCACCAAGGCACGCGCTATGCCTACCCTTTGCTTCATGCCACCCGACAACTCACGTGGCAAGGCACCACCAAACCCAGCCAAGCCTATAAGTTCAAGTACAGCGTCAGCACGCTGTTCACGCTCTACAGATGGAACGCCTTGCGCCTCTAGTCCCAGCTCCACATTCTGTTGCACCGTCAACCAAGGGAATAACGCGAAAGATTGAAATACCATAGCAATACCCGCGACCGGACCATATATTGCTTTGTCACGATAAGTCATCTGGCCTTGATCAGCAGGAATCAAGCCCGCCATGATTCGCAGCAGAGTTGATTTACCCGAACCTGATTTACCTAACAAAGCGACTATTTCACCGTCTTTCAAACTGAAGTCCACTTGATCCAATACCAGTCGAGCACTACCGTCCGCTGCCTTAAAGGATTTGCTCACTCCCTTTAGCTCGATTAAATTTTTCTGTACCATCACTTTTTTCTTTCTATCTCAAAAGCCGCGTTCATCTGCGAACAAATATAACTTACGCCAGAAAAACCTATTTAACAGCATCACAAATATACACATCACGCTGACACCCAATGCGATACGATGAAAATCACCCGCTTCTGTCATTTGCTTGATATAGCTACCAAGGCCATCGGCAATTAAAGTTGTCTTTCCCCAAGTAACATATTCAGCCACGATACTGGCATTCCAGGAACCGCCACTGGCCGTAATTGCACCCGTAATGTAGCTAGGAAAAATCGCTGGTAGATAAACCCGTTTCCATTTCAACCAACCATGTAAGCCCAGATTATCCGCTGCCAAACGTAGCTCATTGGGAATTGCAGCCGCCCCCGATACCACATTGAACAAGATGTACCATTGCGTACCAAACACCATCAAAGGACTAAGCCAGATGTTCGGACTCAAATTCCAGTTCAACATCGCAAACACCACAACCGGGAACATCAAATTCACAGGAAATGCCGCCAGAAACTGAGCGAGGGCTTGCACCCTTTGTGAGTAGCGTGGACGTAAACCTATCCACACTGAGAGTGGCACCCAGATCAATGACGCCAATGCAATCAATACCATCACTCGCAACAGCGTAATCATGCCAAGTACAAATACATGACCAACTTCACGCCACCCCACATCACTATGAATAAATACCACGAGGCGATATGTGACCAATGTGGCTAGCAATAACAAACCGATGTTCCAGAGTTTGTCCCATACCAAAGAATGCGGACTCATCTTCGCACGCGAAGAACTACCGTCATAAGACAATTTAAACCATGACAAAGCCTTGCTCAGTTGTCGCCAGAACGCAGATGACCAATCGCGAAACCACGAACTATTGCGTAGCCAGTCAAGCATCCATGATTGCTGCGCTGTATCCCCTTGCGACTCTTCGAAACGAAACTTATCCGCCCACGCCAGCAAAGGTCGGAAGAATAGTTGGTCATACACGATTATCCCTCCCAACATCGCCAGAATCGCCCACGCAATCGCCCATCCATTTTTTGCATCTATCGCCACCGCGATATAAGAGCCTATGCCTGGCAATTTAATGTCTTGCCCCGCGACGGAAATTGCTTCAGCTGCAACCAGAAAAAACCAGCCGCCTGACATGGACATCATCATATTCCATAATAATCCTGGCATTGCGAAGGGCAGCTCAAGACGCCAAAAACGCTGCCATCCTGATAGCCGAAAAATCCTTGCGGCTTCATTGAGCTCCGCAGGTACATTGCGCATCGATTGATACAAGCTAAATGCCATATTCCAGGCCTGCGAGGTAAAGATTGCGAAAATCGCGGCACATTCAACGCCCAGTAAATCACCTGAAAATAGGGCAATAAAAGGTACAATCGCAATTGCTTGGAAGCCCAGAATAGGTACCGACTGCAAAATATCCAGTGAGGGAATCATTACGCGTTCAGCCGCTTTATATTTCACTGCAATCGCTGCAAATGCCAGGCTAAACAATAAGGAACAAGCCAACGCAGTAAACATGCGCAGCATGGTGCGCAACAGGTAATACGGCAAGTAAGTAGGATCAAGTGAAATATCTAGCATTTCACCAACAACGAAGGGGCGACTCATCTGCATCGCCGCAAATCCGAACGCCACAATGATCGCTAACACTATAGGCAACAAAGCCCAGTCCCAACGATTAGGACCCTTTTCCTGCAGAACACGTAGTGTTTTTTGCTGGCTAAATAATTCAAACATAAAAGCTCTCTGCTCAAATGCCAGGTGCGCACGATGCAAACGTCGGCCTGACATGACTCAGTCAAATTTTCCAAGACAAGCTTCGAAAGCGAACGACAAAAATTAGCTAAAGCCAACTCAAGACGAATGTCTTAGGCGAAAAATAGGTGTACAAAAAAGGAAATAGAGGAGAAGCCGGAGCGGCTCTCATCTACCTGCCAAGGACTGGCAAGTAGCAACAGAAAACTGTGTTTAGCTTGCCAGAATAAGGTCGACATAAGATCGACTACTATAACTATCCACAGTGAACTCGCTGAAAAATAAAGTCTGCAGGATAACACAAGAGAACTTTCTATTGCAACGCAAAAAAATGACAATTGAAAAAATTTGTAACTGACCGAAAATTCCTAATTCCTACACATCAAAAGTTTTCGCTGCAGGTTTTAGGCACTGGCCTTTTTTGCTGTTTTTCACCCACACATAATTCTCCAATTTCTGTCTTGACAGAAATTAGAGAAGAACCTACACTGCAGCCATGGAACTTACACCTGTCAAACAAAAATTCATATTGCACTGGGGCGAAATGGGCACCATGTGGGGTGTTAATCGTACAGTCAGTCAAATTCACGCGCTGCTGTACATCGTTGGCACGCCTCTCACTGCAGAAGAGATTGCCGATACTCTTGGTGTTGCGCGGTCGAATGTATCAAATTCACTCAAAGAATTGCAAAACTGGAAGCTGATCAAACTTGCACATGTCATGGGGGACCGTCGTGCGCATTTTGAAACGTCTCTCGATGTTTGGGAATTGTTCCGCACCGTGGTGCGTGAACGTAAAGAACGCGAATTCAATCCCACGATAGCGACTTTGCAAGCTTGTTTAGATAGCCCAGATATTGATCAAGAAGACCGCGCCAGCAAAGCACGTATTGCAGAGACGTTAGCGTTGATGAAGACCTTAACAAGCTGGACCGATGAAATGCTACGCCTAGAACCAAGTACTTTGATGAAACTACTCAAAATGGGCGCCAAAGTGCAGCAGTTTGTACGTGGGGAAGAAAAGTAGACCTTAAACGATGCGTATCGAGGGGGCAAGCGATATGCATTTTTTTGAACATATATTTCTCTCCAGACAGAAATTACAGAAATAAAATAATTAATTGATGAGATAGCAGTAAAAACGATTCAAACAAAAAAGCCTTTATTTAAAAATCACCATCAACTCGTAAACAAAGGAAACATCATGAACAACTACCCACTCACTTTGCTCTATGACGAATCATGCCCTCTCTGCAAACTAGAAATCGACAACTTGAAAGCGCGTAACGATCAGGATTTATTGCGCTTTATCGATGTGTCTGCAGTAAATTTTGATGACAGTCAATATCCCGCCAGTAAAAAAGAAATGATGGAAATCATTCATGCTATGCGTCCGGACGGTAGCTTTGCGAAAGGTGTCGAAGTATTCCGCTTAGCTTACGGTGCTGTTGGCTTGAGCTGGATTACCGCGCCCACCGGATTGCCTGTACTTAAACCACTGTTTGATTGGGCCTATATTCATGTTGCCCGCAATCGCTATCGCTTATCCAACCGAGTCTCAGGCCTTCTATTCAAAATTGCCGCAGATCGTGCAGCGAAACGTGCACTACACAATAGTCGAGTTTGTAAAAATGGTAGTTGTCCCCTACCTAAAAACAATGAACAGAGCGACGCTTAGCATGCGTTTTGCAAACGCGTCTGCCTCGCAACTTTAATTCATCAATAAATCATCACTGAGACCTAGGGGGAAAGCGTGAAAATTCTAATCTGTGGCGCACACGGTTTTGTTGGTCGCCATTTGAGTCGAACGCTGGAACAAGCCGGGCATGAAGTCATTCACGGCGTACATCAATTCAGCAGCGAAACGGCAGAGCGGCAGCGCGAATTACTGATCGACTATGGCAAAGATATTTCAGTCGAGATTTGGAAAAAACGCTTAGCCGCGTTAGGCACCGTCGATATCGTCATCAACGCAGTTGGTATCTTAATGCAGACTAAAGAAATGCCTTTTACCGCAATTCATCAAGCTGCACCAATTGCGCTATTTCAAGCAGCAAACGATGCAGGTATACATGGTATTTTACAGATATCAGCACTGGGGCCAGATGATCGCGAGCACAGCAACCTATCTGTCGAACCAACACAACTGAGCAGCTACTTACAAACCAAACGTGCAGCAGATCAATTTCTAAGCCAACTTGCGTGTCCACATTTAATCTTGCGACCTTCCTTAATTGTCGGGATTGATGGCGCTAGTAGCCAATTATTCCGCAGTCTCGCCAGCCTACCCGTCATCGCTTTGCCTGGTAATGGTGAACAAGAGCTCCAACCCGTACATATTGATGATCTTTGTTTGTGCGTGCGTACTTGGTTGTCGCAGATTGAAAATCAGAATGCTGTATCGCATCAGATTATTCGTGCGGTTGGACCGAAACCTATCAGTTATCGTGAGATGTTAGTGCATTATCGTCACGCCATGAATTTGCCGCCTGCCATGTTCGTCCGAATACCAATGTCGGTAATGCACATCAGCGCCAGTCTTGCGCGTCATTTACCGCAAAAAGTCTTTGCGCCAGAAACGCTGCAAATGCTGGAACAAGGCAATGTCGCAGACAGTCTAGGCTTTACAGAACTTGTAGGGCAAACACTAAGAGGAGCAGATGATTGGTTTACCAATCAACACACGCAAGCTCTCGCTGCAGCAGCGATAGCAAATTGGTCGCAGCTTTTGTTTCGCTTGATGCTTGCCTTTTTGTGGATCAGCACCGGCATTATTTCACTCTGGATTTATCCACGAGAAGATAGCTTACATTTGCTCGCGCAAGTCGGAATCAATGGAGAATCAGCATCCATAGTCCTATATCTAGCAAGCGGCATCGATATGCTATTAGGGATCGCGACACTCAGTCGTCCGCACCGAAATTTATGGCTGTTTCAATCGGTTTTGATACTCGGCTACTCTTTCATCATTGCCGCGTGTTTACCTGAATTTCTCATACATCCATTCGCGCCCATACTCAAAAATCTGGCAATACTAACGATCTTGTTTGTCTTGGTGGCGAGCGAAAAACGGGCAACAAATTAAAAAATACAGCTAAAGACTCAGTCAAGCACAAAATGAATACCTATCTCTTACTCAAAACCCTGCACATCGTTTCCTCCGTGCTATTGGTCGGCACTGGTTTCGGCTCTGCTTTCTATCTCTACTTTTGTAATCGTAGTAAAAACGTCGCGACGATTGCCATCGTTACACGTCTAGTAGTACTTGCAGACTGGTGCTTCACTACACCGGCCGTTATCATTCAACCACTCAGCGGAATTGCATTGGCACATCTTGCAGGATGGTCTTTAAACACGCCATGGATTTTATTGTCTTTGGGCTTGTATTTTCTTGCGGGAATCTGCTGGCTGCCAGTGGTCTGGCTACAGATTAAAATGCAAAAACTGGCGCAATCTGCCCATGAGCAACAACAGACATTAGCGCCACTTTATTGGCAATATGCTCGCTATTGGGAGGCCTTAGGCTACCCAGCGTTCTTGGCGATGGTGGGTGTATTTTATTTGATGGTGAACAAACCGGGATTGTGGATGTAATGATGGGGGTAAATCATTGATTTGCCCCTCGTTGATTTATTGAGCTTTCAAGTTTCTGCATCCGCATCATCCCCACTATTCCCATTATCCTCCAGGCCCAACAAACTCTGCGCCGTATCCGTTGGCAAAGCCTCAACCAATTTCAGTTTACGTGTCATCTGACGGGTGCGGACTTCGGCTTTATCGATATTGTCAGCGGCTTTAACCAAAGCATTTTTGGTAGCCGCTAATACATCGCCAAATTTACTAAATTCAGTTTTAACGGCACCGAGAACTTGCCAGACTTCAGAAGAACGCTTCTCTAACACCAAAGTGCGGAAGCCCATTTGTAAACTATTTAACAGAGCCGACAAGGTCGAAGGACCTGAGATAGAAACGCGGTGCGTGCGCTGTAGTTCATCGGCTAAACCCGGACGGCGCATGACTTCCGCGTACAGGCCTTCAGTAGGTAAAAACAAAATCGCAAAATCAGTCGTCAGTGGTGGCGACAAATATTTTTCGGCAATCGTTTTTGCCTCATTGCGAATCGCGCGTTCTAGTTCTTTGCCTGCTTGCGCTACGCCTTCGGCGTCAGCACGTTCAGCTGCATCTAATAAGCGTTCGTATTGCTCTTTCGGGAATTTCGCATCGATAGGCATCCACACTGGCGCCCTGTCATCTTCTTTACCCGGCAATTTAATCGCAAACTCAACGCGCTCACCGCTACCTGGCACGGTCTCAACATTTTTACCATATTGATCGGGCGTCAACATTTGTTCCAACACCATTTCCAACTGTACTTCACCCCAAGTGCCGCGAGTTTTCACGTTGGTCAACACACGTTTTAAATCGCCGACGCCGATGGCTAATTGTTGCATTTCGCCCAAACCTTGGTGAACTTTTTCCAGTCGCTCTGACACTTGTTTAAACGATTCCCCTAGGCGCTGCTCCAAAGTGGCATGGAGTTTTTCATCGACCGTTTTACGCATTTCTTCCAATTTGCCGGCATTATCAGCTTGTAGTTGTTGGATCTTTTGCTCCAATGTCGTACGGATTTCGCCCATACGCAGAGCATTTGACTCGGTCATGCTCGCTAGAGTCTGATTTAAGGTATCGGCAAAACGTTTCAAGCTCAAGCTCTGCTCTTCCCGTGCTGTTTGTCCTTGTACAGTCAAGGCCTGGCGCATTTGTTCTAATTGCTGGGCATTGCTTTCATTGAGTTTGACGAGTTGCTGCGAAAAGGCGTCGATTTGATTGTTCTGTAAAGTGGCAACGCTAGTAAGTTGTGCTGCCAATGCTTGCTGGAACTGCGTAAAATTGCCACCTAATTCCTGTCGCGTGGCTTGAGCCGTAGATTGCACTTGCTCGCGTAAGCTGCGTTCACTTCGTTCTTGTGCTTGTTGCGATTGTGTTTGAAATGTTTGTAGTTGCGTTAGCAGTTGCGCGTCGCCGTTGCTTTGCTTGCGTAGCAAAATGATAACTTGAAGCAGTGCGATTACGACAATACCTACTATCAGGATGATTTCTACTGTGGTCATTGGTTTTGAACTCTTCTTTGAACTTTTACACGTTTTGCTTATTTCTGACTGAAATAAAATTGTTTAATTTACCCCGGTGTATTCCGCATCCAATCAGCAGTCTGATAAAACGAGCTCATCAGATGCTCTTGCAGACCTTCTTCAATACCAACATCCTGCATCGCCCATGCCATGCAGCGTAGCCATTGATCACGTTCCGCTACGCCTATCGCGTAGGGTAGATGACGGGCACGCAAACGAGGATGACCGAACTTTTCAATGTACAAATTTGGACCACCCATCCATCCGGATAAAAACCAAAACAACTTATCACGTGAGCTGTCGTTTGGTTGTGGATGCATCTCGTTGATGCCAGAAAACTCTTTTTCCAATTGCATCAAATCATAAAACCTGTCGACCATCTCACGCAATTTATCCGCACCACCGATCAACGCATATAAGTTTGATTTCTCTTCTTCAATTTCCATAAAACTACTGTGTTAGTTCAATTTTTTACTAATTTTTCACTTGGCTATTGCACTCAACTATTCCGCAATGACAATAATGGTGGCTGATTCAGGACATTACGCAAACCCAACCAACCACCGATCAAAGCGCAAATCGCGCCAACGACGATACCGGCGCCCCAAACCAAAGGAGAAAAACTCCAGGCGAATTTGAAAGAATAAGTCGCTAATACCCAACCTATGGCAGAAGCACCACTCGCAGCCAAAGCACCTGCGGCACTACCCACCAACAAAAATTCTATCCACTGCGCTTGTGAGAGTTGTTGACGCGTTGCCCCCAATGCTCGCAATAAGGCAGCTTCACGCATGCGTAGATCCTGCGATCCCGCCAAAGCTGCGTACAAGACCAAGACACCAGATACCAGCGTAAATAGGAACAAGAATTCCACTGCCGTAATGACTTGATCCAATACATCTTGTAGCTGCTTCAAAATGGCACCGACATCCATCACCGTCAAATTAGGAAAGTCCAGCGTCAATTGATTCGCGAATTGCTTGTTCGTGTCGGGGACACGAAACGCCGTAATAAAAGTTTGCGGCATATTTTGCATTGCTTTAGGGTTAATCACGACAAAGAAATTCACTCGCATCGAACCCCAATCTAACTTACGCAAGCTTGTGATCTTTGCCGTAATTTTTTGCCCGGCGATATCAAAAGTCATTTTATCGCCTAGCTGCAATTTCAAGGTTTTTGCCAGACCTTCTTCTACTGATGCTTCTGGTTCGGTCGCAGTACTATCTTGATACCACTCACCTGCAATGACTTTATTAGAATGAGGCAAGTCTTTCATCGTGGATAAATTAAATTCACGCTCCACCAAGCTATTCGCACGTTCGTCCTGATAGCTATTTGGCTTCAAAACACTGCCATTCACCTCAATCAGGCGTCCACGTATCATGGGATAAATTTGCGGTTGGGCAAAATTCTCCAAACGTTTGGCGATTTCACTTTTTTGTTCCGGCTGAATATTGATCACAAAATGATTGGGGGCATCGGCTGGCGTCGATTGCTTCCATGCTGCGATCAGATCACTACGCACTACAGTCAACAATAACAACGCCATCAAACCCAAAGACAACGCCACCACCTGCACCACGGTAGCACCTGGACGGCGCTGTAGAGCGGTGATTGCAAAGCGCCATGCTGAATGATTGATCACATTACGCAAACGTTTTAAGCCCATCATGCATAACCTGGCGATCAAAGCGAAACTGAGCATGCCTACCAGGAATCCAACAGCCACCATTAGTCCTACTTTGATGTCGCCCGTTTGCCACAACAACAAACCGATAAATACCGCCAATCCCAAGCCATAAGTCACCAAGGTCAATGCTTGTGGAGCATCTTGTTCACGTCGAATCACGCGGTTATGCGGCACATTACGTAACTGCAAAATCGGTGGCATCGCAAAACCAATCAGCAACAAAATACCAATTGCCAATCCTTGTAAAGCGGGTAAAAAACTCGCCGCTGGCAAATCATTGGTCACTAATTTACCCAGCCATTCCAACAACACATAATGTCCAGCAAAACCTAACAGCACACCTGCGATACTACCCAAAACGCCAAGCACTAAAAATTCAAACAAATACATCACCGTCACTTGGTTTTGAGTTAATCCAAGACAACGTAGCATGGCGCAAGCATCAATATGGCGCAGCATAAATCGACGTGCCGCCATCGCCACCGCAACTGCCGCAAGCATGGCGGACAACATACTCACCATAGACAAAAACTGTTCAGCTCTGTCTAATGTGGTGCGCATTTGCTCGTTACCATTTTCTATGGTTTCCAAGCGCACGCCTTTCAGGCTTTTTGTTTGAATTTCTTGTTCTAAAAAAGTCTGGAATTCTTTGATCGTTGATTTATCACCCGCCAGTAACAAGCGATAAGTCACACGCGAGCCATCCTGAATTAATTTAGTCGCGGCCAAATCATCCATGGCTATCATAACTCTCGGGGAAAAACTCAAAAAGCCTGATCCACGATCAGGTTCAGAGGCAATACTGGCAGCAACCTTGAATTGTTGTTCACCCAGCGTAATCTGATCTCCCTCTGCAACTTTCAAACTACCAAACAAAGCGGGATCTATCCATACCGTCCCGAGTTTTGGCGTTTCATCTGTAGCGACTTCTTTATCTGCCAGATTCAACTTCAACTTACCGCGCAATGGGTAATTGGTGGTAACCGCTTTCAAGGTCACCAATTTTGCCATGCTAGTGTCGCTACTTCCATTGCCACCAGAGTGGCCGTTGGATAACGCCATACTAGGAAACACCACAGTCTCCGCAACTTGCAACCCAGCTTGCCGCGCCTTTGTTTTCCACTCTGGATTGAGCTGCTGCGCCGAGCTGACCAATAAATCGGAAGCCAGCACTTGATGCGCATCGCGGTTCAAACCATTGCGCAGTCGGTCAACAAAAAACCCGACGGACGACAAAGACGCGACCGCCACCATTAAAGCAACCAGAAGGAAACGCAGCTCTCCAGCACGCCAATCGCGTTGCGTCATTTTTAAAGAGAGTGACAAAATGCTAGAAAACATGAGACTCCTGAATAGTTTTTGCTGGACTTATGTGGAAATCAGCCTGCTAAAGCTTGTGCAAAATCGTGCAATAAATCGGCGGTATCCTCTATCCCTACCGATACCCGGATCAAGGAGTCAGCGATTCCCATCTCAGACCGACGCTCTGCCCCAATCTCAAAGAAAATAGTATGCGCCACCGGAATCACCAGCGTACGGGTATCACCCAAATGGGTGGCGTTGATTGCCAAATTCAATCGATTCAAATAATCAAAACAATCAATTTCAGGCTTCAATTCAAAACTGAACAAGGCGCCGTAAGCACGAAACAATTCTGTCGCCAGTGCGTGCTGAGGATGCGAAGGCAAACCCGGATAATGCACGACAGCGACACGTGGATCAGCTTCTAACATCTGCGCTAAGGCTAAAGCATTGGCGCTCTCGCGCTCCATACGCAATGCCAGGGTTTCTGCGCCGACTGCGACTTGATGCGCGGCCTCAGGAGACAGGGAAGCACCAAAATCACGCAATGCTTTAGCACGTAGTTGCGCCATTCCTTGCTGTGCCGGTGCTTGCTTACGGAAATTTGCCGCTATATGTGGATAGTTGGCCCAATCAAATAAACCAGTATCAGTAATCGCGCCACCTAAGACATTGCCATGACCGGCAATCGACTTTGTCAACGAATTGATTACCAGCCCTGCTCCCACCGTTTTAGGCTGAAACAAGTAAGGTGACGTCATCGTATTATCGACCACGAACAAAATGCCACGTTCACGACATAATTCGCCGATGCGTTTTAAGTCGGCAATTTGCGTGCGTGGATTGGCAATGGTTTCAACAAATACCATACGAGTATTGGGTTTAATCGCCGCTACAACGTTGGCAACATCCGTGGCATCGACTAGCGATAATTCCATGCCTTGCTCGGAGCAGGTTTGCCATACGCTATTGGTATTGCCGAATAAAAAACGTGAAGACACCAGATGATCGCCTTGACGCAGCAAACCCTGAAACACCGCGCCAATTGCCGCCATACCAGTCGCAAAACAAATACTGGCAACCCCCTGCTCCATCTTAGTCAGCTTGTCTTCTAAAGCAGAAACGGTAGGATTTCCTTGACGTCCATAGCGGTAACCTGATTGTTTTCCTTGAAATACCTCAGCCAAATCACGCGCATTCTTGTAGCCATAGGTTACTGAAGTATGAATAGGTTTATGGTGAGAGCCGTGCTCTATCTCTTTTTGACGGTCGTTATGCAAAATGGTGGTCGTAAAACCCAAGGATTTTGGTGTGTTCATCGCTAAAATTACCTGCAAAAATCAAGACAAAAGAGGAGTTTAACAGTTAACGTCTGATTTGCTTCGAGAGCAGTCAATTTAGCGATAAAAAAGGCGACCCGACTGACATCGGCCCGCCTTTTAAATTTTTATCCTACTTTTATATCAATTCGAGACAAAGAATTATTCTGACAGTCTCTAAATCATTCCTTTTCCTTCTTATCTTCACGTTTCATACGAATTTCTCTAATTTCTTTTGCATCCTTGATATCTTTGGCGATATCTCGCATTTTATAGTCGCTGGGTACCGCGAACATACTCGCTGCAATATCGTCCCGTTTAATGTTACTCAAGCGATAAATTCTGTCGCCAGAACGTGGATCGCTGTGTTTTGAATAGACCGTAATCTGTAGATCAGGCGAAAACCAAGTTTCATCTGACACGACAATTGGATTGGTATTGCCGATTTCACCCGCCGGAATCTCAAAACTACTTTGTTTTCCTTCTGCCTTAATACCATCAAAATCTTTGCTACCAAGCGCCTTAGTCTGACGCTTGCTGGCCCACTTAGCATCGCCAAAGACGTTAGCCAAGCTAGCGTTCATCGCTCCATTACCTGACATACCAGGCATTACAATCTCCATAGTGCGACCATTTTCCGGACCACGTACATTCACCGTAAGAGTTTTTTCGCTGTCGCCGGCTTTCACATCTGAACCCGCTTTTTCTACGCGACGAACAATTACATGACGTTCAAGATCTTTGGCATCGCCAGCTGACAATTTCAACTCGACGATGTCTTTACCATCTTTTGAGCGTGTAATGTTTTCCGTCACAACTTTCAAAGCTTCGCCATTTGACTTGGTTGTCATCAAAAATTTATCCATCAGCTTGGTTGCGACTTTAGTTTTTGGATTTAAGACAATGTGACCTTCTGCGGGATCATTGATGATAACTTCACGCAATTCACCTTTTCCATCACGAATTTCTTCACGGGTACGTCCTTGGCTATCGCGATATGTCAGCGTCGAGCTTTTATTTGAAATCATATTGCCGTCAGCTAGTTTCTGCTGACTTTCAGAAATCACTTCTGCGCTATAAGGAGCATTCTTAACCAATTTTCCCGAGGAACGAAAAAAACTCATGCCGCTGGCGGAATTAGCAATTGCCATGTCTCCCAAGCCATTCGCCCTACGCACAACGGTTTCGCGCTCAATTTCTATTTTTCGTCCTTCAGGCGTCCCTTTATCTTGCTCCCCGTCCATTATGACGGTGACCGCTGTGGCATTATCAATCGCAATAGTTTTACTGATCTTCGTATCGAATACTGAATCTGAGCGATCCATCGCCAAGGCTGGCAAACTCAAAATTGCGGCAGTAATCGCTGCGCCGATGACTAATTTTTTCATATCCACACCTTCCTTTTTTGATTAAGTTAACTGAATAAGCTGACTAAACAAACGCCATGCCACGCTAGCTACCCAGCATTCAGCCTTGATTAATTTGGTAAAAATCTTACTGCTAAAAATTCGTCGTTCGCACCCAACAACACTTCTGCTTTAGAGCTTTGATTAGCAACCTCAGGATTTACGGTCACTCCCAGAGTCGCCAACACTGAATGTGGTATTTGTGCCTTGACAATACGCATATCATCTTGTCTCAAAATTTCCTCACCGGAATTGAGTGCAAGAAAAGGGATTTCTTCATGCATTTCGTCATTGGCCTGAAGTTCACTGTTATCAGCAATTGCATCCTGATTTGCTTTAGGCGCTAAGGGCGAGGTTTGATTGAATACCAGCACCAGTGCCACCAGACTTACACATAAACCCGTTGTTAATTGCCAAGAGAACTCCTGCCAACGTTGATACCAAGGGCGTTTGGGAAAATGTTGATCGAATGCCGCCAGCAAAGCTTGCTCAACTGAAGCTGGCGCTTGCAAAGATTGCAGCTCACGCTTCAAAGCTTGATTGTGCGGTTTCAAAACAAGGTCTATTTCATCAAAATTTTTCATTACCATTTCCAATTACCATTCATCAATTCTCTATACCCTAGATATTTGTTATGCGCGCTGCCCATTCACTGCACACGCACTGCGGTACTGACTTAAACGTTCAGCGAGTGCTAGGCGAGCACGCGATAGACGAGAACGCACTGTACCCACATTGATCTGGCAAATATCTGCAATCTCCAGATAAGACATTTCATGCATTTCGTACAGAATCAATACATCCCGATAATGCATCGCCAAGCTGGCGATTGCTTGCCGTAAATCCTCGGCCATTCGGTCGCGCATCAGTCGTTCCAATGGAGCAGCATTCTCACAAATAACTTCGTCTAACGGATCGTCATCCTCAAGCTCATTCATTGCGCTAGCTGTCTTTTGCAGCGCGCTATCATGTTTCATTGCCACATTACGCGCTACACCAAATAAGAAATAACGGAGCTGCCCTCTTAAAGCGTCATATTTATACTGATCTGTCATCAAACCCATGAATACGTCTTGCACCACGTCCGCAGCGAGCGCATTCGAGCCACAACGTAAAACCGCATAACGATATAAGGCAGCCTGATGGCGGCGATATAAGGCTGTGAAGGCACTCTTATCGCCATTCCGCATCTGTCGTATTAATTCGGTGTCAGAAATCAAATCATCCATGCTTCGCAAATTGTTATCAGTCTAAGGCATTCGGTTTCGAAGATAAGTCTTACTTAAGCTATTCCATTTAAGAGATCAAAAAGTTCCAGATAAAATAAAAAAAGCGTAGAGAATTTTGCTTTCTCTACGCTTTCGAACCACCTTCGATGTCAATACACATCAACTCACATAAACTGAATTTGCCCTTCAGCAATGCCGATCAGTTGAATTGCCGCCGTCGTATCGGTTGGTGTGATGAGCGATGCGATTTGCATCGTCTTCAATATGGATTCCTCTGGCGTACTGTAGTTTAATCCCCAATCAACCGCAAATTTATAAGCAACTTGAATTTTATTGTCCAACAAATCAGCGACCCATCCCCAAACCGGGTCACCTTTCCACTGGTGTACTGCGC
This sequence comes from Undibacterium sp. Di24W, assembly GCF_049340325.1. Taxonomy (NCBI): domain Bacteria; kingdom Pseudomonadati; phylum Pseudomonadota; class Betaproteobacteria; order Burkholderiales; family Oxalobacteraceae; genus Undibacterium; species Undibacterium sp. Di24W. Next base: position 210,921 of record NZ_JBMPOP010000007.1, read on the forward strand.
CGACAACCGAGAGCACCATAGTCCCGCGAGTTTGTGCACCACTTTCAAGTTGTTTCGACCAGTAATCAAGTCCACCAGAGTCCGCGCCGTCTTTTCGACCTAAGGCATTGACATAAATCTTATTAATAAAATCTGCATTCGTCAGATTGGGGGCGTAACCCGTCTGCGCCGACTTCTCGGTCGCAGCAGAAAAGAAAGATTCACTTATTTTGTTAAGCCCCATGCCTGCTTTATAGCTATCTATCCAGTAATTCAAGCCATCTGCATCAGGAACACGATTAAAAAAGGCAACATAGATATCCAGCAAAGTATTAAGCACAGGACGGCTTATCGTTTGTGCATTGCTGTGCACTTGCGTATTAACGACGACGTTATCAAACTTCAGGCTTTCTATTTGATAAGTCGCAAGTAAAGAGCCATCTTGCTGCTTGAGCGTAAAACTACCTCCTGGAATTTCCTGAATTTTGAAATTGATGCCGCTATTTAAACTAAATCCGAATTTCAAACTATCGTTACCCTTGCCGCCGTCTATATAAACGTTGGGTAAAGTTGCATCCTTTATGCTAACCACATTGTCTGCATCACCAAAACGCAAGACTGAACCCGCATCCGAGCTAGCAACCGTATACGTAACAATCGACGTATTATCTTTAACAGCAGTGGCAATATTGATTTGCTCGGTCTGGCTTGTTTGCGCTAAATTTTTGCGTATCAACCCGGTGTTATCCGTAGTCACTACCGATAATTTATTCCCAATCGCATAACCGCCATTCGCATAAGCGTCATAAACTGCCCCCCCTTTAGGGAGCGCTTTACCATCATATTTCCAGTTGAATGAGAACAAAGTCGGGTCTGGCGTATTCGCCGAATAAATACCAGGGGCGATCGTACTAACCGTAAGGTAGTCACCTATGTTGGCATAGTACTGCAAGGCAAAGGCTTCTTTTTCTGGCGCACTGAAGGGTTGACTCAAGAATAGCATCTTTGAGTTTTGCGTGGCTCGCCAGATACCGTTTGCGCGATAATAGCCGCCCTCGTAAGTACCAACGACACCTAACTCGCCATCCAGATATCCTAGCCAATCTTTCCAAGGAATACGGCTCAAGGAATCCGTTACATGAGGACTATCTAAAAAATTTTGATTGGTTGTTGGAAAAGACTTCGCAACTTCGGCATCTACGTATTCGTCCTGCAGTCCGGCATAGCTGTGACCAATTTCGTGCAAAGCCAATTCCGAAGCAAGTGCATTTCCTGCCGATGCCCATGCGATAGTGCCACCTGCACCGCCATAGAGTGGCGTATTGACCAACACGATAATGAGCTCACGCTCATTGCGTACAAAAACCTTGGCAACTTCATTTTCAACAGCAAACGTATCACCGTATAGCAAACGCCCATCGCTCCCATGCTGGGTAGAATTGAAATAGGTGTTGACGGAAATAGATTTATTCGGCTGATCGGTGCCTGATTCGGCGGAAGCAAAAAACAATGCTGAGGCATTAAAAAACTTTTTGTAATTTGAGAATGGCGCATTCAGACGCGCATTACTATCGCCCAAAAAGCTATTCAAAAAGACTTGAGCATCACCAATAAATTTTGCGCGTTCTGCCGCCGTATAGCCTTCCGCGACAATGATAATATCAACTCTGTTTGCACTATCACCATTTTTTATGAGTGGGGTTATATCTGGCATAAATTCACTTTAAAACTGAGATGAAAAGTTGAGCTGCAAGTAAGACACAGACTTAGTAATCAGAGTTTATCTAAAACGATGCACGGATATGAGAACCATGCTATCTAAGCCTTGTCGCAATAAAGCGTTAATTTTATGCTCTCCAGTATAGCAATAAAAATTTATTGGCCGTCAAAGCAATTGAAATTAAAAAACTTTGTTGCGGGATACACCACAAATCACGCGATATTACAGCCCACATACGATAAAAAAGCATGGCGTTTTAAGGCTCATGCTTCTTCGGAAATTTATCATAAAAGAATTCAGACTGTATTACCCGAAAAACTATTCCGATAAAAAACGCTCTACTAGTTTAGCCAGTACTTCAGGCTGATCATGATGCAGCATATGCCCCGCCTCCATCACAATTTCCGTGCGCATCTTAGGCACGAATTGCATACGTCGATCAATCTCTGCGCGCGCCTGTTCTTTTGATCCTATCATGCGCCAGATATCAGTGTCGTTGGCTTCCACCCACAACACAGGTGCCGCTATATTTTGCCAGCATTCCAAAACTTCATCGACATGATACAAAATAGGACTGGAATTTTTGTGCGCAGGGTCGGCTAACAACTCCCAAACGCCTTGTGCATTTTGCTTAGACCAATGCTGCGCTAAAAACGCTGCGCGTTCATCGGACAAGCGCGGATTGGTTTTTTGCAGACGTCCCGCGACTTCTTCTAAACTTGCGTAAGTACGCAGGCTTGGCACTTCACGTAACTCTTCCAACCATTTCCTATAACGTCCTGGCGCCTGCTTGGCCTGCGTCATCGGCATACCAAAACCTTCGAGGTTAATCAGTTTGGCGACGCGCTCTGGGCGTACACCAGCGTACAGCATAGCGATATTCCCCCCCATACTATGCCCCAAGAGATTCACGGGCTGATCTGGTGAATAGTGCTGCAAAATTGCGTCCAGATCCGCGACATAGTCAGGAAACCAATAACTCTCCACTTTTGGATATTCAGTGAGTCCGAAGCCACGCCAATCGGGGGCAATGACATGCCAATCCTGCGCCAGACAATCCACCATAAATTGAAACGAGGCTGCCACATCCATCCAGCCATGCACCATAAACAACACCGGAGCATCGGGATTACCCCAATGGCGTATATGCATGTTTAATCCACGCAGCGAAACGAATTCGGATTGGCTTAATTTCATAATGTTGACCTAAATATAAAAATAGAACGATCGTTCGATTATTATACGCTATTGCAGCATTTTGTTGTTTGACCCGCTTTTAATGAAAAAAGGGTGCAAGATTTATGTTCGAATAAACCTTGCACCCTTCATTTATACCGAGCCCGTAATAACGCTCACATGAATACTGCAACTACTCAAGCACGGCGTCCATCCATCCTATTGAATTCAATACGTTACCGTATCAAAACGAACAAAATCCCCTACCTTAACTTGCACTGTTTTATTACTCTGGTCATCTAGCAACTCAGCAACCGCAAATGGCAATTGAACTTGTATGACCTTCATCTTACCCATGCTCGCTTGTGGAATGCCATACTGTAAAGGACGCGCCTGTTGCGCGCTCAAGCCTAAAGTTGGCAATTGGTCATAATCGGATACCACCAAAGCCTCGTCGCCAACGATGATGTTCGAACTTAAACCTGCATCAAAAATAATTTGTTTATCTTTGATTTTGATGATCTTCGCCATCAAAGGAAATGGCGCTAAATCCTTGCGTATCCATGCCACCGATTCTTCAATCACAGAATCAACCGCTTTGCCAAAACTAGTCGCATAAAAGGCGACACTGCCAAAAGGTTTATCTCGCCCGACCTTACCATCATCGTCAGCAGGACGATATAAAAGATGACGGCTTAAAAAAGCGCCACTCAAACCATCATAAATACTGAACTCAACTTCGATATGACGGCTACGACTTTCCCATAGGCCTAGAAATTTTTTATCGCTACGGATACCCGCATTTCTGATTTCACCCGAGATCACAAATTGCGCATCATTTTCAGCGGCGACCTGCTGCACGATTTTCGCGGTCGGGGCGCTTTGCTTTAAGTCAAAAGATAAAAGATTTGGCGATTGACGCACTATATAACTGCCACTGCGTTCAAGACGACTTAGCATTTCACGTGGAAATCCTTGGGCAATATCGTCAAGATCCTGTACCTGCGCCGCCACGTTGACAGCAAAGCCTGTCATCACCACTTTCTTTTTCAAAACCCGTTCTGCTGCGGGCATAGGTGCTGGCGGTTTAGAAAATAAACCACAACTACTTAACGTTAAAAGTGTTGCCCCCACGGTAGTCAACAAAAAAATGCGTCGTGCAAACCGAATAGTACATTTTAAAAATACCTGAAAAACTGTCGTGCCTGACCAGTTAAAAGAGACGCGATATTGAGACATTCTTATTTTCCTTTTTAGCTAAATCGGTTTGCGCTGACCTGATTGGCCTTAATAAACGTTAACGCTGAGCTACCTGAAACTGGGCGGAATGCACAGTAACCGAAGAGCTTGTGATTGAAAAAAATACCGATCATTGAAACGGCATTGTGCGCAGTTTCCGAGTTGAGCGCTATGTTAAATGTGGTCTGTTTCAACGGTAGACTTCTATGGTTTAATATCGCCAAATCCAATCTCAACGTTTGATTCTTGATGTACGAATCCATTTCTCTTAGCTTGAATTGTGCCTCGCTGACTTCGAAGGAAAAGATGACAGCCCAACCCTCCAAATATTGGAATTATCCAGATAATAAGCAGTTGAAATACACGCTGAATCTTCTCAAACTCTTCCGCTCGCCAAATAATAATCGATACCCTAATCTGATAAATGGCGACGACCATCAACAATAAGTAACCGATATATATAAGTTTATCCATGAGCATTTAACTAATATTCATTGCATTAAGCTCTTGCTGAGTAAAACCCGCCGCAAGGCGTGCTGCCACATTAAATGGTGCGCGCAAAGTTGGCGCTCTAAATTGTGCCGCTAATTGTGCGAAACATGCAATCGGTTCTAGCTGACGTTGTTCGCATAAATACGCAAACCAGCGATTTCCTATCGCCACATGACCGATTTCATCACGCAAAATAATATCTAAAATTTCGGCGGCGGCCTGATCACCTGCTTGTGCAATTTTGGCGCGCAAGGCTGGCGTCGCATCTAAACCTCGCGCCTCCATCGTACGAGGCACCAAGGCCATACGGGATAGCACATCATCCTGAGTCCGTTCGGCTAATTCCCACAAGCTATTATGCGCAGGAAAGTCACCGTATTCAAAGCCCAGTGTAACTAAATGATCCGCCAGCAAAGTGAAGTGGTAGGCCTCTTCCTGAGCTACCAACAACCAGTCGCTGTAATACGCATCTGGCATATCAGAAAAACGCCAGATCGCGTCTAAAGCCAGATTGATTGCATTGAACTCAATATGTGCCAGAGCATGAATTAAGGTGGCTCGACCTTCCACCGTGTTCATTGCACGGCGCTTGACGCCGAGGGGCGGCACTAGCTCAGGTTTTAGCGGACGACCGGGTATCTCCACAGGTGCCGTCAATTGAGTTCGCGCATTCAAGGTCAATTGTTGCGCCAAGTATGCCTGTCGCAATGCTTGTACGTCCGTAGCTTTGCTACGCGCGTCAGCTTGAATCAGACAGTCCAAGGCAGACGACCGTAAATCAGTTTGCGTTGAAACGAGATCAATATTTTTCTCAGCGCTGTCGCTAGCGGAGGAAGAAAATTCTGGTGAGGTCGGTGAAATCATGCGGAGGGCGGTAAAATGTCAGATTATTTCAAGATGACTATTTTACGGCATTTACGTCCCTCCTCTTTAGAAGTTTCATAGGAAGCAACATGGCAATCTATCAATTAGGCGATGTCACACCTGACATTGACCCAAGTGCTTACATCACCGACAGCGCAAAAATTATCGGGAAGGTGAAGATCGATGCGCTTGCTAGTGTCTGGTTTGGTACCGTCATTCGCGGTGACAATGAATTAATTCACATTGGCGAGAACAGCAATTTACAAGAATCCTGCGTTTTACATACTGATCCTGGTTTTCCGCTGACCATCAGCAAAAATGTAACCGTCGGACATCAAGCGATGTTACATGGCTGTAGTGTTGGCGAAGGTAGCCTGATTGGCATACAAGCGGTCATTTTGAATGGCGCTAAGATAGGCAAAAATTGCCTCGTCGGTGCCGGTTCTTTGGTGACGGAGGGGAAAGAGTTTCCCGATAACTCACTGATCGTCGGTTCACCAGCCAAAGTTATCCGTACGCTAAGTGATGAAGCTATCGCTCAAATGCAGGCCAACACACAAAACTATGTGCGTCGCGGGCAGGAATATAAAACACAGTTGAAGCGTATCGATACTGAGTAATCTTTACACAAATCTCTATATACATGGTTTCAAAATTCAAGGAAATAAAGTGAAAGATAATCTGCAAAAATTTATGTTTGAACACGCAGGTGTACGTGGTGAGCTGGTCGAATTGCCGAATACCTGGCGCGAAATTTTATCGCATCAAACTTACCCTAAAGCGGTACAAACGATTTTAGGTGAATTACTCGCGGCGTCTGCGTTACTCAGTGCGAATTTGAAATTCAATGGCACCATGATCATGCAAATACATGGCGACGGTCCGGTAAGACTATTGGTCGTTGAATGTGATGCACAATTACGTTTACGGGCGACGGCAAAATTAGCGCCGGACGTTGAGATTGCTGATGATGCTAGCTTGAGTGACTTAGTACATCAAAACGGTCAAGGGCGTTTCGTCATTACTTTAGATCCCAATGACAAAATGCCTGGGCAGCAAGCCTATCAAGGTATAGTCCCTTTAGATGGCGAATCAATTGCGACCGTGATTGAAAACTATATGATGCGTTCGGAACAGCTCGACACCAAGCTTTGGTTGGCAGCGGATAGCGAAGTGACACGTGGCTTATTGCTACAAAAATTACCCAAAATCGGTGGCACAGAATCGAGTGTGGAAGACGAAACAGAAGCCTGGAATCGCGCTGTCATTTTAGGTAGCACGGTGAAGCAGCAAGAGCTATTAGATACCGATATTGATACGCTGATGAATCGCCTGTTCTGGGAAGAAACTTTGCGTGTTTTTGAGTTACAGCATCCTGAATTCCATTGCAATTGCACGCGTGAGAAAGTCGGAAATATGTTGAAGATGCTGGGCGAAGAAGAAATTAAATCCGCGATTGCCGAATTAGATAAACTCGATATCAACTGCGATTTTTGCGGTAAGCATTACAGCTTTGATCAGGTTGACTGCGCGCAGTTATTTGTCGCTAGCACTTTGGTCGATGGCGTCATTACACCGAGTGGTAGCAAACACTAAGGCATTTTTTTGTTTAGTTTTATGCAGTGTGTGTTGGAACTCAATTTAACTTCCATTGAGCTCTAATACACACTGCTTTTGATTAAGTGACTTCAATACTGATAGGAGAACCGAACATTAAAACGATTCGCTTTATTGCCGCCGTTTGCATCAGCATGCGTGTAATTAAATATCGTTACTATGCCATTTTTCCACATCATATCCGCACCCAAAGACAGCAAAAGCATTCTTCTGTCGACATCATTACTTGGGATTAAATAGATCGCATCTGGCAGATCGATGTAATTTATTTTCAAACTATCCCTGCGCGCAAAATCACGTTGATATTCCATCTTCAAACGCGGGATTAATTCGCCCCATGACGTAACAATTTTCATTTCGCTATTAAAGCCGACGGTACTACGTTGGCTTAGCATCGTCTGCTCATGGTAATGCAGGAGATTAGAACCAGCACCGGTCTCTGAAAACGGATCCAACTTCATTTTCGTCATGTCGAGGCGTACATACGGCATCAGCACTATTTTACTAAAACTAAGATCGCCGCTGACTGAGCCTGAACTGATCATCTGCGTTCCCTTCCACTGCCCAAAAGCCATAGACAAATCCTTGCCATCCTGACGACCAAAACGGTCCTCGATCTGATTTACACCCAGCATGAATGAGAAACGCATAGCCGGAAATAATTGTGTCGTAAGATAACTCGCGGCAGTATTCGCAGTCGCCGTCATGAAGGAAGGATTGCGTTCAAACTCGCTATGATCGCGGGCATAACCCAAGCCAAAACCGATATGGGTCTTGCCGCCACCAAAACAACGATCACCGCCGGCGCTAAAACCCATGGTGGTGTATTTCAAGCCATTCGCACTACGATAGCTACCCGCACTATTCAAACCAGATACCCACATAGCAAGCGGACCACATTCTGTCTTACGCTCTTTATTCTCATCCGTTTTTGAGGTGCTCGCTTGTGACGCCAACTCAAACATCCTGCCATTAAAGTGTTCTATTTGCGTTTGTTCAAAATGACGTACGGCTGCAGTAGTCGCCGTAAACATCGCCAACACACCCGTATCTTTAGATGGATCTGGGCGCGGCACTACCGTAATAATTAACTGTGCGACATTCGATACGCCACCGATAGCGGTCGCAGTAAAATTGATACTATCACCACCTATATAACCCGGTGCTGGTGTATAAGTCACTCTTGTACCACTAACACCTGCTACACCATGTTCTGGCAAAGTATTCAGGCTGATAGTGACTCCAGAAAAGACAGGACCAGAAACCAAAGTGGCCAGATCAATACTGGCACTGCGTCCTGTCTCTACTGTTAGATTGGCATTTTTTGCTACGGGTGCTGCAGCCACTACGGAGATATTGATGGTCGCAGATGCGAAACTACCATTACTGCCTAGCACCGCATAAGTAAGGCTATCGGTTCCAACAAAATTGCTTGCAGGTGTATAGCTTAGCGTCATGCCATTAACAGCCAGAACACCACGCGTTGGTTGTGCACTCACACTGAGGCTAATCGCGCCAGCCAAGCTCAATACCGGCAAGGGATTTGTTGTGCTGTTAGCTTGCACGATAACACTGTTTGAACTAGCGCTGATGGCTTGTACATTGATTGTGATCGTCACAGAATTCGAAACGCCACCCGCCCCTGTGGCGGTAATCGTAACGGCATCGTTACCGATATATCCCGTTGTTGGTGTGTACAACAACTCGGTTCCTCTTAGCACAACACTACCATGGCTCGACGCACTGACTATATTGATCGTGGTAGCAAGACCTGCTATTTTTGGAATGATACTGTTGGCCACACTGTTCGCGACGACCTGCACATTGCTTCCTGTTAGAACAGGTGCTACTGCAAGAACATTGATGGTGATAAGGGCGGGTATAGATGTTCCGCCAATTCCGGTTGCCGTCACCGACAGCGTATCAACACCGACAAATCCTGGTTCTGGCGTGTAGCTGACTCCTAAGCCACTGATAATTGCCACCCCACGACCTGGTGGGGTACGAATCGCAATGCTGCTGACATTTCCGCTGGTGCTCGGAATAATCGAATTGCCGCTACTATTGGCATTCACATTAATCGTAGTCGCATTAACGACTGGCAGATCGTTGACGACATTGATGGTAATAGTCGCCGTTGATGAAGGGCCGCCTGTACCTAAAGCAAGTAAAGTAATCTGATCTATACCTGCATATCCTTTTTCAGGGGTATATCGTAAATCCAATCCATTCAAAGTCACCACGCCATGCGTCGGCATACCAATAATACTTAGGCTTGCTGCATTGCCCTGAATCGAAGGATTAATAAGATTGGCACTGCTATTTGTATTCACTCTAACAATACTAGATTCAAGAATTGGTGATGGCTCCACAACGTTAATTGAAATGTTGGCAGGGGCAGAATTAGCACTGCCATTTGAAGCAATGACAACAACACTATCACTTCCCACATAACCTGCTGCTGGTGTATACCGCAATGCCAATCCGTTAACACTGACCGATCCGTGCGATGCGCCACTCACAATTATCAGGCTACTTGCACTACCTGTAATAACTGGGACAATCGAATTAGCACTCGTATTTGCAAGAATTGTGATGTTCAATGGAGTCACAGAAAAGGCTGCTGCTGCTACGGTAATAGAAACAGTTGCTGCAGACGAAGTACCGCCTGGACCTGTAGCCTGATAGCTGAATGTGTCACTACCAGCATAGCCACTGGTTGGTGTATAGATAATATTCAAACCACTAACCGTTGCGGTTCCATGCAATGGCGTTGAAATCACAGAAATACTGCTAACGCTACCTGATGTCGAAGGGCTTAAAACATTATTCGTGCTATTTTGAGTCACTGATTGGCTAAAACCATTCGCTGTCGGCGCTACTGGTGCTGGTGGCAAGACAGTGACATTAATCGTCGTTGAATACAAAACCGGCACTGAGAAAAAAGTAGCACTAACATTGACTGTAAACGTATAACTACCAGCTGTAGTAGGTGTGCCAGACATAACCAACTCATGACCATTGGTTGCCGGAGGTGACTTAGGTATCGTGGTGGTGCCAATGCCGGAAGGTAAAGTGCCAACTACTGTGTACACATTGTCTTGAGTACCCGTGCCCTCAAAATTTTGTGAAAACGTTTGTCCCTGCGTCATTGTCACATTCACAGTTGCGCCAGAATTTAAAATTGTTTGCGCTTGAACCGGAACAGACAATATTGAGCAAGCGATCAATGCTGTCAGCAAAAAAAATTTGAAAAGTAAACGCTGTACCGATCGCGCGCCCGATTCTAGGAAATGTTGAATAGCTGTTGGCATTGGCAACATTGACTCAGTCAATTTCATACTTACTCCCGAAACTTTTTATATTTTTTCCAGCGAATTAGTGCGACAACTAAGTCCACTATTTTGATGTACCCTAATACCCCCCCTTTAAGGCACAACATCGTGATGAATACAGCATAGATAATTAACTTTGAATCGACAAACAAAAAAACAATGAATTCAGTATTGCCTAGACACAAACCATAAATGATTTTATTAAATACGCAGATATTTAATATAATGGCGGATTTAATTTGTTAACATGAATGATTGTACATGGCATAAGTATCAGATAAAGCCAAAGAATCAGCGTAAATGAGACAATCTAATTGAAAACATATTGAAATAAAAAAACTCAATCTATGTCATTTTCTTATCATTTATGATCTGTAGTATGCTGTTCCGCAATTGTATGTAGTAAAGTTTGACGTAATTTTGATAAAGACTCCGAATCTTTTTTGTGTTTATTTGTATTCAATATCTCTCACAAGCAAAGCAAAAAAATGACTGCCAATTCCGCACCCAATGCCAGCGCATCATCTACTTCTGGCTCATCGTCTCTACAGCAACTCAAGATAAATCGTCAGCCAGCATCAGGAAATAAGAAGCCACGTGCTTATGGTCGTTGGATTGGCATAGCCTTGGTCATCGTGGTGATACTAGGTTTTCTGCTTAAACCCAGTAGCCAAGAAGTACAAGCCAGCTCAGTGATCACCACCTACCCTTCACAACAATATGCCCAACTCACTGCGTCTGGCTACGTAGTTGCGCAAAGGAGAGCGGCAGTCGCCAGCAAAGCGACTGGCAGATTAGTGTGGCTGAACGTGCGTGAAGGTAGCATCGTCAAACAAGGTGAAGTAATTGCAAAACTGGACGCCAGTGATGTGCAAGCAGCGATGGCGGCGGTGCAAGCGAGCATCCGCCAAGCGGAAGCAGGCGTGGCACAAGCGAATGTTGAAGTGGTCAATGCAGAATCAGATTTAAAGCGTAGTCAGGGTTTAAGTACACAAGGCTTTATCTCTAGTCAGGCATTAGAAGCCGCGAGCAAACGTTTAAACGCAGCCAAAGCCGCGATGATTTCTGCACAAGCCACGGTCGCAGTGGCCAAAGCACAACTCAGGGTGCAACAAGTGAATCAAGACTTCACCGAAATCCGCGCCCCTTTCGACGGCGTGGTTTTGGTCAAGAATGCCAATGTCGGCGATATCATCACGCCCTTTTCCAGTGCTGCCGGTAGCCAGGGTGCGGTCGTTACCATGGCGGATATGGGTACACTTGAAGTTGAGGCTGATGTCTCGGAAAGTAATCTCGCCAAAGCAAAAATCGGCCAACCAGTTGAAGTCACTTTAGACGCCCTGCCCGATACGCGTTTCCGTGGCAATGTGGTCAGTATTGTGCCCACAGTCGATAGAGCGAAAGCCACTGTCATGACCAAAATACGCTTCGAAAAACTCGACCCGCGCATTTTGCCAGAGATGAGTGCCAAGGTCACAATCTTGTCACAAGCTGCCACCGATGCCGACCAAAAACCAGTATTAGCGATTAACCCTAAAACCGTGGTGGATCGTGGTGGCAAGAAAGTTGTTTTCAGAATTAAAGACGACACCGTAGAAATGATAGCCGTGAATCTGGCGAGAAAAATTGGCGACAATCAGGAAGTCACTGGTGTGCTGCAATCGGGTGATAAGTTAGTACTCATGCCAACCGAAAAACTTGAAGCTGGCAAAAAAATCAGCGTTTCTAGCAAATGAACGGTGTTGCGATGACTGAGAATAATTCTATCGTAGCGCCAGCATCTGGCGACAACGATGCGCCACCTATCATCCGTATTCGTGGTTTAGACAAATCCTACACACGTGGTGGGCAGATCATTCCTGTGTTAGAGGGCGTTGATCTCGACATACAAACCGCTGAGTTTTTGGCACTGATGGGGCCAAGTGGCTCAGGTAAAAGTACCCTGCTCAATTTAATTGCGGGCATCGATAAACCGACTGCGGGCACGATAGAAATCGCTGGTATCAATATCGCGAATTTAAGTGAAGGACAGCTGGCGGATTGGCGTGCTGCGAATGTGGGCTTTATTTTTCAATTCTACAATTTGATGCCCGTGCTTACCGCATTTGAAAACGTAGAACTGCCTTTGCTGCTGACGAATTTATCTAAAAAACAGCGTCACGCCCATGTCACAGCAGCACTAGAAATGGTCAAACTAACTGACCGTATGGATCACTATCCGAATGAATTATCCGGCGGCCAACAACAACGCGTTGCAATTGCACGTGCCTTGGTAACCGATCCGACTTTAATCGTGGCTGATGAACCAACGGGTGACTTGGATAGAGTGACTGCGGAAGAGATTCTTAATTTACTTGATGAGTTACATCGCAGCTTAGGAAAAACCATCATCATGGTCACGCATGATCCCAAAGCCGCATCGCGGGCAAGACGTTTAGTGCATCTAGAAAAAGGTCTCTTGGTAGCGGACGAAGCTTTAGCAACAACCTCCTCTTCACACTGAGCGATAAAAAACGCTATGTTTATCCTGCGCTTATTACTCAAAAACGCTTTCCGGCATAAGCTGCGCACGATCTTAACGATGGTGGGTCTGATCGTCGCCATTTGTGCCTATGGCTTATTACGTACCATTATTGACGCTTGGTATGCCGGCGTCGATGGCACATCCAGCGTCAGACTGATCACACGCAATTCGATTTCACTGACTTTCCCACTGCCTCTAAGTTATGCCGACAGACTCAGAAATGTCGATGGCGTGACAGGCGTCAGTTGGTCAAATTGGTTTGGCGGCGTGTATATTACTGAGCGTAATTTTTTTCCGCAGTTCGCCGTTGAACCTGCAAGTTATCTGGCGCTCTATCCTGAGTATGTATTGAAAGACGAAGAGAAAAAAGCTTTCATCTTGGACAGACAAGGTGCCATCGTTGGGCGCAAATTAGCTAATCAATATGGCTGGAAAATTGGAGATCAAATTCCCATACGCGGCACGATTTTCCCTGGCACTTGGACCTTCACCTTGCGCGGCATTTGGGACGGTGTTGATGCTAAAACAGATGAATCACAATTTCTATTTCACTGGCAGTTATTAGCCGAATCAAATCGTAAACGTTTCAAACGCAATGCGGATTATGTCGGCGTCTATGTGGTGCGCATTAATGATCCGAATAATGCGCCATTAGTATCTGAGCGTATCGATGCGCAATTTAAAAATTCGTTAGCGGAAACCCTGAGTGAAACAGAAAAAGCATTTCAGTTAGGTTTCGTTTCTATGAGTGAGGCGATCTTAGTTGCCGTCAATGCGGTCAGTTACGTGATCATCATCATTATTATGGCGGTGATGGCAAATACCATGACCATGACTGCACGTGAACGCTTAGCCGAATATGCGACACTCAAGGCATTGGGCTTTTCACCCAGCTTTGTGGTGAAACTTTTATTTGGTGAAAGTCTGGTCATTGCCTTGCTCGGTGGCGGTGCCGGCGTCTTACTGACACTGCCGATTGCTGCCGCATTTGCCAAAGCGGTCGGTACTTTATTTCCGGTTTTTGTCGTGTCACAGACAACGATCGCATTACAAATCCTCGCCAGCTGTATCGTTGGCATCGTCGCGGCGGCTTGGCCAGCGTGGAAGATGAGTCGTATCGATATCGTCAATGGCTTAAGGCATGTCGCATGAAGGCAATTCCTTTTTCTTACGTCGCCAGAAATCTTTGGGTGCGCCGCGTCACCACCTTACTCACTGCAGGCGGTATGGCGCTCGTGATCTTTGTATTCACCGTAGTTTTAATGATGAGTGAAGGAATACGTGCGACCTTAGTCGCGACCGGACAGCCAGACAATATTTTAGTGTTACGCAAAGGTGCGGGCGCCGAAATCAATAGCGGCATTTCCCGTGATCAGGCAGCCATTATTGAAAGCCTGCCCGGCATTGCGACCAATAAAGAAGGTAAGGCGCTTATCAGTAAAGAGCCTGTGGTTTTGAATAATTTACCTAAGCGCAGTAATGGTAAACCCAGCAACGTGACTTTGCGGGGCACCTCAGCACTAGGATTAGAATTACGTCCACAAGTAAAAATGATAGAAGGTCGTATGTTTCGACCCGGCACATCCGAAATAATCGCTGGACGCTCGATCTCGCGAGGTTTTCGTGGCACGGGTCTGGGAGAGACATTACATTTCGCTCAGCGCGACTGGGTCGTGGTCGGCATTTTTGATTCTGGCAAAACAGGCTTTGATAGCGAAATCTGGGGTGATAACGAACAAATGATGGCAGCATTCCGACGCAATGCTTATTCCACTATCGTGTTTCGCCTGAATGATCCCACCGCCACGACTGCATTACAAACTGCTATTACAAATGACCCGCGCTTACAAATCGATGCCAAGCCGGAAATTCAATTTTATGCTGAGCAAAGCGAAGCACTCGCCACCTTCATACGAATATTAGGTTTGAGCCTCTCGGTTATCTTTTCTATCGGTGCCATCGTTGGTGCCATGATCACCATGTTTGCCGCGGTGGCGCAACGCATAGGCGAAATCGGCACCTTACGTGCATTAGGATTTCGACGTAGCGCGGTCTTGGTTGCGTTCCTCTCCGAGTCTTTATTGTTATCACTGGTAGGTGGCGTCATTGGCCTATTTGCCGCTTCGTGGATGCAAGCAGTTGATATCTCTACGACCAATTTTCAAACCTTCAGCGAGCTCGCATTTCAGTTCAAATTGAATGGAGAAATTATCTTCAAAACTCTGATGTTTTCTTTGATTATGGGTTTCATTGGTGGTTTTATTCCGGCATGGCGTGCCTCCAGGATGAAGATTGTGGATTGTTTACGAGCCTCATAAAATAGATTTTTCAACAAGTATCTGACGAACGTATAAATACTTTGAAAATTCCTGAAACAAGACATATACTGTACATACATACAGTATTTTAAGCTATCATGTCTTCCGTTTCGATCAAAAATATCAATCAAAATTTGGAAAGCCTCCATCCCTCAATATGGCGGGCATCCCAACTTGGGCGCAGCACAGGTGATTATGTAGATTGTGGCTACCCTGCTTTGGCACAGGAATTACCAGGTGGCGGCTGGCCCTTAGCGGGAATGACGGAGCTGTTAGTGCCGCAGGCTGGCTGTGCAGAATTGCAGTTATTAAGTCCTGCATTAAATCAATTAGCGCAGGGCAAAATCGTTCTGATTAATACGCCGTATCGCCCGCAAATTCTAGCCTTAGCCGCGTTACAAATAGATTTATCTCAGGTGCTCTGGCTACCCTGTAACAATTCTCAAGATGCCTTGTGGGCAGCAGAACAAATAGTGCGCAATCAATCCTGCAGCGCGGTTTTGTTATGGCAATCAATATCAACACGACAAAAACGTGCGCCTGCATTCAAAAGCGATGCGCTACGTCGCTTGCATATTGCAGCACAGTCAGGACGCAGTTTATTTTGCGTCATACGACCGTGGGAAAGTCAGCTCAGTCCCTCACCTGCACCACTGCGCATCAAACTAAGTCTGCAGGAACAAGCTTTAGTGATTGATATTTTTAAGCGACGCGGTGCGCAGCAAATTCGTCCCTTAACACTGCCGCTTTCGAACTACACGATTAATGCTCATGACAGTGCTAATGCCAACGCCACTAACAACATCAATTTAAATACAGTCAACGTTAATACAAACATACTTAATACACAGCATGCCCGCGATGTCTCCACTCCCACCGTTATGGATAGCGATACATTTACCCCAGCTCGCGCTGGAGGTATTTCATCCGCGCTGGTTAGCTAAACTGGGTACAGATTGCAGCATCGTAGTGTGTGACAATAAAGTGGTTTGTGCTTTATCTGAACCAGCAAGGCATGCGGGTATTGTCATGGGTATGCGGCAAAGCAGTGTTGGGCTGCTCAGCCTTGAGGCAATGATCAAAGAACGGGATTTAGGGCTAGAACAAGAGCTCAGACAGAAAGTCGCTATCACGCTCTTGCAGTATTCACCGCAAGTGGCTTACTCCGACGAACATCACAATGTTATCTTGATCGAAGTAGCTGCCAGCTTACGTCTGTTTGGTGGCATACGATGTCTGTTTCGCCGCATTCAAGACAACTTACAAACACTAGGTGTCAGCGCGCAATTCGGTGTCGCCAGAAATGCCAGTGCTGCGACTATTTTCTCGCAACAATACCACCGTAATTTTTATCAACGAAGCAGACGCTTACAACTGTGCTTGAGTCAAAAACATTTAGCGCGACGCCTGAATATTATCTCCTGTCGATTATTACCTGCAGCCGCAGCGCAAGCTGACTGGTTGTCAGGTATCGCCTGCAATCAGCTAGGTGCACTGAGGCAATTACCGCGCGCGGGCTTACAAAGACGTTGCGGCAAAGCGTTACTGAAAGCACTCGATACTGCGTATGGCGAACACCCAGAATTTCATCAATGGCTGGAAGTGCCTGCACAGTTTGATGCGCGCTGCGAACTACCTGATCGTATAGAAAATACCGATATCATTTTTCGATATGCGCGTGGATTGATTTTGCAATTATGTGGTTGGCTGCAAGCTCAGCAATCAGCTGTAAAAAAAGTCCACCTATACCTAGGACACGAACGTGGACGACAAGCCGTGTCACCCACTCTACTGCCATTACAATTAGCGCAAGCCAGTTGGCAAGAACCCCATCTGACGCATCTATTAAAAGAACGCTTAGGTCAACTGTCACTCAACGCCGCAGCTATTTCTCTTCACTTACAAGCAGCCGAAATAGAATTACGTCAGGCACATAGTGAATGCCTATTTCCCGATAGTCGTCATCAGACCGAAGACCAAACCAGACTGATAGAACTACTCATTGCCCGTCTCGGTGCCGAGCAAGTATTACAAGCCGCACCGCATGCCGATCATCGTCCCGAAGTGGCCAACCGCTGGGTCTCGGTCATGGAAAAAATAAAGCCAAACGTCGATATGAACATAGCCTTAAAAAAATTTAGTAATCCACGACCAAGCTGGTTATTAGAACAGGCACAAGTTTTAAGCGTGCACCAACACAGTCCCTACTACGGCTCCAAACTCAAATTACTCTCCAGCGCCGAACGCATAGAAGCTGGCTGGTGGAATGGGCAATTAGTGACACGTGACTATTTCATCGCCGAATGCAATAAATATTTTCGCTACTGGATTTATCGCGAAAGAATAGGTAATGCACAGCTCATGCATGAAGACGAAGTTTGGTTTTTGCATGGTTTTTTTGGTTGATATTGGTTACCAAATTTTTCAATCGATTTTTTCCTCTAAGCACTCATGCTGCCCCACTACGCCGAATTATTTTGCTTCTCCAATTTCACCTTTCTGCACGGTGCTTCGCATGCAGAAGAGTTGGTCGCACGCGCGGCAAAACTCGCCTATAAAGCGTTGGCGATCACCGACGAGTGCTCCTTGGCAGGTGTTGTACGTGCGCACGAGGAAGCAAAAAAACAAAAACTCCCATTAATTATCGGGAGTTATTTTGAACTCCAAGTTAGCCCGCATTATCCAGAATTAGGCAAACTACGTCTGATAGCACTGGCACAAAACCGTGAAGGCTATGGCAATCTATGCGAATTAATTAGTTTGGGAAGAATGCGTCCGCATGTCATCAAAGGTCAGTATCACTTAACACCCGAAGACTTCAACGCGACATCCACTGAGTTTAAACATCTGACAGGTTTGCCGGATTGCTTGTTAATAATTGTTCCCGACTATCCCGCAGACATCAAACAATTAGCATTACAAGCGGCATGGATGGCGCAACATTTTCCAGGACGTGCCTGGTTGGGTTTAAACTTATTAACGCAAGCACTCGATGACAGGCATCAGCTACACATCCAACAAGTCGCACAAGAAACACAACTACCGGTAGTCGCATTAGGTCAGGTTTGTATGCATGTACGTTCGCGCAAACCCCTGCAAGACACACTCACTGCGATCCGCCTGGGGAAAGCCATCGCCGATTGTGGCTATGATCTGGCACCCAATGCAGAACAGCATCTGCGCTCACGCCTGCGCCTAGGCAATATCTATCCTGCCAAGGCCTTGCAAGAAAGTCTGCGCATCGCTGATCTATGCCAATTCTCTTTAGATGAATTGCGCTATGAATATCCAGATGAATTGGTACCCGCAGGACAAACACCTGCCTCTTTCTTACGCCAAGAAGTCTACGCCGGTGCAGATCAACGTTATCCTAGGGGCTTATCAGATGAAGTCGTCGCCAAGATAGAATATGAACTCCACTTGATTAATGATCTGGCGTATGAGCCTTATTTTTTAACCGTGTATGACATCGTGCGCTATGCACGCTCGCGAGATATTTTATGCCAAGGGCGCGGCTCAGCGGCCAATTCGGTCGTCTGCTATTGCTTACACATTACGGAAGTGAGTCCAGAAAACGGCATACTTTTATTTGAACGTTTTCTATCCAAAGAACGTGGTGAACCACCCGATATTGATGTCGATTTTGAGCATCAACGACGCGAAGAAGTGATTCAATATCTTTATCGCAAATATGGCAGACAGCGCACCGCCTTAGCAGCGGCGGTACACACTTATCATCCTCGTGGTGCTTTGCGCGAAGTGGGTAAAGCCTTGGGTATCGATCATCATCTCATCGACAAACTCGCCAAATCGCAACACTGGTTTGACAGCAAAGAGGCCTTATTAGAACGCTTTACCGAAAGCGGCTTAGATCCCACTGCTCCTGTCGCACAACAATGGGCGGGCTTGGTTTATCAACTCTTAAAATTTCCGCGCCATTTATCCCAACATAGCGGCGGCTTTGTTATTTCCCGCGATAAGCTATCGCGCTTGGTGCCGATTGAAAATGCCAGTATGGAAGGACGCAGCATTATTCAATGGGATAAAGACGATCTCGAATCCTTAGGCTTACTCAAAGTCGACGTACTGGCTTTAGGCATGCTATCGGCACTACAAAGAGCTTTTACATTAATGCGACAAATCCC
The DNA here is from genome assembly GCF_049340325.1 of Undibacterium sp. Di24W. Classification (NCBI taxonomy): domain Bacteria; kingdom Pseudomonadati; phylum Pseudomonadota; class Betaproteobacteria; order Burkholderiales; family Oxalobacteraceae; genus Undibacterium; species Undibacterium sp. Di24W. Next base: position 230,330 of record NZ_JBMPOP010000007.1, read on the forward strand.
AGATTGCCCGACTCGCATGCAAGATATTCCGCCAGAAGATAGCAAGACCTATGACATGATTTGCAAAGCCGATACAGTGGGCGTTTTTCAAATCGAGTCGCGGGCGCAAATGGGTATGCTGCCACGTTTGCGTCCACGCACCTTCTACGATCTGGTCGTGCAAGTGGCGATTGTACGACCTGGCCCTATTCAGGGCGGCATGGTACATCCCTATTTAAAACGACGTCAGGGTTTAGAGCCTGTTAATTATCCCAAACCAGAAATCGAAAAAGTCTTATCTCGTACTTTAGGGGTTCCTATTTTCCAAGAACAGGTCATGCAAATTGCGATGGTTGCCGCTGACTTCTCACCCGGCGAGGCGGATGAATTACGTCGCGCTATGGCGGCGTGGAAACGTAAAGGCGGCCTCGCACATTACGAGAAACGCATCATTGATAGCATGGTAAAGAATGGCTACGAATTAGAGTTCGCCATGGCAGTATTTAATCAAATGCTGGGCTTTGGTGAATATGGTTTTCCTGAAAGCCATGCTGCCAGTTTCGCCTTGTTGACCTACGCTAGTTGCTGGATTAAATGCCATCAGCCGGCTGTGTTTTTATGCGCCTTACTCAATTCGCAACCGCTCGGCTTTTATACCCCCTCACAATTAGTTCAAGATGCCAAACGTCATCAGATCGAGGTGCGCCCTATTGATGTCATGCATAGTGATTGGGATTCCAGCTTGGAAGATGTCAAAGTTCGTCATACGCAAGGCTTACAGGCCGCAGTACGTTTGGGTATGTCCTTATTGCGCGGCATGTCGCAAGAAGCGGCACAAAGAATTATGGCAGCGCGTCAACAGGCGTCGTTTACAGATATTCATGATCTGGCTCGTCGTGCGCAACTCAAACGTAGTGATGTCGAAGCACTCGCACATGGTAATGCGCTGACTGCCTTGGCCGGACATCGACATCAAGCTTTGTGGTTAGCGATTGCGGCGGTTCCTGATAAGGACTTGTTGCAGCCGACCAATTTAGCAGAAACACCAGCACAACTGAGTACGCCCAGCGAAGCTCAGGAAATCATGCGTGATTACCGTAGCACGGGCTTGAGCTTGCAACGTCATCCTGTTGCCTTATTAAGAACTCGCTTACTCACACAACGCTTCCTACCCGCCGATGTACTTCACACATTTCAAAACAAACAATTTGCACGTGGTTGTGGCTTGGTCACCGTCAGACAACGTCCCGGTACCGCCAAAGGCGTTCTGTTTATCACGATAGAAGACGAAACCGGTCCTATCAATGTGATTGTCTGGCCCGCCTTGGTCGAACAATTCCGGCGTGAAGTATTCCATGCCAGACTATTAGGCGTGTACGGTATTTGGCAAACCGACGGCAAAGTCCATCATCTGGTCGCCAAACGCCTGGTCGATATGACACATTTATTAGGGAATTTTGAAACGATCAGCCGCGATTTTTGTTAATCTTTAGTACAAATACATTTGTAATATTAGGTAAATCTCATCATATTTGAGATCAATCCAATCTACAATTGACTAAGGAACAAATGCGCCATAACAAGAACATCATCATTTTTTTATAGTTTGTGAATTTTTGTGACATCCGAAAGCACCACTCGCGCGTTAAGCCCCAACAGGTAGACTTATTTTCACAATCTAATTCGCTTTCTTCCTTCTATATTCACTCCATGTGCGAGAACATCACCATGACACTGATACATCACACAAGAAAAATTCTGAGCATCGCTGCCATCAGCATTGCCACTTTGGGCTTGGCACAATCAGCAGGTGCTCAAGATGAACCTCCTGCGCGTGTAGCCCGCGTTGGCTACGCCTATGGCAATATTAGTTTTGCCGATGCGGGTAGCAATGAATGGGTACCTTTAATCGCAAATCGCCCAATTTCTACTGGGGATAGTGTCTTTGTACCCGGCAACGCCAGAGCAGAACTACAAGTTGGTGCCAATGCATTACGACTGAGCGAGCAAACCCGTATCAGCTTTATCAATTTAAATGACAACAATATACAAATCAAACTCTCGCAAGGCAGCATGGTGTTACGTGTACGCGCCCTGCAAGAAAGAGAGAATGTAGAAGTTAGCACACCCAATCTGAATTTTTCTGTCCAAGAACCTGGTGAATACCGCATCAATGTCAATGACGACAATACCAGCACCATCATCGTGCGCAGCGGTATCGGCGTGGCACAAGGTGATCGCGATGTCATCACCTTACGTGCTGGTGAGCAAACTCGTTTCTCCGGCACCAACTTGAATCACACACAAATCGCCCGAGTGCCGCCCTTTGACACCTTTGATCAATGGGCCGCGGATCGTGATCGTGCTGAAGAAAATTCGATATCAGCACGCTACGTCCCTCGTGAAGTGGTCGGCTATCAGCAACTCGATGACTACGGCAATTGGGAGACCCATGTTGAATATGGCTCTATTTGGTATCCACGCGGCATCTCCGCAGGTTGGGCACCGTATCGCGACGGTCAATGGGTTTGGGTTGCGCCATGGGGTTGGACTTGGGTAGATCGCTCACCTTGGGGCTTTGCACCGTATCACTATGGTCGCTGGGCATTTGTTGGCAAACGCTGGGGCTGGGTACCAGGTCGCTATGAACGTCATTACCGCCCGGTGTACGCACCTGCCTTAGTGGCTTTCGTTGGTGTTGGCAGCAATGGTATCAGCGCAGGCATCAACCTCAATAGTCGCAATCACGGCTCTTCAGTGTCATGGTTTCCACTGGGGCCTGGCGAAGTTTATCGCCCGCATTACACGCAAAATAGCCGTTACATCCAAAATATCAATCAAACCGTGATCATCAATAACACCACGGTGGTGGATCGTACAGATCGCGGCTACCGCAATCAGCACGTATACAATGCAATCACGTCGGTTCCAACCAGAACCTTTGTGCGCGGCGAACATGTCTACCCTGCTTCGTCTTCGATTCTATCGGGTCAGATAAGACAAATGCAGGTCGCTACTGAAGCACCGAATCTGGTACCAGAAAAAGGTAATCGCTTTGGCGATGCGCGTCCACGCAACTGGCAAGAAAATGATCAGTTCCGCAGCCGTCCGGTTATCACCAATTCAAATCGCGGTGAACCTATACAAACCACGCCAAATACGGGCGCATCAACAGGTACAGTGAACGGCATTATAGGAAGCACACTCAATCAACGCCCACAGGACAACCGCGAGAATAATCGTGAAAACATTCGCGACAACAATACATCATTTGGACGTCGTAACGACAATTCAGAACGCCCACAAGCAGCGCTGAACGATGCCCGAGCCGTGACGGTTCCGAATACGAATCAACAAACAGCGCCAGCGAGCAACAACTTAAACAATACCAATCCATCAGGCATACGTACTGTGGAAGAAATGAATGAACAGCGCAATCGCAATCCACGCATAGAACGTCTGGAACGATCTGATCGTTTTGATCCTCGTAGCAACAACAATAGCGGATTTAATGCTGGCAGCCCAAGCACGCCTATACCACAACCATCACAGCAGCCACAACAAATGCCACAAGCGCCAGTGGTCACGAGACAGGAAGATTCAAGTCGCTCCACGATTAACAATCCAAGAGTAGAAAGTCGTCGTGACAATTTTGAACGCAGCAGCGCTCCCGTCAATGTACAAGACAATAGTGCAGCAATGCAGGTGCCTCGCCCAATGGAACGTTCGGCCGAGCGCACGGTAGACCGTAGCGAACGACGCGTAGAAAGAAGTAATAACGACCGCCAGTTTGAGCGCCCTGCAGAACGCCCAGTAGAGCGTCCGCAAGCAATGCCTAGAGAAGCAGCGCCCCAAGCGGCAATGCCACAAGCACCAAGAGCTGAGCCACGTCCAGCGGCAGAGCCAAGAAAAGAAGTAAAAGCTGAAAAAGAAAAAGAGGGAGAAAAAAAGAGATTCGAACGCTGATTCTTTTCTTAACTCCCTTCTCCCGCAAGCGGGAGAAGGGTTGGGGATGAGGGTGTTTCAGTCTCAACCAAAGATAGTTAAAAATCTAAATCCATCAGATTTTTACTGTTTAACTTCTAACACTACGAAATCGTTTCTGAACTACCCTCACCCTAGCCCTCTCCCGCCTGCGGGAGAAGGGATTTCCAGCGTACTTAACTTGACGAGACGAAGGCTTAGCTGAACGGCATTACACATAGAGCGCCGTTTTTTTCAATCAAAAATACCAATTCACAGTTTTAATACTTCGCAGCTTGTCCACTAGCTGGCGTCGCTTTCTTAATGAACTCGCGAATATGCTCATTTGACGTCACCAAATCTTCCGAACGCAAATACATCATGTGACCACTGCGATAGCCTTTAAACTCCATACGATCTCGCATCTTACCGCTAGGGTCAACTTGCCACATCGTGTATTTCGCGTCGAAATAAGTGGTCGCGCCGTCATAGTAGCCAGACTGCACTAACAAACGCATATAGGGATTTTCTGCCATCGCCAGACGTAGGTTTTCACCCGTACGATCATTGCTGTTATCCCAAGGATGCACAGGGCCAAACATGTTGTACTTCACATCCGTTTTGTACTTCAATACATCACGCAAATAATGATTAATCGCCGGCGTAAAAGAATGCAACCAGGACGTCAGCTCCGCATTGTAATCAGGGCCACTACCCGCATCCATTCTGTCGATACCTAAGTAGCGTGAATCCAAACGTCCGACAGTTTGTCCGCGAGTGCGCAACAAATCTTTCCAGAAATAAGACGTCGGCACCGCCAAATTGTGTTGCAACACCGTGGTTTCAGACAGACCGGAATATCGCGCTACTTTCGCCGCCATGTCTTTGCGTTGCGCCGGATCGATAAACCCACCTTTGGACAAGGCTGGAATAAATTCATTCAGCGTGAAAGTTTCAACTTCCTCCAAGACTTCATTCAAATCGCGCTTCTGCAAATCGGCAGGCAAGACTTTGTGGTGCCATGCCGAAGCCGTGTAATAAGGCAAACTCAAAGCATCATTAACGGGACCATCACGTTTGATTCCCAGTCCTGTGGGAGAGACCAGAATCACACCATTCAAATACATCCAGTGATTATTCTGCAGCTCTTTAGCCAAACCAGAAACACGCGCGGTCCCGTAGCTCTCACCGATCAAATACTTGGGAGAATTCCAACGGCTATTGCGTGAAACAAAGGTATTCAACCATTCAGCCAAATAAGCGATATCAGCATTCACGCCAAAGAACTGATTGCGATCCGCTTTAGGATCAAGAATTCGGGAGAAGCCCGTATTGACCGGATCGATATACACAATATCGGCGACATCCAAAATCGAATGTGGGTTGTCACGAATGCCGTAAGGCTGAACTGGATAACCTTCGTCATCAATGTTCAACATTTTAGGGCCGGTATAAGCCACATGCATCCAAACCGAAGCAGAGCCAGGACCGCCATTAAAAGAAATCACCAAAGGACGCTTGTCGCGATTCGTCACGTCGCTACGTTGGTAGTAGGTGTAAAACAAAGAAGCGATCACTTTGCCATCTTTATCCCACACCGGTTGCGTACCGGCAGTGGCTTTATACGGCACCAGCTTACCTTTGATCGTCACCTGACCCGTTGAATTGACAGCAGATTCGGCTGGCAATAAACGGTCATTACTCGTATTGGCTTTAGCACGCTCTACGACTGGTGCAGGTGCAACGGCTGAAGCAGCAGCGGTAGTTGCTTCCTGTGCATAGGCACTAGAAATGCACAGCGCCATGCTGACAAGAAGTAAGTTGGTTTTTTTCATAGTAAGGTGTCGCCTCTCTTTTTTATAGTCTGGCTAAGTTGCCACGTTCTCACCAGAACAATTATAGGAATGTGAAAAGTATTGCTGCACTTCTAGCGTTACCAGCATGTCCAAACTTATTTGAACCTGCCGTGAAAAGAATCAAGCGCTCCTTTAAGATATATTAAGATGAAATAAGTTCCCCCAAGCACCTAATTTTGCCTGCACTTGCCAGCGTATAATACGCAAAGCTTCTCAAAAATCAGACGCAGCTAGATAAAACCAGACAAAACTAAGCACAACGAGGCAAAAAATGAGCGACACCACCGATATCCAAATCTGCGGCACTTTCAAAGCAAACGACGCCAATGGTAAAGAACATACCATCAAAGGCATACGAATTTACGATGAAGGCTACGGCATTATTGATGTCTTCGTTGATTTTGCTGCAGCGATGGAAGCAGGCAGCTATCGCGATAGCAGCTTGATCAAAACAATCATGCAAGCCCTACATAAAGCCGGCTATGTCGGTCCGGATTTTGGTGTTACCGATCCAAGCTTGCAAGAGCGCAAAATGATCGTATTAGAAGCGCCCGAAGAATTCTGTACGTTTGCCAAGACTAAGGGTTGGAAGAATTTGGCTGAGGAATTTGAATAAAGCATTCATGCTAAAAAACCAATATTTCTTTAGCTTCAAAACTATTTTAAAATTTTTTGTAAAGGATGCTTGACATCCTTTTTTTTTCGTTTAATATGTCAAACATGCTTTACACATTCAAGTGTACAGAGTTTAGAAGCAAACGGTAAAAAGTAAGAGCAGCAATTCATACGCTGCTTATTTTTTACCTAGCCATGTAAAGCTTACTTGACTAAAATTGAGAATACGAAGTAGAAGCAAACGTAGCGATAGATTTAGCAACAACGAAGCAGGAGGTTCCGAGATTGGGATACCTGCTTTTTTAAAACCAAACAATGTAAAACAAACTTTACAAACTCAGCGTTTCACCCATTTCAAAATAAGGAGCACACGATGTCGAACAATCAATATTCAAAGAAAGACAAAGCAATAGCGAAACAATACGGTCTTGAACTAGGACTGAGCCTGCTGATTTACATGATCGTCTTATTTACTTCTATTTATTTCGCCAAAACCATGGAAGATGGTTTGTTGCGCACGCTCACCGTCTTAACGCCATGCATCCCGGCACTCGGTGCGTTGTGGGCGATCGTGCGCCAATTCAAACGCCTCGATGACTATCTGCGAGTCTGGCTATTGGAAGTATTAGCAATCGCAGGCGCTATCACCACGATCTTTAGTTTCAGTTACGGCTTTCTAGAAGGCATAGGTTATCCCAAATTAAGTGGCTTCATTACCTACGCGATTTTTATGGGAAGTTGGTGTGCTATCACCTGCATACGCAAAGTCATGGAGCGCGAATAATGAGAAATATCGTCAAAGAATTGCGCACCGATCGCGACTGGAGCCAGGCCACCTTGGCCGATCATTTAGAAGTATCACGCCAAACCGTGAATGCAATAGAAACCGGGCGCTACGATCCTAGTTTGCCCTTGGCATTTACCATCAGCAAGCTGTTTGGCAAACCCATAGAACAAATATTTTTTGTGGATTAATTTTTAAACGCGAATTTGATTTAAACGAAAACTTTACTACTGATCAAAAGGAAAAATCATGAAATCCCTTTCTTTCTGCAACACAAAACCTTCAACAAAACGTATTCACTTTGCCGTCCTGATCGCACTCATATGTGCGCTCAGCAGCAACACAGCTAAAGCCAGCACAAGCAACGAAGCGCTCTCAGGCAAAGTCACTACGTCAGTCACAACTGGTACAAATAATACGACTAAGGCAGCAAGCGCCGTCGAATACCAAGTCGGCAGCATGTACGTGGAAGAATACCTCAACCCTAATGCCAAAGGCGCTCCCATCATCTTGATTCCGGGCCTGTCGAGCGGCGGCTATATTTGGGATGACACGGTCAAGGCGCTACGTAATGAACATAATTTGTACGTCATCACACTAGCGGGTTTCAATGGCAAGCCAGCTATCGCCGGGCCAAAAATCGCCAAAGCCAAGCAATCATTACTCGAACTGATTACGAGCAAACAAATCGACAAACCTATCTTGGTCGGACATAGCTTGGGCGCCCTGCTCTCGACCTGGTTTGCGGTAGAAAATTCAGCACGGATACGCGGCGTCTTTGCAGTTGATGGCTTACCCGTTTTCCCACGCACAGAAAATATGCCGGCGGCTCAACGTCCGGCAATGGCACAAGCCGCCAAGACACAAATGGCAAATGTAACGCAAGCCATTTTTGCGGAACAACAATTACAATACATGCGTACTATGGGTGTGGTGGAAGAAAAGAACGCACAAACTTTAGCAGAACTCAGCAGCAAAAGTGACCGCGTCGCAGTCGCTGAATACATGGGCGAATTACTAGAAGCCGATATCCGTCAAGATCTGCCAAAAATCAGCGTACCTGTCACTTTTATCTCGCCATACTATGCACCTGATTTTACTCCGGTGAATATATCAGAGGATGCAAAACATGCTTACTATGGCACGCTGCTCAAAGGTATTCCTCAATTAACTATGGTTGGCATAAGTAATTCTCGCCATTTCCCCATGGTCGATCAGCCTCAAATTTTCGCAGACAAATTAGCGCAATTTATCAAATCATTGCCTTAAGTAGCGACGACTGACATCGAAGCTTCATGTGAAGATGTCATCTATAGCAAAACAAAAAAACCATATTCCCTAAGCAAAGGAATATGGTTTCTCATTCAAAAACAGAACCTTGTTTATTACGCTTATACCTAATCTACACGACCAGGCGCATCCAAGCTCCTCTTCAATGCGAGTAATAAATTGCGAGCCTGATGCATCAACGAAAACTGCCTCGTTGCCATAAACCAAGTGCCAGCAATTAGCATCACACCAGCGACTAATGGCAAATGCCACCACGAAAATGGAATCTGAAAAGCAGCGCTAAGAAGTACGAATAGCATGACCGCAGAAAAGACACTAACCAAGGAAAAAACCAAGAGTTGTGTCGCATAAACTGGCATGACGATCGCTTTACTGCTGTGATCAAACCAGCCGTAAATATTCCGCCAGTGATCAGGACCAGGCATTACTAGTGAAAGCCTATCTCCTGATTTCGGATGCAGATGGCCGAATGCACGCGCTCCAATGAAATTCGCCTGAGTTGAAGTAAAACCAAACTCTGTAAAACGTCCTTGCTTGCTAGTGACATGAGTCAAATCGGAAATATTGGTAAATGTAATGTCTTGAATATGCATTAAATTCGTCTCTCGCTAACTCTTATTTTAAACATGCAACAACACTTGATTTGCAAATAACCGACTTCCCCAGCGCATGTTGCGTCTTGCAATTTGCATAAGCAAAGTTAAATGTTTCTGGATAAACAGCGCCCCGTTTCAATGGCTTGATGATACTGGCACGTAAAGCTGTAGCAGAGATCGCCATATGAGGTGCAAGATAACTAAAGTTCCAGACTAGAGTTCCATGTGAGTTTTAACAACTCATTTTTGCTCCGCACCGATAAAACGATATACAGTCGCACCCAATACCGCGCCAACTATCGGCGCAGCCCAAAACAACCACAATTGCGCCACCGCCCAGTCACCTACAAAAATCGCGACGGCTGTGCTGCGTGCAGGATTGACTGAAGTATTGGTCACCGGAATGCTGATCAAATGAATCAATGTCAGACATAAACCAATCGCGATTGGGGCAAAACCGGCTGGCGCACGTTTATCTGTTGCGCCGAGAATCACGATCAGGAAAAACATAGTCAACACTGCTTCAATTAAGAACGCCGCAGTCATAGAATAACCACCTGGTGAATGCACACCAAAGCCATTAGACGCAAAGCCTTTAGCAACATCAAAGCCTGGTGCACCGCTCGCGATCAAATACAAGATCGCGCCACCCGCTATGCCACCAGCCACTTGCGCCACGATGTAGGGCAATAACTGATTCGCTGGAAAACGGCCACTCAACCACAAGCCAACCGATACAGCCGGATTCAGATGACAACCAGAGATATGGCCGATTGCATAAGCCATAGTCAAAACCGTCAAACCAAATGCCAGCGAAACGCCAACAAAACCGATCCCCAAACCTGGAAATCCCGCAGCCAACACGGCACTACCGCAGCCGCCCAAAACTAACCAAAAAGTACCGAAAAATTCTGCGCCTACTTGTTTCATACTATTCCCCCTGCTATTTAGTTTGAGATTGTCATGAATTAAATTCAAAGGCGTCTAAATGAAGTGAAATATTCTTCGCACTACGCTTATCATCAATTGAAAATTAACTAAGTCATCTTGAAACACGTAGATTAATAGGTCAAGTAACTTAATGTAGATTTAACAAAATTTCTCTTTCACACCATGTCCACAAAGCGTGGCAACTGTTCTTTCAATCAACAAAGAAACATCGATCAATTACTTAAACAGCAGCAACAAAAACAATCACTTACTATTTCGAAGCGCTGTGTCCATTTTAGGTAGTTTTAACTCAGACCGGTATTTAACTAAGATCTCAGACGCGATCCGAGCAACTTCCGCTATTACAGTATTTTTTATTTCGCTTGCTACGTTTGAATCCGTATAAAAGACGGCAATAGTAAATGGCGGCAAACCTCGCGGATAAACAATGGCTACATCATTCGCTGCACCATTGGAGCCAGTTCCAGTTTTATCGCCAATCAACCAATTTTTATCGAACCCTGCCTTCAGTCTGTTTGCCCCAGTTGTATTACCAAACAACCAAGCTTTAAATTGTTCTTTAGAGGTCAAACTTAGCACATCCTCACTCAATAGCTTTTGCAAACTACTGGCCATCGCGGCTGGCGTACTGGTATCTCTTTCATCATCTTTCATGTTGGTATTTAAAGTGGGTTCATTGCGATCCAAGCGCGTTGTCTTGTCTCCAAGCGAACGCATAAAATCAGTCAATGCGGCGGGACCACCGATAGATTCAAGCAATAAATTAGCCGCAGTATTATCACTGTATTGAATCGATGCTTCGTTCAACTCTGCGATTGTCATGCTACCGGCACTCAGATTCTCTTTAGTAATTGGCGCATACTCGAGCAGATCGCTTTCTTTATAGGAGATCGCACGCCCCAAGGATTCACGTTGCGCGTCGACCCGAGCGAGCACCGCAGCACCGAGCAAGGCTTTGAAAGTACTGCACATGGCAAATCGTTCGTTCTCACGCCTTGCGAGTAATGGTTTTCCATTTAAAAGCACCACAGCGACACCCAGTCGTCCGCCATGTTGCTTCTCTAAAGCAGACACTCTGGTAACAAACTCTTTTTGAGCCGAATTAGACTCTGCATTGGCAGTTTGTGCAGCAAGGAAAAACAAAAAAGACAGAAGAAATAATGTGAAACTTTTTTGCATACCGCTATTCAAAAAAAACATAAATAAGACTCTACTATTCAAAATAAAAACTGATAAACCCATGAACCCTACATCTCAGCAGCTTGCAAACTGACTTGCTTCGTGTCATTCGCCACCCACTGCTGCCCTAGTTCTTTAAAGCCAAACTTGTCATGAAACGCTTGCGAAGCGGGATTAGGTGGTTGAATATTGTATTCACAGCAGACAGTATGCACGCCCTGCGCACGTGCTACCTGAAACAAGTCTCGATATAAAAGGCTACCAATTCCTAAGCCTGAAAACTCAGCCGCAACCACGATCCTATCGACATAAATAAATGATGCAAATCGAGAAGCGAACCATTCATAATTCATATTTTGGTAAGCAGCATCTTCCCGAAAAGCCATCAAAAAAGCCGCAACCACACCGTCAACGGTGGCCACTTTATGATAAGCCGCCATCTCTGCCAAGTAGTTCAAACGTGGTAGATCCATAGCACTGGTCTGCTGCACTTCGGCTTCGTTCAAAACTAAGATTCGAGCAAAATCTTCTTCAGTCGAATCGCGAATGGAAATTTCTTTTGTCATCTTTTTTCCTGCCCCCCCTATTTATCAGCGTAAAGGTGAACAACGCAGGGCATCTTTCTCGCGTCGCGTCCAGCGACCGAGGGGAGCGGAGTTAACCACCCCGTTACAACTCATGCCATTCATACAGTGAAGTACTTAAAGATGAGAAACACGCAAGACGTAAGCATAGCAGTGAAAGTCATCACCATGCCAGTCACCCTAAAGACAAACTTTTCTTTGAGCTGACTCACACCATACGCGTGAATACTTCGACCAAGCAGCAAGCACAGGCCAAGCGCATGAATCAAAAATTTTGCGCCACCTTGAACTTCAACCAAGTAAATCAAAATCAATACGATCGGTACGTATTCTGCAAAGTTCGAGTGAACTCGCATGGCCCGTAGCATCTCATGGTTGTCACTTGCGCCGATGCCAATTTTTAGTTTCCTACGAAGACCAATGGTTCGAACACTCAGGTAAAAAAACAAAACGCCACACAACGCTGCATATATTGGGAGGATATACATTTTAAACTTAACTCCATGTTGGACTTGCGATTTTCACTAGTTGATTGAGTTTTAATGTTGCCCTGACTAGCACGCTCGTGTGCAAGTGGAACGCAAAGATTTTAAAATTTACTTTTACCGTGTTGGCTCAATTTAGCTTATTCAGTTCTCGAGACGGATTTCTCGTTCAGAAGGTAGAAGCCTCAATCGAACCGTGCCCTCTAGCTTCCACACATTGCCCTCCTTGATCGCTTCGGCAAGCAGAAAAGCTCGACCTTTGGTACCAACCACCGTAACCAAGTAATTAGCCTTGGTCAGCTTGGGACTCCCAATACTTCCAGATGCCTCGATAACACGGACAGGTTCGCCGAGCTCTGCAAGACCAACAGAGCTCCTATGGAGTTGTTCCACCGCCAGTTGAGTCAGACGTGTATCGGGCCTATTGGGCGCGGGCAATTTCGCAAAGTAGCTAGGTAACTTGATGCCAAAGACTTTATAGATATCTGGTCGATCTAGAGGCCCCATGTAAACAACATACTCCGTGCCAATGCCAGCGACAGCGCCAGCCCAAATCCCCCCCACACCAAAAAGCACAAGAGCAAACACAGATAGAATCGTTTTCATTAATGAGTCTCCTTTAATTTCTTTATAGTTTTCATCTAAGGTTCAATTAAGGTGAGGCGACAGCCGTCTCTCTCGAATTTAGGTTTAAGTGTTTGAATCATTATAAATAACATTGCCATCCGTATCGTAGACGCTGTCATAGGGCAAAATTGATTGCACAAATTCTCTAAAATTATGCGCCACCAAGAGATGATTAGCTTCATCAGACTCTACGACGATGACTGTGGGGTCTGTAGCAGACTCCCGATAATCAAGGGCGAGCCATGTATGACCGTCTCCCTCGATCAGCACTAATTCTTTAGGCAAACCCCATTCTTCGGTGAGGCTGGCGCTGTCAAATATCGAAAAGCCATAAGGGTCAGGTTCTATACCAGCAAACTTACCCACCTCATAAAATCCATCTCCAAAATAGAACTGAGTCGATTCGTTGTCACACGATGGCAACTTCACCACGCTTGAACCCTTAGTACCTGCGTATTGGATATATTCAGGTGGGAGTCTGACACCATATTCATCCTCAAACATCTTCACTCGTTCTTCTTTCGAATAGACTCGGTAGTCCTTCTCTTCGTGTAAGTCACCACAACTAGAACATACAAAATAAGCGATGCCATCAATAATATCTGGGGTTGGATAGTCGCTTCGGCAACCTATGCCCTTACATTTCATTAGATTCACCTAGCACCAAGCTTGAGGGAGGTCGACGCGAAACAGTGCGATCCCACTGGAGCTCACGATTAGGTTGATGAAAGGTGATAAATAAGACGGTGTCGGAATTTCTCATAATGTTAAACCTGCTATTAAAAGCTATGACTGTTGATCGGCACTAGTTTTTTTTGCATACCAAATTGTATGCCTGATGCGACCGGAATGAGTCTGATCACTTCGAGCGAGACATAGTTACCCTTCGCAGGCTTACTTCATGCTGCCACGCCGAAGATGGCGCCAACACCAGCGGTAAGTCCCATTGCTAATGCTCCCCAGAACGTGACGCGCGTGACAGACACAAGCACGGGAGATCCTCCTGCACGTGCAGCAATAAAACCCAACAGCGCAAGAAAAAAAAGTGAGCTTCCGGCAAGACCCCACATAAGCGCTGTAGGGGGAAAAATAAAAACCATGAGTAGAGGTAAGAGTGCGCCCGCTGCAAAAGTGCCAGCAGAGGCGAGCGCTGCCTGAATTGGTTTGGCGGCTAAGGTATCTGAGATACCTAGCTCATCTCTTGCGTGCGCGGCGAGCGCATCGTGCGCCATCAACTGCGTTGCGACGCTCGATGCCAATGTCTCATCCAGACCGCGCTTAACGTAGATAGCCATCAGTTCTGCGTGTTCCTGAACTGGATTCTCCGCAAGTTCCGCTTTTTCTCGATTCAGATCTGCACCTTCAGTGTCGGCCTGTGAGCTGACCGAGACATACTCGCCTGCTGCCATTGACATGGCTCCAGCAACCAGGCTTGCAATACCGGTGACGAGAATGACTTTGGTACTAGCACCTGTCGCTGCTATCCCCAGAACCAGACTCGCGGTCGAGACTATCCCATCATTGGCTCCCAGCACGGCCGCGCGCAGCCAGCCTGTTCTGTGAGTTCTATGTCGTTCGCTGTGTCTCATTTAGGGTCCTTGGTTGTTTATAAGCCTAACGCCGTTGGCGCGCAATCAATTTTGACCAGCCTTACGCAGCGCCTCGTAAATTGATTTCAGGCCGTTGATGGGAAACGGGGGTTCATCACCTAACTCAATTCTATCGTAGTACCCATGCAGAGTTGCTTTTTGTTCGACAGTCAGTTCGCCGTAAGTTTTGTTTATTGGAATGGCGCTACCTTGCACGGCATACTGCTTAATGATTGATCCTATACGAGGCTGATCCTCTCGGATTCCAAATTAAGGCTTTACTTTTTGACCTAGGCAGGGAAGACAAAACACAATGGCGAGCGCCGCCACACAGCGTAAAATTAGAATGCTTGCCATAGGCCTCCCAACGAATAACGCCAGGCTACCGGGATCAACGACTACATGGTTAATCCCGAGTTGAACGCCAGATAAAAAGGTTTAATCGGGCAGTGCGCAGTCATTATTTATCCAGTCATCAAAGTTGGTTGTTACCAAAGTACATCCGTCCTCAGTCATGTCTCCATGGTCAACAATGAAAACAGAACCTGTCCATTTGTCGATAGGAATAATAAAAGCTCGACCTCCACTATCATCACCGATGACCAAATGACCAGGGCAATATGCCTTGGTCTCATATATCGAATTGCGCTCAATGAGGTCATCCACAGAATAAAGCAACACACGTTCACCCAAAATTTTCTCAGGATGCTCAAGTAAAAATTTCGCATACTGTTCGGGCAAGCGAAGTCCTAGCCATTCCTCAACCTCAGCAATTTTTTCCGTTGTTTCCATCTGTTCAATTACCTTTTAAAGTTAAGTTGACTTTCTCACTAGTGCGTAGGCGTCGGACAAAAGCTTGAATCCTTTCATTTGCACACACGCTCAGAAAATTTTCGAACTCAAAGGCTAAAGTAGCTGCTTTAGGAAATCCGATAGCGACGGTGCTACAGAACGGATTGGTGCATATCCGGGTTCCTCAAGCAATACCTCACCTGTCACATTGTTTACACTAAAAAAAGATCCGACTTTCAGAAATTATGTTGAACTTCAAGACCCTGGCCTCTTGAATTAGGGGACGCACCAACATTTAAAACAACTGGGATCGTAGAATTTATCGTACGTCGTGACACAGAACAAAAGCGGGTTACGGACAAGTGCAAAGGTGAAGATTGCGATAACCAACAGCTCCATCCAGTGTGATGCGCCAACGCGATGACCGCGATAACTCATGCTTGAAGCGGGCCATTTGCCCTGCAGCGACAAGCACCCGACTTCAACGCCACATTTCCAGGTCCAGACTCAGTACTTCCCAAATGGCCACAGCTTGCGAATGATGTCCCACGGGCTACGATCGAAGCGCAACTGCGGCGCCTCCCCTTTGTTGAGTACTTCCTCCGCTGTAATGAGGTGATCGATCCGGTCGATAACCTCCTGTGCTTCGACCGACACGCTCTGCAACTTGATTTTATCGCGCAACAGTCGGTCACGCAGGATCTCCAGCGCATTACGAAATGCTGGCAGCCGAAACAGTTGATCACGCGTGATGATGGTACTGGTTATGACCAACAGTTGAAGCGCACCGTTCTTGTTCAGCACAGGCCGTACCCGTATCTTGGCCTCAACAGAAGCCGCCGCCTTGCTCACCGCGGTTTCGATAAACTGCATTACGGACTCGAACGGATCCGCTGGAGGCGTCGGGGGAACTACTGGTCTATCGGCATAAAGACGGACCGGGCGAGAGGCGGCCGACGATTTGAGAAAGGCATCGATGTTCCCCGGCAGCTTCATGAAGCGAAACGCCACAGCCGCCTCGCCGAACTCATCCTCAAGCTGATTCCATCTGGCGGGCGGCAATGCGAGGAAGGCCAAGGTCAGACCGATGGAGTCGACGCAGCAGCGTAGCTCCCCAAGATAGGGTTGAGTCAACTGGGTGTGCCAGATCAGGTCGTCTTCATGATTGAGCATGTCATCCCAGCTACAACTTTCGGGGGACCTAGTCAGCATGCGTCGTGCGAGTTCTAATTGATTATCTGATGTCATGTCGAAACGCAAGCTGAAATTGAGTTTTGGGTGGTAGTAGTTCTGCAGTTTTACAAACAACGGTCATTAGAACAAGTGATGCGCGCCGCCAGTTGCAGCAAACACGAATAGTGATCACAACCACGAAGTTACAATCGACTGACATGTCATGTGTTTGCAGGCTCATTAAAAAGCACTTTGTTTGAAAATGGGTCCGTTACCGTAAGGCACCGATCCCCCCACGACGCCAGCTCAATTGCTGGCTTATTGTACTTATATGGTCGAGACGCAAGCTCACTATAGAGGGAATCAAGGTCTTCTACATTGACAAAGACTTTGCTGCCCGGCGTGCAATCACCCGAGTGTTCGCTTAAATGGAACACTAGATTTCCTTTTGATACTTGCATATATATTGGAAAATTGGGCTCAAAGCGATGCTCCCAATCAAGCTCCATACCTAGAAAATCTAGATAGAATTCCTTTGCTTTGTCTTCATCGAAAATTCGCAGAATTGGTATTGTTTGAAATTCCATGCTCTCTTCCTGATTACGCATAACGCGGATGAGACGGGATCGCCGTCACGATTGTCAATAGAAGCGAAGTCATCATCAGCGACTCCCGCCGAAAATCATATTAAACATTGAACACATTATCATTTTCTCCGACAGAACAATTCAAAACCTCACAACCTCAGCGTTATTTGGCCTAGCATTTTCATGAAAAAGATCTCCGAGGTACTGTTCTAGTTCATTGTCTTCTATGTCTTTTGGGATGACAAAATCGGCTAGTCGCTTTTTTCCATCATTACCCAGATAGTAAACACGCCAACCATCAGCATCTTTTTCTACAAGGACAATAAGTCCAAAAACCTTAAATTTTGCTTGTCCCATAAAGTACCTGTTTAACGCATTGCAAATGGGCTGCCGCGGCGTAACGTAGGCAGTCCCGTGGAGGCCACACTGTTTGTGGCAGGAACAAAATTAGGCATCTTGCTTTGTGCCACTATTCGTATGCCAGAAGTATGTCAAAAATATCCTTTGTCAGAACGCTAAATGAGCTGTGAATAGATTCAGATAGCTTCTCAGGATCGTCAAAATCAGGTTTTGCAAGCATCACTATTTCAAAAATTGCCCACTCTGGCATTGAATTTTCGTTTACCCACTTCGCACCTTTCAATTTGTCCCAGTAAGCAATTTGGACCTCCTTTGTTTGTCCAAGCAGCCAAAGTTCAAAGTGCACTTGATGGTGATTAAGTACGATAGCTAATTTAAGTTTGTACTTTTTGAGGTAGTCATTTTGTAGATAAAAATAAGTGAAATCAATATAGCCATGCAGCACGTTTGCTACTGTGTACTCGCCGACATAAGTCTTGGAAAAATCAGTTCTAAGATTTTGAACAATACCGACCAAATTTTGGTAGGTTCTTTGTATCTCTCCGCTCGCGAAAGCTTCTTTATAAGCAGATATCCGAGCATTCAGACTTTTAACTGACATTATTCGTATCCCCTAACCTCATCTGGCACATAAGCTTTGAATTAAACGACGCGCTTCGGTACATTTAGCGCCGAAGGTGCGAAGTCGATTGAATTGTTATGTGCTCTTTTCACTTTTTTCGTAGCTCTTTTTTTACAAAAACTTCTACAGCGACAAAGGCAAATGGAACAATGGATGCCAAGAGAACACAGAGCCAAGTGACTACCGACCATGATTGCTTATGTGAGGCCAAAAGTGAAAGTACGAAATACAAAAAAATAATCCACCGTGCGCCATGCCAATTGTGAATACAAGTTCTCTGCCTATCAGTCCAAGTGATACGCACAATATAAGAAGGTATGAGCAACCTTCTAACAGGCTGGCAACTCTAAAAATCTTTAGCATCTAAACGTTTTCCTATTTGTTGGTGGAAGCATATAACATTAAATTGTGGTGAGCCGCGAGACGTAGCTTGAAGCTAAGGAAATTAACTTCACGGCTTCATCCTCGACAGTCCAGTGAGGCATTCGCAAGACTAATCATTGAATTGAAAAAAGAGGTGAAAAATTCGATTCCAAGGAGGAACACCTTCACTTCGTTCAATCGGCTCAAATCCATCAGGTGCCAGTTTTCCAAAGAAATCAGGTGATTCAATTGCATATGGAGTCTTTGCCATAGCTGCTCTTATACGAGCCTGCATTAAGGTTGATTGTATCTGATTAAAATTCAATAGATCTGGGATGTCTAGCGCACCATAACCTCTGGACACGCAAGCTCCATTTGGACCCAATGTCTCGCTCCAAGACGAATTCCCTAAAGCTGCAACTGGAGTGAAATAATGAAAGTAAAGGAGCAAACAAGGGTAGTTGGTACAAACTTCTTCTTTAGTCTGTACATACCGAGTTAAATCAGCAAGTGCGTAGACATAAACTGGGACATAATTATTATATGTGTGGTCACCAACAAAAGCTCTAAGATCTAAATGCTGGTTAATGGCTGCAACAAATGTCATGACTGCTGCGTGGCAATCTTCTTCTCCAAACGAGCTGATCGGTTCCCAATTGGAAAGAAGTCTTAAGGTCGAGTCGTCGAACATTCAGATTCCTAACGAAAAATTGAAGGGTTCGCCGCCAAGGTTGTAAATAAAAACGAAAGCATCATTGGCGACTCCCAGTTGAAAGTTTTGTTAGACCTGACTAGCACTGACAACCTCCTTTAGAGACTGAAGAAATGCCAATCGTGACACTATGATATTCGAAAAAGGCATACAAACTCTGTCGAACACTGGTTGAAGTTCTTTTTCAGATGCGGACAACCCTTTCTCAAGAATTAGGAGCATCGATTTTTTTGAAATTGCATTAAGCGCCTCAAATTCGGAAAGGACTGCCAATTTGAATGCTTCTTTCTTTTGGTCTTGGTCGTCGAGATCAAAAGCCGATAGCCGATCAAATAGGTCGTCGTCCAAGTATTCAATATCAAAGTATTTAAGCCACGAAATTAGCGCTTCATGATCGCTTTTTTGTCTCCGCATCAATGATTCCGAGTGAGGTCTAACGCAACGGTGAACGGATGGCCGCCCACAAATTTATAAAACACTGAGCCGCATCGCGGCCAGTCCGATCGATTGTCTTGTTATAGCTCTTACTGCAACCTAAACTTTCTTTGCCATTGTATGAATTCATCTTCATTTGGGGTATTGAAAAGAGCTTCGTAGTAGTGCACCCGATCAGCCATTCCGACGGATTCAATATGGCAAAAGAAATCAATATTTTGGGCTGGTATTCCGTGAATATGACAAAATTCTTCATTTGTAAATTTTCCATAATAGCTATTTACCAGCTCAATCGATTTTTCATGAGTATGGGCGTGATCTGCTTTTAAGTGACTGACAATACGTTCAAATAACCAAATTTCATCTTCATCATAGTCTTGTGAAATCTCTAGTTTCATAAGGGAGTCCACATATTCATTGAGC
Organism: Undibacterium sp. Di24W; assembly: GCF_049340325.1. Lineage (NCBI taxonomy): Bacteria > Pseudomonadati > Pseudomonadota > Betaproteobacteria > Burkholderiales > Oxalobacteraceae > Undibacterium > Undibacterium sp. Di24W. The sequence goes on from NZ_JBMPOP010000007.1 coordinate 250,295, forward strand.
TGTAACGCTGAATTGTACGGCGCACGCGCCAGAAGCGGAAGCGCGGAGAATTGCTGAATCGCGCGCCCGTTAAGAATGTTAAGTTATATGAAAAGTATCTCAACAAATCCCCATCTGCATTCCAGGAAAAATCCCGAATAACGCCCACATAATTAAGTCTAGGAAATAAGAAAAAAGCGTTCCCAATAAGCTGGCAAAAACCAAAATCGGCTTACGTTCAAAAAGTTTATAGCAAAGCCCTAAAACAAAGAACCAAATAATATATCTGACTGGAAATAGAGTTAAAAGCATTTCAAAGTCGGAAGGATCTCGCTCCCCAACAAGAGCGGAAAACGCCATCAAGAAAAGGAACCCTCCGACGAATCCGCTCGCCACTTTGATAAACGCAAATTTTAACGGTGGAAATTTCTGTTCTAGCTTTTTATTAACCGCCGACCCGAAGTAATAACAACCTCCCACCTTAATGGCTGTGTATGTTGCTGCTGCAAAAAAACTTGGAATCATTGGCATTTAGCGAACACTCCATGAGATATAACGCAGAGCTAAGGGGCAGACACAAGCGGCGCATAAAATGCGAAGCATGCGCCGCTTGTGTCTGTCCAGTGACGAACCAACGACCTTAAGCGACTTGTTATATAGCGCACTCATTAATTACCTCTTGTAAAAAGTTATGCGCTTGGAAAAAACAATTGCCACAGAATAAAGAAAGCGCCGCCTAAAATAAGGCCGCCCACACCTATAACTACAAGTGCACCCTTGCGAAATTTCTCAGATGCCTCTCCGAGCAAATATTCATCAGAATCTCCCATAGTCATGGCTAAAAGAAAAAATGGAACAACCGCAACTGTAACGACCCATTTCGGCGAACCGAATTCCACGGCAGCCCAAGGCGGAATTGTTAGTAGCAGTAACCAGATATACTTGCGCATTTTTTCCTTTCAGAATAATTGGTACGCGGTTAATTATTTCGGGCCTTATAACGTTGAATTGAAATGCGCGAACGCAAATCTGTAAAATTTAAATTTGTGCGAATTGTCGCGTCATTTTCGAATGCGAAGTTAGAACTCATAAATTGCTCCCGTCAAGTTTGAGTCCGCAATTTAAACATTTTCTTGAGAAGCTGTTATATACGTGGGGCGAAAAAAAGCCAGTGCCGTAGCGTTTGAAGTGAAATTTCTTGCCACACCTCGGACAAAGATATGAGTGAATAAAGAAACTAAGAAAGAACCCAACAAAAGCCCAGAAAAAAAATAGCTGGTAAATTGGCAGAACCGCTTGCTTGAAGTCAGACGGTAGCACCAAAAAGCTAGCGGCAAAGAGAAAAATTACAAGCCATGGGAAATGGCAAACAAACCTCAGCGTGCGCAAAGAGCTTAGCTTTTTTTGGATCTCTACTGGGGTCTTTGGTGTGTCCGACATATTGAGTTCTAACGTGTGAGCTAAGCCGCGCCGGAGCGCAGCGGAGGGAAGCCAAAAGCGTAGCTTTTGGCCGTCGGCTTGAGTGATGGGATGGACTCCTCCGCCTTTTTGCGCGATATTAAGCGCACTGGTTCACATTGGGTATGGGGATCAGATTTCAACGTAAGGAGTCCACTATGAATACTACTACTGTGGCCGTTGATTTGGCCAAATCTGTGTTTCAACTTGCTGTCGCCGATACGCAATGGCGTGTGATCGAACAACACCGTCTGACCCGCGCACAATTTGAGCGATGGTTTATCAATCGCAATGTCTCTCTGGTCATTATGGAAGCTTGTGGCTCGGCTCATCATTGGGCGCGTTCTTTAAATGCTCTTGGTATAGAAGTTAAATTACTTCCCGCAGCATACATCAGAGCTTATGTAAAACGCAATAAAACAGATGCGGCCGATGCTTGTGCATTATTGGAAGCTGCACGTTGCGCCGACATTCGCCCCGTTAAGATTAAGTCGATTGAACAACAGGCTTTGCAGGGCTTGCACCGCACTCGCTCATTGTGGATGGGAACACGCACCTCGCGCATCAATGCATTACGCGGTTTTTGTCGTGAGTTTGGTATTTCCGTTGCGACTGAAAGTCGCAACGGCATAGAACAGATCTCACGCGTTCTGGCCGACCCAAACACTTCCGTTCCTCAATTGATTCGAGGCACCATGAAATTATTGATTGAAGAAATTCGTTTGCTCGAAGCGCGAGTCGCCCAATTGGAAAAAGAATTAACCCAACTCGCTAAGCAAAGCGCGGCTTGCACGACCTTGCTTTCGATTCCTGGTATTGGCTTGTTGACGGCAACCGCGATGGTCGCTGCCACGAGTGGAAGCGTTGCGCACTTTAACGATGCACGCCATTTCGCAAGTTGGTTCGGTTTAACGCCGAAAGAATATTCTTCTGGCAGCACGCGATACTTGGGACATATTTCGAAACGTGGTGACCGCTACCTTCGCATGCTATTGACGCACGGCGCGCGTTCCGTTTTACGAGCGGCTAGCGTCAGTTTTAGTGCAGGTCGTCATTTAGATGAATTGCGAAGCTGGGCGTTGAAAGTTCAAGGCAGAACGAACCACAACAAAGCTGCCTGCGCACTTGCTAACAAACTGGCGCGCATTTGCTACGCAACCCTGCGTGATGGTGAAGACTATGGTGTTGAACACAAACTGAATAAAAAGTTGGAAAGGACTTCGTATGCAATGCCAGCTTAAACACATGACTTGATATTTGAGAAACTGATTTCCCACCAGCCTTTGCGTAGAGATTAATCACCCATCATGGCACAACGGAACGCAACCAGATCATTGAACGCCGATAACACGTCTGGCAGCTTCACGCCTGCCGCTCGTAACGAGTGGCGCAATGATCACGCAGATTCCATGTCGGCACGGAACACTATAGATTCCACATCAGATGCCGGATATACGACTGCAGGCTTATTCCTCGCGCCAGAACTATTGATTAATTTCTTGTACTTTGGGGGGAGTCCATATACGACGGGTTAGGCATCAATGGCAATCGCTTGGTTAATAAGCTGAGCGTAGCGAACTTCCAGCAGCTCAAGTAAAGACGCTTGATCGTAATAGGCCCTGTCTTCTGCAGTAAATGAACGCTCGGCGGCAAGGGCAGGATAGTCGTTTAGCGACTTGACCCGCGAGACCGGGTGGTCCTGAACCTGATGCCAACATTCAGTTAGCAGGTGTGCGTGAGAAGCTGCGCCGATACTCTCAAGCGCCTGGATTGTTGCTGGAACGGCAAGAGTACCTTGGTTGTGAAAATACTGAAGATGTCCACCGTTGTTAACTTCGGCGTCGTATATGTACGAAAGCCAGAAATCGCGGAACGCCGGAAGTTGTTGTGCCTCAGGGCGTTCCGCGAGGTAGAAAACTAAGGCCCATAGTCGGGCGCTTGGGTCTGCGTCCAATTCAGATGCGGAGATGGTGGCGATGGGTTCCATGATGCCTAACGCAGAGGTGCCGGGATCGCCGCCACCAGAAAATTAATAAAGAGAGAAATCGTTATGGGCGATTCCCTGCCGACCGTCTTGTTAAACATCCTTTTTCTCCACGCCAATCAACGCTAAAAATGTTGGGAAGTCTTTCGCAATAAGATCCACGCTCTCGGCAAGGTTAATGTTGGTCATATCAATCGCAACAATTGGCCAAGGTTCCGACGATCGAAGATCAAAAGCGATGAAATCGCCACCACCACTTCCACCAAACACAAAGAAGCCTGGAAAGAACTCTTCATAGATCTTCTCAACTTTGTTATTTGTGGCATCTTCGGCTGAATCAAGACAGAGATTAAACGGCGAAATTGGAAGACTTCCTTCACCGCCATTACTATATTCAAGCAGCTCAAAATATTCGACTGGTAGATTAACGCCGGCCACTACACGAAGCGATTGCAACGCATCATTCGAGGCTCCAGGATTTCTAAACCATGTACGATCTGGTGAAAACATATGGATGTTTAACGCAGAGGTGATCGGAACGCGACCACAAGTTGTAAAAAGAATGATGTATTCATTCGCGATTCCGATCGACCGTCCTGTTATGCACAAGGACTTCCCTTACGTAACTGCTCATTTTTTCGAATTCGAGAATATTCATAGTTCAATGATATTAATTGATCTGCTAGATGCCCATCATACGAATCTATTATTGCTCGCGCAAAAGTCGGCGAAAAATCATTGGGATCAAGCGCCTTCGACATTTGGTGAATTTCATTTAAAAGCTGGGTGGTCATTGCATCGGAGAATGTCTCGTTGCTTGAACTTTTCAACGCAGCGATAGCCGATTCACAAAGTCCAAAAACGTATTGTTGCCGTTCATTCATATCGTGCATAACGCCGAGTTCAGCGGCAGTTTTTAAGTTGTGGTTTTATGGAATAATTTTGCGCAGCAAAACCATAAAACCGCGACTTAAAAACTGTCCAGTGCGCGAAGCGCACGAGCTGCAACGACTTGTTATGCATTTACTCTATTGGTAAAAGGCAGCAAGATACCTAAGAAGCCCTATAACCAAATTCAATTTCCTGTTCGTGACAATAAAACATAATACCTTTTGATTCACTGTGCAGTATTACTGCATCGTCTCTTGAAGGTACAAATATTCTGTGCCAATTTAAAAGAAACTGATCTGTTGGTAAAACAATTACCTCTTCTTCACCAAATACGATATGTACTTTTCCTGTTGATTCCAGATGTGAAATTACCCAATTCTCCGCAACCGAATAGCTTTCAATTTCAAGCCTTTCAATTTCATTAACTGTAGCTTCACTTAAGCCGTACCTATTGCTACTGCTAAATTGTAATGCATATTCATAGGTGTTTTTCGCGTGTTCTTTAGAGAGCCAGCGAGCATCAAGATTCAATTCTTCAATTTCAGATATTCTATAATTCATAATTCTGCATAACGCCGAAATGAGCGGATGGCCGCGCAGAAATTAAAAAAGAACGCAGCCGCTTCACGGCCAGTCCGATCGATTGTCCTGTTAGGCTGGCGTGTAATGGCATATTGTTGCACTGTCTACTCTGGATCTGAGAGTGTTTTTTTATTTTGGGACGATAATAATTTGAATTCGACTGTCAGTTTTACCTCTGCATTAGAACCAAACATTTCAACTGCTAAGGCTTCTGCGGCTAGTGTCAATATTGCGTCTTGGTCCTGCCCAAGTTCCTGTGGTATTTGTATTTCTGTGACATGGAACGTGATGTTAACGCTTTGATCTGGCATCTTGATGAAGGTCTTTGCTGATGCGCCGCCTCCACCGCAATGTATTCTTATCTTGATTCCGTTGTATACAAAGTCGTACATTTCCGGAATCTCAAAACAGCCGCCACCAAGCCCTATAAGTATTATGCTCTTCTGTTGGTTCACTATCCATGTCGACAACCTGAGCAATTGGGGTATATCGAATTCATTGCCACACCAGTCCCTAAATTCCAACTTTTCAATTAAAGGAATGTCGGCTTCGGTTATCTTTTCGCGATGCAGATTCGATTCACCATCAGGTTTCAATTCAACGAAGACTTTCTTAATTATTGATTTTGCGCCTTCATACGCCTGAGTATTTTGAATGGGTTTGTTAGTCACAGTTTTTCGGATTGGCTTATTTGCGATCTTGCTGATTTGCGATTTGCGACGCTTTAGGAACGATGGCAAATACAGCAAACCAATTACCGCAATCGCTATCATCGTGGATTTATACATGGCCTAACGCAGAGTTCAGCGGCAGTTTTTAAGTTGTGGTTTTATGGAATACTTTTGCGCAGCAAAACCATAAAACCGCGACTTAAAACTGTCCAGTGCAGCGAAGCGGAACGGTGCTGCAACGACTTGTTAAGCATTGCAATTTGGTTTTACTGCCACATGAATTGCAACGATACCAAAAGAAAGGCGTTCAAAGCTAATTTCTTCAAAACCAATCTCAGCTAATTCAGAACACAATTCTTCAGCAGTTGGAAATGCCTCGACACCCTGCAGCAGATATCTATATGCAGATGCATCACCATTTGTAGCAAGCCAACCAATAAGCGGCATAACAATAGCCATATATTTCAGGTATAACCTATGAACTAGCTTTATGGGAATATTTGAAGCTTCGAGAACCACAAGCCTTCCAGAGGGCTTCAACACTCTAAATGCTTCTTTCAACGCCGAAGTGCGCTCACATATTTTCAGGCCTAACGACATTGAAAATAGTTCAATTGACTCACTCCCAATTTCAGGCATTGAACATGCATCTATAAGTCTAATTTCAACATTGGATGTATTTGTTTTAGATATTCTCAGTTTTGCAATTTCCAACATTTTCTCACTAATGTCAGAAACTATAATTCTTTTGTTTGAACTAATATCGGCTTTTCTAATAACACGAAGCGCGATATCGCCTGTACCAGATGCGGTATCCAAAAACGTAGACCATTGCGCATCTGCAATTATAGAAGCAACTCGCGACTTCCAGACTCTATGGATACCAAAACTAAAAAGATCACAAAGCAAATCATACTTTGATGCTATACGACCAAAGACGTCGTCTTTTTTTGTTTTAAAACCTGCGGCATTTTCCAGCACAAATTATTCCTTGATTAGTGAGACTGCTTAACTTTAATTTAATTTGACAAAAATGCATATTAACTTGTCGAGCAAAAAAACACAATTTGTTCGAAACCTCTTGAAATGCGCATGAAACCTCGCTATATTTGGTTATACTGAGCATATATACAGTATAACCAAATGGACAAAAACATCACTTCAGAGACAGTCGCAAAACCCCGGTTATTAGACCAGGTGCGTGAGCGCATGCGCTATAAGCATTACAGCTTATCTACAGAAAAAGTGTACGTTTATTGGATTCGTTTCTTTATTCGCTGGTCTGGGCTACGACACCCGCTAGAAATGGGAGTAAGGGTAGTTGAAAGCTTTCTAACTATGTTGGCAACGGAGCGACATGTATCACCGTCTACACACAAACAAGCACTCTGCGCGATCCTATTTTTATACAAAGAAGTTTTACAGATAGAACTGCCTTGGATGGGGCAGATAGGCAGACCAAAAACACAGCAGCGACTTCCGGTTGTATTCACTAAATTAGAAGTTCAAAGTATCTTACAAGAACTTAATCGTACCCACATTGAATATGGCCTATTCGCGAGTCTTTTGTACGGCACTGGCATGAGAATTATGGAGGCCGCTCGCTTGCGTATTAAAGATATTGATTTTGATCATTCGGCGATCATCATTCGAGAGGCAAAAGGTGCAAAAGAGCGCGTAATCATGCTACCCGACAGCTTACGGACGTCGATGCAGAGTCAAATTCAACAAAGTAGAAGAATTTGGCGTGCCGATCTGGATGCACATATGAGTGGCGTTGAGATGCCTTTTGCCATCGATAAAAAGTATCCACAAGCAGGACACAGTTTGGCTTGGTTTTGGGTTTTTCCGCAAGCAACTTATTCCACCGATCCTCGCAGCCGCATCGTACGACGGCATCATCTTTACACGCAAACCTTTCGGCGCGCATTTACGACCGCATTGAAGCAACTTAACTTACATAAACCTGCGACGCCACACACCTTGCGTCATAGTTTTGCTACTCACCTACTACAAAACGGTTGTGACATCCGAACGGTTCAAGACTTGTTAGGGCACAGTGATGTGAGTACAACGATGATTTACACCCATGTTCTAAAAATTACCGCAGGTGTGCGCAGCCCACTCGATCACTTGTAATTAAATCTCTTGTTACAGCGACCACGAACAGATATCACCCCGATTTGCTATTTTTTATGCGCCAAACGCCTAGCCTATCGAGGCTAAGCCCCTGATTTTTAAAATAAAACCGCTATTTTCAACTTTCTTCCTTGAAAAAGCCCTACCCCGCCCATATAATTAGCACTCAGCGAGAGAGAGTGCTAACAATTCGACTAGCATTTACTTTTAGCAACATATTCCCTTGTGGAATTGAGGGCTTGAAAGTGGCTTGTGTTGCTCCCATGTAGTGGGCTGCAGAGCACAAAGCGCAAAACACGCGAGCTCACATTTTTGCATTTTGTTTACTTTGGTAATTTTACTTTTGTAATTTTTTTAGGAGTTAGTATGAATCTTCGTCCCCTGCACGATCGCATTATCGTTAAACGTTTGGATCAAGAAACAAAAACAGCATCCGGTATCGTTTTGCCTGACGCAGCAGCAGAGAAACCAGATCAAGGTGAAGTACTGGCTGTCGGTAACGGCAAAGTATTGGAAAACGGCACAGTGCGCGCTTTAGAAGTTAAAGTCGGCGACCGCGTGTTGTTCGGTAAATATTCTGGTCAAGCTGTCAAAGTTGACGGCAATGAAGTGTTGGTTATGCGTGAAGAAGACGTCTTCGCTATCGTTCAAAAATAATTGAACCGCAACCCATTCACTTTTACATTTATTTTGGAGAAATTCTATTATGGCAGCTAAGCAAGTAGTATTTGGCGATGACGCACGTGCAAAAATCGTTAACGGTGTTAACGTTTTGGCTAACGCAGTTAAAGTAACTTTGGGCCCTAAAGGTCGTAACGTAGTTTTGGAGCGTTCATACGGCGCGCCTACCGTGACTAAAGACGGTGTGTCTGTCGCTAAAGAAATCGAACTGAAAGATCGCCTCGAAAACATGGGCGCACAGTTGGTGAAAGAAGTTGCTTCCCGCACTTCTGACAACGCTGGTGACGGTACAACTACTGCGACAGTATTGGCACAAGCTATCGTTCGCGAAGGCTTTAAATATGTTGCTGCTGGTTTCAATCCAACGGATTTGAAGCGCGGTATCGACAAGGCAGTTGTGGCTTTGGTAGCGGAAGTTAAAAACATCGCTCGCCCAACAACAACAAATAAAGAAATCGCTCAAGTTGGTTCTATCTCTGCAAACTCCGATCAAAACATCGGCGACATCATTGCTAAAGCAATGGACAAAGTCGGCAAAGAGGGCGTGATCACTGTTGAAGATGGTAAATCTTTGGAAAACGAATTGGATATCGTCGAAGGTATGCAATTTGACCGTGGCTACTTGTCACCGTACTTCATCAACAATCCAGAAAAACAAGCTGTGATTTTGGATAACCCATTTGTTTTGTTGTACGACAAAAAAGTATCTAACATCCGTGATTTGCTCCCGGTATTGGAACAGGTTGCAAAATCTGGTCGTCCTTTGTTGATCATCGCAGAAGATGTCGATGGCGAAGCGTTGGCAACTTTGGTGGTGAACAACATCCGTGGCATCTTGAAAACTGCTGCTGTTAAGGCGCCAGGTTTTGGTGATCGTCGTAAAGCGATGTTGGAAGATATCGCGATTTTGACTGGCGGCCAAGTGATTGCAGAAGAAGTTGGTTTGACTTTGGAAAAAGCAACTTTGGATCAATTGGGTCAAGCTAAGCGTATCGAAATCAGCAAAGAAAACACCATCATCATCGACGGTGCAGGTCCTGCTGTCGGTATCGAAAGCCGCGTAAAACAAATCCGCGCTCAAATCGAAGAAGCGACTTCTGACTACGATAAAGAAAAATTGCAAGAACGCGTTGCCAAGTTGGCTGGCGGTGTTGCAGTGATCAAAGTTGGTGCAGCGACTGAAGTTGAAATGAAAGAGAAAAAAGCACGCGTTGAAGACGCATTGCACGCAACCCGTGCAGCGGTTGAAGAAGGCGTTGTTCCTGGCGGTGGCGTTGCATTGCTCCGCGCACGTGCAGCAGCTGGCGTAATCAAAGGCGACAATCCAGATCAAGACGCAGGTATCAAATTAGTCTTGAAAGCAATCGAAGCACCATTGCGTGAAATCGTTGCAAACGCGGGTGGCGAAGCAAGTGTAGTGATCAATGCTGTTGTGAACGGCACTGGCAACTACGGCTTCAATGCAGCAAACGATACCTACGGCGACATGATCGAAATGGGTATTCTCGATCCAGCTAAAGTAACACGCTCTGCATTGCAAAACGCAGCATCTGTTGCTGGCTTGATTTTGACAACTGATGCTTTGGTTGCTGAATTGCCAGAAGACAAACCAGCGGGTGGTGGCGGCCATGATATGGGCGGCATGGGCGGCATGGGTGGTATGGGCGGCATGATGTAATCATGAAGTAAATGCGGTAACCGAACCAGAGCCTAGCGTTCTAAGTTCTCTGTTTCAAAGAAAGCCTCGTTATTTCGGTAACGAGGCTTTTTTGTTTTGTAGCGCGCATCCAAGTTTGCGTCGAATTATGCGCCTACAACTTCCCTTTAATACCCGAACTAATCGCCGTCAAATCATTCCCGTTTGCATCCTCTGCCTGATGTAGTCTGACGCAGAAGCGTGATTTAGATAAAATTAATTTAGTAACGTTTGAGCGTGCTGCCACCTCGACCCACTTGCCCGGTTCGCGCACAATTTTGCCATCAGCAAGGCGTGTTTGGAATACACAGTCCAGCGTACCCATCGCCACCGAAAATTTCTCACTTTTAGTTAATTTGGCAGAATTCGAACGCACGTCTTGTGCTGCTTGCTGAGCGGGTGTCAGTGTCTCTTCGGCGACGGATTTGGGCACCTGTAATTGATAGCGATTCGCGATACTAGCTAAGGTCGTCAAGTCTTTACCTGAATCAGAACCAGTTAATGGAGCACTTGCTAATTCGTTTTTACTTCCTTTTTCCACCGAAACCTGTTCGCTGACTTTGGCATCGACCGTCTTAGTGGGCTTATTGAGTGAGGTTTGTAACTCTCGCGGTTTGAGCGCTTTCTTGTTCGAAGCCGCAGACTTGGCGGGTGGCGCCGGATCAGGTGTCGCTAAGCGATTAATCGGTACGATAGTCATTACAGAGTTTGAGAACCTAGTATTCGTCCCGAGGTTTGGCCGACTCAAAAAGACGATGACCAAGCAATGACACAATACGATCAAGCACCAAAGAATCAAACGCGTCGAACGAAAAGAGCTTACTAAAGTTGTGTTAGTCATCTGAGGCAATGTTTTTTAATGCAAAAAAAGTAAGCGGCATAATAACCCACTTAACTTGACAACACTACAACTGCCCTAGATACTTCAAGCACAATGCAAATCTGGAGGCTATCTTGGCAATTCAACAGCTGAACGAGACACAGATACAAACTTGGACTCGCCATCAAAAAGATCAGTGGTGGTTGGAGAAGGTATTTCGAGGAGATATGGCCCAATTGAGCTGGCGCTCGGGCTTATCGGGTTTTTTACTGGGTGGCATCTTATCTGCTACCGCAATGTACATCGGTGCCAAGACCGGCATTTCTATCGGCGTCAATCTGATCTCGGTGATTTTAGCATTTGGTATTTTCAAAGCACTGGAGAGCGCGGGTCTTTCCAAAGACTTCACCATCTTAGAAAACAACTGTACACAATCAATAGCGACTTCGGCGGGTTATATGACTATGCCTCTGGTGGCTTGCCTGCCGGCTTACATGATGATCACTGAGATTATTCCTAGTTGGTGGCAGATGCTGATTTGGATGGTGGTTATCGCAATTCTCGGCGTATTGTTGGCCTTTCCACTTAAACGCCGTTTTATCAATGAAGAACAACTACCCTTCCCCGAAGGCAATGCCTGTGGCGTGGTACTCGATACCTTGTATAACGGCGATGCTGGAAGCGGCATTTTTAAAGCAAAATTGCTGGCTAAAGTCTGCCTGTGGGCTGCGGCCTTACAAGTGATTGTGAGCGATGGCTGGATGAAACTGCTGCAATTTAAACTCTTGCGACTGGATCAGTGGGCAGGTTTGAGTGAACCTTGGTATTTGAAAGAAAGGCTGGATACTTATTACTATCTAGCGGCGGTCAAATATGACTTGTGGATACCCAAAATCTTAGGTGTTGATTTTCGTACCCTAGGCTTACGCTTTACCCTCGACGCTGCCATGCTGGGCGTTGGTGCCTTGATGGGCATACGGGTTGCGACCAGTTGCCTGATCGGTACGGTACTGAATTTTGCCATCCTCGGGCCCATCATGATTAGTCGTGGTGACATCGCTCAGCGCATGGGACTCGACGGTAAATTAGTACCGCTGTCACGCATAGAAATCGTAAATCAGTGGTCCTTGTGGTGGGGTATCGTGATCATGGTGGTGGCGGCTTTGATCAGCTTGTTTGCCAAGCCAGAAATCTTTAAGGGTCTGTCGCGACTGTTCAAAAAAGAACCCGATACGGATCAAGGCAAAGATGTACTTGCGCATATCGAAGTGCCATTATGGATTTCTTACCTCGGTGTCCCTGTCTTTAGTTTATTAGGGGTGTGGGCAACCCATACTTTCTTTGGTGTGCCTTGGTTGTTTGCCTTTATTTCTTTAGCTCTCGTGTATCTGCTGACCGTGATCTGCATTAATTCTATGGCCTTAACTTCTTGGATACCGACCAGTGGTTTATCCAAGATCACCCAGTTCTCTATGGGCGCGCTGGATCGCAGCAATCCTGCTACAAATCTCATTCCCGCTGGGATGTCAGCTGAAGTCGCCTCTAGCGCTGCTAGTCTGTTATCCGATATTAAGCCCGGCTATATGCTGGGTGCCAAACCTCGGCATCAAGTGTTGGGACATTTGATCGGTATTTTTTCTGGCACGCTGGCTTGCATTCCTGTGTACTTTTTACTGTTCTTACCGCCAGACGCCAATGGTGTACGCAATACTGCCACCATCGTGACGGATCAGTTTGCTTTTCCCGCTGCGATGCAATGGAAAGGCGTCGCTGAATTGATCGGGCATGGTTTCAATAACCTGTCCCATAGCGCGATTATCTCCATCGTGGTCGCCGCCATCGCTGCTGTTCTAATTGAAACCGCCACGATCATCAGCAAAGGAAAATTTCCTATTTCTGCCGTCTCGATTGGCTTAGGCGTGGTACTACCGCCAGAAGCCGTACTCGCCATGTGGATAGGCGCGTTTGTATTTTGGTTGATGGACAGTAAACATAAGCACAGTCCAAAAGATAGTAAGGGCTATAAGGTATGGATCGATGGCATGCAGGCGGTTGCGGCTGGATTACTGGCAGGCTCGGCCTTGATAGGGATAGGAAATGCGATGATTAATGTGCTGATGTAGCTGTGATCTCACTTAGTTACGCTAAGCTTAGTTGAGCTTAGTTGCAACTATTTACGTTTATCGCGCAACAAATTATTTACGCCAAACTCAATCTGCATCTGATTAAACGCATCGAAAGAATGCAACAAGGCTTCAAATTTTGACGCATCACTTTCTAACTGCATCAAGGCATAAGTACAGGCTTCTAAAGTAGATAACTGGTCGTCGGCATACGCATGTCGGATTTGATAGCGCGAAGCTGGCACCTCACGCAATGCATAGCGCGGCAGGCGTTGCAGCAAAGGATTTTTTAAGAGCATTTGACGACTGTGACGCCAACTTGCATCGATGACGACTAGACGTATAGCATTACTTTCTTGCTTCAAAAATTTAGATACCGTGGGCAAACCAGTCGTCTCTGGATACAACAAGACACTTTGCTTTTCATCTCGTTCTAATGTTTGTTTAAGCTCGGCTTCGTCAAATACTTCAGCAATCATGATGGCGCTATTAGGAAGGCAAAGATGTAGCAAGCGGGCGCTGCCTTTGACATGCTTAGTCTCGGCAGGATGCTGCAAAATGAGTACTTCGGTTTGACTTTGGACCTGATGGACACAAGCGCAGATACAAGCTAGGCTAGCGCGCAAACATCGTGGGCAAATTTGCCGTTTCGGTCGTTCCATCACGCTCCCACCACTACTTGAGCAAGTCTCGAAGCGCCGAAGTCAAATCAGCAAATTCAAATTTAAAACCACGCTCGGACAAAGCTTGCGGTACGACTTTTTGACCCGATAAAAGCAAATCAGAACGTTCACCGAGAACCAACTTTAACATGGTCGCCGGGGCAAAAAAGACAGCCGGTCTGTGCACCGTACTAGCCAAAGTCTGGGTAAATTGCGCATTCGTCACAGGCTGCGGCGCGGTCAAATTAAATGCACCTTTTGCGGTTTGGTCGTCTAACAAAGTTAAGACGGCGCGCAAGTAATCTTGCCTGTGTATCCAACTCATCCATTGCCGGCCATTGCCCAAGCGACTGCCCAGCGCCATACGAAATGGCAATAACATCTTCTTTAAAAGCCCGCCCTTTTCATCCATGACTAAGCCTGTACGTAGCAATACCACACGTACGCCTGTGTCTTGCGCCACTAATGCGGCCTGCTCCCAAGCAGCACATAATTGCGCAGAGAAGTCATGACCTGAGGCGTCATCCTCAGTCAGGCTTTGTTCTTCATGCATACCGTAGTAACCGATCGCCGAGCCACTCAGTAAAACTTGAGGCTGGTGTGTTGCCAGTTTGATTTTTTGCACCAAAGTCGTGGTCAATGCCACCCGGCTATCGAGTAACATTTGTTTGCGTTGCGCAGTCCATCGGGCATCAACGATAGGCTCGCCTGCCAGATTGATCACCGCGTCAAATTCTATGTTCGGGGTATATTCATCGAGGCTCTGTATCGATTTTACCGAGGCGCCACACAAAGCTGCGACCTGCTGTGGGCGACGGCTCAATACGGTAACTCGATCACCGCGTGCGGTCAAAGCGGCACAAAGGCGACGGCCGATTAATCCCGTGCCACCCGTCATCAAAATACGCATATTTTCTCGCTTAACTGTAGGATCAAAACGAAGGCGGGAGATCTTCCAAAATACGAAGGCGATCTCCAAAACTCCAAACTCGTTGAATTTCTATCACATCATACTTCGCCGCCAGCGTTGGAGGGAAAACAGAAAACGGTGCATTTGCCATGATGATGTTACGGGCTTTCTCATCGATTGCACGATTACCACTGGTGCGCATGATAGTTACATCTTCTATCGAGCCATCACTGCGTATCACCATGTTAATCAAAACATTGTGTTCGATATCGCTGAGTGAACGTTTTTCATAAATCAAATTACCGTTACGTTCCATCTTTTGCTTCAAGCTATCAACATACATACGCAGCGGCACTTCTTTATCGTAAGCCCCTAAGAAGCTGCGTCGGCGTGAACGACTATCGTCGGGCAATTTGCCATTCGAGGGCGTTGCGGGAGCTGACTTAAACAAATCTCCGCTACGCGCCTGTTCGCGCAAACGGCTGGCGAGATCGCCCTTGCCTAAGCTCGACGCTAAGTTAGCATTCCCTGCGGCATTATTGCCACCACCCTTACCCTGTCCTGTGCTATCAGTATTCCCTTTACCCGCAGCCAAACGTGCCGCATTGGCGGCAGCAGTGGCCGCCGCAGCCTCACGTTCTGCGTTGGCACGTGCGGTCGCCTCAGCTAATGCCTTTTGCTCTGCCAACTTTTGTTCCGCTGCTCTTTGTTCTGCTTGTTTTTGTTCTGCCAGCTTCTGTTCCGCTATTTTTTGATCAGCTAATTTTTGCTGAGCGATCTTTTGTTCGTTAGCACGCTGTTCTGCTAGTTTTTGTTCTAAGACCTTTTGTTCGGCAAGACGCTGTTCCTGTAGTTTTTGCTCAATCTGGGCGGCAAGTTTTTGCGCCTCTAACTCTTCAGCTCTCTTGCGCTCCGCAATTTCTAAAGCACGCTTTTTCTCAGATTCTTCTTGCTGCTTCTGACGCAATTGCGCCTGAGCCAGGGCTTCTTGTTTTTGTTGCTCTTGTTCTTGCGCCAATTGACGCAAACGTTTTTGTTCTGCCTGTCGTCTTTGCTCTTCTTGCTTTAACGTTTCTTGCGTCAATAACTCCTGGCGCTTCGTTTCACGCAACATCTCTTCGATCGCTCGCTCACGTTCTCGTTGCACCGTTTCTTGAGCCAATCTCTCTTGCGCCATTTTTTCTTGTGTGGCTTTTTGCTGCGCTATTTGCTGCGCGAGCTGCTCTTCTTGTTGGCGCAATTTTTCTTTTGCCGCTTGCGCTAATTTTTTCTGTTGAAGATCTGCCTCACGTTTCTGTTCCTGCAGCACTTTTTCCTGCTCTATTTTTTTCAGCTCATCCTGACGTTTTTGCTCGGCGAGCAAATCAGGGTCAGCATTCTTATCGATGATGGCATCCTCTGGAATTGCTTCCGCTTTCTGCTTATTCTCTTTCTTGTCTTCCGCACGACGTTGCAATTCTTCTTCGCTAGTCAAAGGCACAACAAAATCATCGTTCTTAACTTGATCTTGGGCAATGATGCGAGTTGGGGATTCGGCCGGTGGCAATACCCGCTTCACAGTCCGCGGCGGTGGGGTAGCGGCTGGTGCTTTTGTCTTACTTGGCTTGGTGATTTTTTTGACAGCGACAGGTTCAACTTTAGCCAAAGGCGCGACCAGCTGAATCCCACTGTGTGGCGGCTCACTGGCTTTCGGTATGGGCGCAGGCAATACTGGCGTTGGTAGTTTAAATAATTCTGGTGTGGTAACAGATGGGGTAGGCTTCACAGGCAACGCTTGCGGTGCAGGATTCGCGATCTCGATTTGCAAAGGCTCAATAGCCGTGCGACGTTCTTTCCACGGCGCCTCCAAACTGGGCAAATCTAAACCTGGGATACCAAATTGCAAAGACAATATGATCGCATGCAGTAACAATGAGACCAAAATGCCGCCAATTAAACGACGATTTGCCAAAGCGGTATCGCTCATTTCTTCGGGTTCTTCAGGAATCGTCTCAAAACGCATGCAAATTGATAATCATAAGAAACAATGAATCCTCATTATCCCAGATTTTCTGTTTTCCTTAGGTGCAATGTTGCAACTATCGGCAGTAGTGGAAATAGTACGACAGAAGAATTCAAAATAGGTATGTCCGTATGATCTGGCTAAATCAAGCAGATATCGCGCTGGCATCTCGCTTAACAAAAAACAAACTCGCCCCTACCAGCATCAAGACGGCTCCAAATAGTCGATTTTGTATGCGCTGTGCTTTCACATCCCGCATCAAGTTTTGCAAAGAAGACGCAAGCAAGGCATAACTATGCATGACGGTGCTGTCGATCACGACCATCGTGATGGCCAAGATGGTCAATTGTGGTAACAAAGCAGCTTGACTATTAATAAAGTTAGGCAAAACCGCCACCATAAACACGATCCCTTTGGGATTACTGGCATTGGTCAAAAATCCCGTCAGCACGCGACGGCGAAAACTGGGAATGTGGGCGCCGGCATTTGCGTCCTGCACCACAACACTCGCTTGGGGCTGGCTAAAAAACTGTGTAACGCCCAAATACATCAAATACAAAGCACCTAAAATTTTCACAACGCCAAATGCAGTTTCAGATGCCAGTAATAAAGAGCCAACGCCTGCACCGGCGACGATCAACACCAATAACAGTCCAAACTGCAAGCCCAATATGGTGACACTCGCACGTTTGACACCATAATTGAGTCCATGCGACATCGACAAAATCGCACCAGAACCCGGTGATATAGCGATCAAACACGCGGCACAGAAAAAAGAAAACCAAGTAGCAAAGCTCATTGTATTTATTTTTAAAGGTAAAAAAGCCAATTATCCCGTGAAAGCGATTCGTCTGCAGCTGTAAGGTATGCGTCGGCTAAGACTAAGCTATACCATTCGCGCCATATTTTAAGAATCCTGGACGCAGTGATAGTCGTTCAAAATAAGTCTCCAAGGCCGGTAAATGCGCATGCGCGATTGGTGCCGAGCGCCAACGATTTAGCGACAAGCCCAAAACGATATCGGCTAAGGAAAACTGTTCGCCATTTACAAAAGCCTGGGTATGTTGCAATTGCTGATCTAGCATGGCCATATGACGATTCCACTCTCTGACACTATGTGCAATTGCATCAGGATCTTTATGGTTAGCGCTGTGTCTGACCGTTGCCATAAAGGCGTAACGCCAAGCATTGTTTAACTCCGTTGCCTGCCAATCCATCCATTTTTCGACTTGAGCGCGTGGCATTGGGTCTTGCGGTAGCAGATCAACACATTGATGACGGGTAGCCAAATAACGGCAAATCGTATTAGATTCCCATAAAGTCACACCTTCATCCTGAATGACGGGCACCATGCCATTTGGATTCATGGCCAGGAATTCTGGCGTATCAACAGCATGTGGTGCACCTGA
Source organism: Undibacterium sp. Di24W (assembly GCF_049340325.1). NCBI lineage: Bacteria > Pseudomonadati > Pseudomonadota > Betaproteobacteria > Burkholderiales > Oxalobacteraceae > Undibacterium > Undibacterium sp. Di24W. Next base: position 268,302 of record NZ_JBMPOP010000007.1, read on the forward strand.
GCCGTATTCACTCAACTCAAATGGCAAGTCAATTTCAGCGCATGTCCAAAGCACTTTACGCACATTGATAGAGCTGGCTTTACCTAAGATTTTTAACATTAGCAGCTTTCGGTTTCAGTAAGAATATCATTAAGTTTATTGCCGCATGATACCAAAACTAGGAAGGACATAGTTTTCTTCGCTGCCATGTTTTCGGATGCGACAACGCTACTACGATTCAATTTAGATAGAAGTTTCTTAGTAACTACTGATTATTAATCTGGGCTACAGATCAATAATCAGCAGTCGATGACGCTTTTTACGATGAATCTATCTAAACAAACAAATCAAGCTTTTTAAGAAAGCTCCGTTACCTCATTAGGTGAAAAAATTACGTGAAAGCTTACGTAAAAAGCTGATGGCCATTCCCTAAAGTGATGGCGATGCTACCGCACATCTGTTTGCTGCGCATACCGAGACGAGTCAAGAATGGCCTGTACTTCTAGATCAAACCGCATAACGGGATACCGCCATGAAAATCGCTACTTCTGATATTCAACTTCAAGGCAATTACAACGCCAGCAAACGACTTGAGACGCAAGAGACAATGCGTGCCTGGATAGGTGAACAGCGTCCCGATTTTGAAGGACGTCGTAACAATAGATTAGAAAGTCGCTCCACGCCTCAAGCTTCTCAACTCACACAAGTCGATCAGGTACAGCTCTCCGATGCTGCGATTTCAGCCCAAACCCAAGAAGCACAGGCAATTGAGAATATCGATGATGAGATTGCCAAAGATCCACGCTATGCACTCATTAAATATATAGTCGAATTACTGACAGGTCGGAAAATTACGACCTTAAATCCTGCCGACATGAAACCATGCGAAGATAGCGCATGCCCTCCCTCTGCTGCGAATAGCAACGCAAATCAAGCGACACCAACTGCACCGGTGGCGAAACGCGCTGGATGGGGAGTCGAAATTGAGAGGCGTAGTTCCTATACCGAAACCGAACAGAGTAGTTTTCAAGCCAGCGGTACTATCATCACGGCAGATAATAAGAAAATTGAATTCAATCTCAGTTTCAATTTACAACGCAGTTATCATGAAGAAAGCAGCGAACAGATACGTCTCGGTGATGCAAAAAAAGTCGATCCGCTGGTACTTAATTTTTCTGGCAACAGTGCCCAACTCAGCTCACAAAAATTTGCTTTCGACCTGAATGCGGACGGCAAAAAAGAAAACATTTCCTTTGTACAAGGCTCAGGTTTCTTAGCATTCGATAAAAATGGCGATGGCAAAATTAATGATGGCACAGAACTATTTGGTCCCGGCACAGGCAATGGTTTTGCCGAGCTGGCTGCCTATGACAGTGACGGTAACCATTGGATAGATGAAAACGATGCGATCTACAAAAAACTTCAAGTGTGGACTAAGGACGGCAGCGGCAAAGATCAACTACAAAGTTTAAAGCAAGCCAATGTCGGCGCGCTTTATTTGGATAATGTCAGCACGCCATTCGAACTTAAGAATACCCAAAATCAGAGCGATGGACAGATACGCTCGTCGGGCTTATGGCTAACGGAAGATGGTCACGCGAAGACCATGCAACAGGTAGATTTAGTCGTATAGCTTGAGTTGAATTAACAAGCGATTCGGTCTGCAAAAGTGCTACTTCCAGTGTTTCAATAAGGGTTTGATGAAGCCATATTGAGGGCCAGATCAGACCCTGCATGCTCGTCTTTAGAATGAAAAAACTGTTTCAAAGCATGCACAAAATTTTCCGCAGCATCGCTACTGATATCCAGATGAGTCACCAGACGCACACGCTTCCCTGCCGAAATCAAAATGCCACGCTCTTGTAAATAGCTTCCTGCTCGCAAACCGATTTCTTGCGACGCAAATTCTATATAGAGCATATTGGTGTGAGCCTCTTCCACTTTTAACTCAACGATCTGGCGCAACTCATGTTGCAGTTTCAAAGCCAAGGCATGATCTTGCGCTAAACGTGCCACGTGATGACCCAATGCGTAATCTATCCCTGCCGCAATCATGCCAGCCTGACGCATACCGCCACCCACCATTTTGCGCCAACGACGTGCCGCTAAAATGAAATCACGGGGTCCACATAAGAGACTGCCGATAGGTGCCCCCAAACCTTTCGAACAACACACCGACACCGTATCAAATGGTGCGGTGATGTCACTCACAGGCATCTGCTGCGCCACCGCCACATTGAATATCCGTGCACCGTCTAGATGGGTCGCCATCTGATGCGACTGTGCCAACGCGATCGCCGACTGCAAATAACTATTACTCAACACTTTACCCAGATGGGTATTTTCTAAACTCAGTAACCTAGAATGCGCATAATGCACGTCCTTAGGTTTGATCACCGCGCTAATTTTATCCAAATCCAAGCTACCATCTGCTTCCACAGCGACCGGTTGCGGCACGATACTACCAAGACTGGCAGCGCCACCGGACTCATACAAATAGGTATGATAATTTTGTCCAACAATGTATTCGTCACCACGTCCGCAATGGGTTAGCAAAGCAATTAAATTACTCTGTGTACCACTCGGCACCAACAAGGCTGATTCCTTTCCGGTGAGTTGAGCCATCTTTTCTTCCAGTGCATTCACACTAGGGTCATCACCATATACATCATCCCCGACTTCGGCATTTGCCATCGCCATACGCATTGCTACAGTGGGACGGGTTACCGTATCGCTTCTAAAATCTATCATAATGTGTTGCCTGGTTAGGATTAATAACGGAGAAGTTAAGAACATTTTACAGAAATTTAGTTCCTCAATTGACGAATGAAATCAAACACAATGGAACATACAAAAGAGCATAGTCAATTACTCATTTTATTAAGCATTCAGAAAGAAGACATGACTATGCTGATTTCGGCATCCGATAAACTATAAATAAACAAGACGGCGCAAACCCAGTTCGCTACACTGATTTCAATAATTAACCTCTACCACTACCAGCATCTACGGAGAGTCCAACATGAGCACGTCCATCAAGAAAATTCATATTATTGACTCCCATACCGGTGGTGAGCCAACCCGTTTAATCGTTGACGGCGGCCCCGATCTGGGCAATGGCCCTTTGTCGGAACGTGTCAGTCTCTTTAAAGAAAAATTTGACCATGTGCGCAGTGCCGTCGTGTGCGAGCCGCGCGGATCTGATGTCTTGGTCGGTGCCCTGCTTTGCCAGCCTCACGATCCCTCGTGCTCAGTGGGCGTCATTTTTTTTAATAATGTGGGCTATCTCGGCATGTGTGGGCATGGCACTATGGGTCTGGTCGCCACACTGGCGTATCAGGGCGTATTGGATGTCGGCGTTCACAAGATTGATACGCCAGTAGGTGCAGTGGCTGTCGAGTTGCATGAAGACCACAGTGTCACGGTACATAATGTGCCAGCGTATCGCGCCAAGCACTCAGTCACCGTTGAGGTCGAAGGACACGGCCCAGTCACAGGCGATGTGGCCTGGGGCGGCAATTGGTTCTTCCTCGTCGCAGAGCATGGACAAGACATGCGTCTGGCAAACGTAGAAGCGCTAACGAGTTTTGCCTGGCGTGTACGTGAAGCACTCAGTGCAGCCGGGATTACTGGCGACAATGGCGGAGAAATCGATCACATAGAATTATTCGCATCACCGTCTGCACCTGAAAATGACAGTCAAAATTTTGTGCTATGCCCAGGCAAGGCCTATGACCGCTCACCTTGCGGTACAGGCACCAGCGCAAAACTGGCTTGCCTCGCGGCTGACGGTAAGCTCAAAGAAGGTGAGATCTGGCGTCAGGAAAGTATCATAGGCAGCGTGTTCGAAGGCAGCTTCCAACATAGCCAAGAAACTGGAAAAATTCACCCAACTTTACGCGGAACCGCATTCGTCAATGCAGAAGCTACTTTGATACTCGATGAGCGCGACCCTTTCGTCTATGGCATACGCTAAGGACGCCTGACAATGACTAAACAGGAATCCTACGACGTCATCATTATCGGCGGCGGCATCATAGGCTGCGCCTGCGCTGCCGCGCTCGCCAAAGCTGGTCTCAAACTTTGCTTAATTGAACCCGGCAGCATAGGTGGCGGTGCGACGGCAGCGGGTATGGGTCATTTGGTCGTGATGGATGACAATCCCGCGGAACTGGCACTAAGTAGCTACTCCTTAAAATTGTGGCGCGAACTGGTAAGCGATGATGTGCGCCTATCAAACAAACATGAATACAGTCAATGTGGCACGATCTGGGTCGCAGCCGACGAAGAGGAAATGGCAGCTGCACAAGCTAAACTAAATATTCTGCAAGCCCATGGTATCGCTTCGGAATTATTAAGCGCTAAACAATTGTATCAACACGAACCAGAATTACGCCCCGGATTAGCAGGCGGTTTGTTGGTCAAACAAGATGCTTTGGTCTATCCACCCAAGAGTGCAAAAATTTTACTCGATATCGCATTGGCAGCCAAACCGGGTAAGGCGGTACACCATCGTGGCAGCGTCAGCAAACTGATAGATGGTGGTGTCGCTTTATCCGATGGTAGCCAAATATTTGCCAAGCATGTAGTCGTGGCAAATGGCATCGCTTCAAGACAATTGATTGAGGACCTGCCCTTGCGCTACAAAAAAGGGCATCTCTTGATTACCGATCGCTACCCCAATTTTATTCGACATCAGTTGGTAGAATTAGGCTATATCAAAAGCGCTCATGCTTCAGACGGAGACTCGGTCGCCTTCAATTTGCAACCACGCCCAACTGGACAAGTATTTATAGGTTCGTCGCGTCAATTTGATGTCACTCACAAAGAAATCGATTCCGACATTCTCAGCAAAATGTTAGCGCAGGCAATTAGCTATGTACCAGCACTGGCAAATTTGAAAGCAATACGCGCCTGGACAGGCTTTCGTGCAGCAACGCCTGATGGTTTGCCTTATATTGGGCCACATCCTAGCCTCAAGAACGTATGGATGGCGACCGGACACGAAGGCTTGGGCATTACAACTTCACTGGCAACCGCTGAAATTTTAAAAGACCAAATCTGCCAACAAACCAGCAAAATTGCGATTGCCCCCTACTGGCCTTCAAGGGATTTACAGCAACACTAATCGACAATTAAAAAAACGAAGCCACAATGAAATCACCCGAACATACCGACTCAAGCTCAGACATGAACCCAGAACTACCTATCTGCTCAACGCTTAGCATCACGATCAACGGTCAAGTATATGAGGTAGAGCCAGGCATCAGCGTTGCGGCAGCGCTAGCTGTGTGCGAGGTGTTTCACACACGGCTATCAGTCACAGGTATAGCGCGCGCGCCAGTATGTGGAATGGGTGTTTGTCAGGAGTGTCGTGTAACGATCAATGGCCAGCGTCACCAGTTAGCTTGTCAAACGCTAGTCACCAAAGACATGCAGGTCTTGACCGGAGCATTAGTATGAACACGGATATCCTCATCATTGGCGCTGGCCCAGCGGGTCTGGCTGCCGCTGCCGCTGCCGCAGGATCGGGTCTGCAAATCGATATCATTGACGATAACTTTATGTCTGGTGGACAAATCTGGCGTGGCGGAGCACACACACAAAGCGACCCTAGAGCACTCGCCTTGTGGAATATGCTGAACAATTGCCATCATGTGCGTTTTCATTTTCAATCTAAAGTAATTCATGCCTCTCATAAAAACGATGAAATTGAAATCATTGTTGAGACTCAAAGCAGACTAGAGGCGCAAGTTTTCATCGCAAAAAAAATCATTTTATGTACCGGCGCACGTGAGCTCTTATTACCCTTCCCCGGTTGGACGCTACCCGGTGTCACCGGTGCTGGTGGTCTGCAAGCCCTATCCAAAGCTGGATATCCGGTAGCAGGCAAACGCGTTATCGTCGCGGGAACTGGCCCATTGCTGTTAGCAGTGGCCGCCAGCCTGATAGAGCGTGGTGCTGAAGTAACGCATATCTTGGAGCAGGCAAAATTTGGCCAGCTTAGTAGGTTCGCCTTAGGTCTATTAGCCACACCAAGCAAAATCTCTCAGGCACTAAAGCTAGGACGTAGTTTAAAACAAGTGATCTATCACGCTGATAGTTATGTAGTGAGTGCACAAGCCCGGGTTCAAGCTGATCTAACTACGCATGCACAGGAACAAGTTGGCAGTGCGACGGTATCGATACTCGGTGAAATCCAAGAAATCCCATGCGATCTACTCGCCTGCGGCTATGGACTGATTCCTAATATCGATCTGGCGGCGGCATTGGATTGTAAACTCGAAGATTTAGAAAACTACGAAAAAGTAGTAGTCAACGAGTGGCAAACCAGTACCCAAGAAAACATCTACTGCGCTGGCGAAGGCACAGGTATCGGCGGTGTTGACCTGGCACTGGCGGAAGGTCGCATCGCAGGATATGCCGCGAGCGGGCAAAATGCCAAAGCACAAAAATACTTCAATGATCGCAAGAAGTGGCAAGCTTTTGCTGCACGCCTACATCGTAGTTTTGCCTTGCGCCCCGAGCTTAAGCAGCTCTGTGTTAATGACACCATCGTATGTCGATGCGAAGATGTCAGCTATCAAGAATTAAGAAAACATACCGACTGGCGCGATGCCAAGCTGCATACACGTTGCGGCATGGGCGCCTGCCAGGGACGCATCTGCGGCGCAGCAAATCGGGTTTTATTTTCTTGGAAAAAGGATGCCGGGCGACTGCCATTGAGTCCTGCGAAGATTTCTAGTTTGCAGGACTTAATTAAGTCTTAATGGAAAAACTCAAAGAAAGTGATTCTTACTTTTTCGACGCGACCAATGAATCGATTTTTTTACTCAAAACAACTTAGCAACCGGAATTACAAAGCCACTAAATAGAGTGTAATCAGGTGCACCTTTATTCAAGCCTTTCACCACACCAAAATCGATAGTCAAGCGATTGTGCGGACTATAAGTCAACGCCAGCAAAGTCTGTGCGGTACTAGCACTGCCACTGCGTAGCGTACCGCTCACTTCTCCGGTGATCCCCCATTTATCATTGATCGGTGTGGAAAAAGAAGCTGACCAGGCTTTTTGCAATGAGGAACTACCTGCCTCAACAGAGCCCAGATGCGTCAAATTGACATTCAAGTCCATATGTACCGCATCCAGATCGCGGCTGTAAATTCCATTGAGAACAAAATCATTTTTCCCGCTACCGATACCCTCTTTAGCAGTGGCGATTTTACTGCCTAACTCGATACCGAAGGCGCTGCCATCTGCATTCAAAAAGGCGCGTTTCAATACCAAATTAAAGTCACCAAAACCACGTTGCGTGGGGGCACGATCTATCCGATTTACCACCTGCGCTTCACCACCGACTAACACGCCCCACTCTTTACTAAATGCCAGCTTAAATAAATACGGCAAGCTATCTCGACGCAACTCGTCTTGTTTCACGCGCAGCAAGCCTAACTCAAATTCCAATTGACCCGCTAAAGGCAATAATGCAGGACTAGAAACTGAAGGCCGATAGGGAGAAATGGCATCGGTATTCTCTTGTGCGTATACGACAGTGCTAGCCAGCGTGCTGACTAGGATACTAGCCAAGCCAAAAGCAAACTGGAATCGACTTGGAATGGAATTTTTAGTTATTAGCATCTTGGTTTCTCACGCTTTACGATGGGTATTAATAAGTATCGAAATGAAAATTCTTGAAACTTAACACATACCGGAGTAGATGTTACATACCTACACCCCAGCGTTGAACTGAAACTGAGCTCACTTTATCAGTACCTGAAATTTCGACAAGCACGGCTACGTCATATTCCATCATGAAACCGCTTCCCACTCTGCGTTCAATGATGAAGTGGTATTTCGGTCCAGGTGGAGCCGTAACACAGCATTTAAGTTCGGCGCCCCGTGAAGTAAAAAATTCTTCAGCCTGAGCCTTAGTTGCCCCAAGCGGTAGTCGTGCTGCCGTTTCTGCTCTCCAATACGTCATTCTTGCTTCTACTGCAGCGGTCGAACAAGCAGACAACATCGAAACTAAAAAGGCACCAACAAAAAGCGTCGTGAGTTTGTACCACCTAAAGTGCCTTAAAGCCATTCAAGTCCTTTTTCATTAAATGGGCAGCGTAACAATATGCTGCCACCAAATGTAAGTTAAATCCCTCATACAATTAATCATAAAGCAAATGGCATCACATTGAAATGTTTAATCAAAGTCGAACAACTCAGATAAGAAGCCTTCTTTTTTCTTTTTGTGATAGCCATGTGGCTGCTGCTGATGGCCATAACTGTTTGGGTGTCGCTGTTGTTGTGGATACGCTTGCTGTGGATAAGTTTGTTGTTGCGGATAAGGCTGCGGTGGTTGTTGAGGATAAGATGGTGACTGAGCTTGCGCAGAAATTTTCGGCTCAACTTGAGCCGCAGTTGGCACTACTAAAGAACGTTCAATAATTTTATCTAACTCACCGCAATCCAACCAAACACCTCGGCATTGCGGGCAATAATCAATCTCTATTCCCTGACGCTCCGACATCATTAAATTAGCATTTTCACATACTGGACATTTCATGATTATTCTCTCTTGAATAAATGGATTAATCTCACTTGCAACGGCAGGCGACTTACACGCAAGAAGAAGCACCTGATAGCACTTTTACCTTTTGTAAACACATGCACATGCCGGCAGCATTCTATGCGGTTTAAGAGAAGAATAATGATCACTTACGCGGTAAAAATTTTTGAAATTTACCGTACGGATATTCCATTGCTATGAAATTCGAGGATAGGATTGGCAATCCAAAACAAAATGAATTTAGGTGTTCTATGATTTAACGGTGCGAGCTGTTCTGAAATCGCTCACGGTTTATTCAGCTGCACCCAACGCAATCCAAACACAAACCCAATGCCAGCCAATCCCCACACGATAGCAGCAACAATCTCGAAAGTATTGCGTAATTCTGGATGATTAATCATCAAGGGCCACAACACCAATGCACGAAGCAGGCAGATAGTTGCCATGCCCGCCAGGCACGTCCGTAATAATGGCAAACGACGTATGATGCCGAGCGCAGAAAAAGCATAAGCTGCGCAAATCGCCATTAAGCCTGCAATGACTAGGGCACCTACCGGTGCAAGCCAGGTGCCGTTACGAGCGGATTCCACGACACCAGGTGGTGCGCCAAAATACGCATACCAGCTTGAGCCGCCAAAGATCGCTGCAATGTGGATAGCAACACCTATCAATGCGATGAAACCTGCCAAGATGATCCAATTTTTCTGAATTTTTTTCATGTAGCTTGTTCAGCGAACGAAATCGCTGTGTAGTGCAAATCAAAACCAATAATCAGCAACGCACTTTCCATCACGAGGCAAGTCGTCGAATGTGTCCAGCCCATCAAAATGATCAATAGCAATCTGCGCCACCGCTGCTGGTTCCGCCAATCGTAGATTAACTGCAATACGGCGGCGACCCTGTTCATCCCGTTGCAAACTACGCCAGAATGCTACACAGCCGCACTTCGGGCAAAAATGAAATTCCAGCGCTCTTCCACGCACATGGGCTCGCGTTTCGCCGCTAACGCTTATGCCTTCATTTTCGTAATCATAAGCCCACAGCACACCATAGCGACGACAGGCAGTGCAGTTGCAGGCGGTAGCACCATCTGGTTCTCCCGCAAAAGTCCAGTGAACGGCACCACAAAGACAAGATCCTTTAATCATGAACTTTCCTTCCACTTGCGTTTCAGCATTAAAAAAAGATAATCACCGACTAACGACAATTAAACAGCAAGCATTTTAATCAATTGGAGGCGGTGCAATGCAAAATTCTTGCTTAGCTAATCATGCTGCCATATGATGGCCCGAAGTGTGCAACACGACTCCTAAAGACAATTCAAGCAAACCTATGAATATAAGACTGACATTATCATGCTGTCTCTTACTATGGATATCCAATGAAGTACAGGCCGCGACTTGCGATAAGCAGGTTCTCGGTACTTCGCGCACCATCACCCTAAAACGCGAAGCGGCTTTATATGGGACGAAGCAACACAAGGCGCTGCCATTAAATAAAAATGAAGTTGTGCTGACTTTTGATGATGGACCGTCGCCAGAAAATACGCCGCTAGTACTCAAAGCACTTGCCGATCAATGTAGTAAGGCGAGTTTTTTCATGATAGGACAACAAATAGAGCGTCATCCTGAGTTGGCGAAACGGGTAGTCGCTGCAGGTCATACGCTTGGTTTGCACAGCTATAGTCACCAACGCTTAGCAAAGCTTAGCGTCGATGAGCAACTTGCCGATTTGAAGAAAGCACAAAAGATTTATCAAGATACCTTTGGCACGAGTGCGCCCGCTTATCGCTTTCCTTTTTTGGAAGAAACCCCGCCTTTACTAGATACCCTCAAAGCTAAAAAAATGACAGTAGCGTCAATAGATTTGACGATCGACGACTGGTTACCTGATGATACGACTGAGATTTTGCTTAAGCGCTTATCGCAAAATCTGGATAAATCCGGCGGCGGGATTATCCTCATGCACGACGCTAATGCGATTACCGCAAAGGCCGTGCCTGCCCTACTAGCCCTATTGAAAGTGAAGGGCTACAAAGTGGTTCACTTGCAATGGGAAAAAGCATCTTGAGGATCTCGCTATTTACTTATGTATAGCCTCGGTGAGACTCATTTTTAATATGTTTTCATATTTTGCTAGCGACTCGCTCCAATGTAAAACACACCTCACGCTCATTCTTCATCTCTCCTCGCGCCCACCCTTGCGCAAGATAGAACCGTTCTGCTCTTGAGTCTGGGCTGGTACCTAGTTTAATCTTCGTTGCACCTTTCTCGAACAGCCATTGCGTAGCCAAATGGAGCAACTGTTGCCCGGCACCTAGGCCTTCGTGGTCTGGGTCGACAAACAGCGCCCAAATCGAATGATCCACAATCGCTGCGTACGAGAATCCAATAATTTGTCCCTCAAGTTCACACACCCAGCCGCGCCCTAAGGAGTCAAGATAATCCTCATACATTTGCTGGGTGACCAATGCGGGATTAGACAATACATTTTCACGTACAGATAGACGAATCTTGGACATCGCGGGAATATCTGCGGAAGTGGCTAGTCTATACTTCAAGTTGTTCATGATGGCAGTTCTTTATGGTCTATTTATATTTGTCGTCAATAAATTTCATGTCTGATGATGACTTACATTGCTCGCACAAGATCGGATCCAATCCACCGGGCACAATTGGCTATTACTTTACGCATTTACCATGACATTCTTAGCTAGTGTTTTGAAACGTTCACCGTTGTCTTGCACTACGGTGATGGTCTGATGACCCGTCTTACTGATGTTAATATCACGCACGATGCCCGACTTTCCTTTATGTGTTCCACCGATGACCGAACAGCGATCGCCGTCTTTAAGTTGATTTTGTTTTTCGATTGTCATATTCCCTCCCTAGCCTTTAGCTGATCTCCGATTGTAAAACATAAACACAATTTACTGAAAAACTAGAATGCCGCAAACATCGTTCACAATTGATAAGCGGTTTTTGATTTACCATAGCATTTCACTTTACCAAGAAAGGAAACATCATGGGTTTATTAGATGCCGCTTTGGGTATGCTAGGCGATGCACAACAAGGGTCGGGAGGCTCTCAGGGTAATTTAGTCCAAGCGGCTTTGAGCCTGTTAAGCCAAACACAAAATGGTGGTGGCTTGCAGGGTTTAATCGGTGCATTTCAAAATGCAGGTTTGGGTGAGGTGATCGCTAGCTGGGTAGGTACTGGGCAAAATTTACCGATTTCAGCAGATCAAATTCAGCAAGCTTTAGGTGGTGGTCATTTAAATCAATTAGCCGAAGCAAGTGGGATGTCACATTCAGACACTGCTGGCGGTTTGGCCGCAATTTTGCCAGGTCTGATTGATCAGTTGACGCCAAATGGACAAGTCGCCGATGCCGACAACATTAATCCGACAGCGATGTTGCAGCAGTTTTCTTCCTTGTTTGGCGCGCGTTGAAATACGACGATACTTCTATATTGATATGATCAACGAGGGTGCGCACAACGCACCCTTCGATTTTCTAGATCAATAATTCGACAGGCAACTCAATCACAATAGTCGTCCCCGCACCGACCTGACTACGTAAATTAAATTCACCACCCCAAGCCAGTACGCGTTCGCGCATGCCGCTAAGACCGACACCATCGGCGACTTGCCCGGTGTCAAATCCTTTACCATCATCGGCCACGCTGATTCTTAGTACCGGTCTATCAGAATGCATTTGCAAGGTAATTTCCACTTGTTTTGCTTGAGCGTGTTTAAGTACATTGGAGCAGGCTTCCTGCACGATGCGGTAAGCCGAAATGGCCAAATCCGGGTCCAGTTGCGCGAAGTCACCTTCCGAAGAAAAATCAAAATGGCATTCTTCATGCGCTGCATTGTAAAGTCGCAACATCTCTTCAATCGCCCCTTCCAAACCCAGCATATCTAACACTTCAGGACGCAAACGACGTACCAGATTTCTACCATTTGCATATAAATCCAGAGCCAGTTTCACGACTGCTTTTGCTCTGCCTTGTATCTCCTGAAACACCGGCGCAAAGCGTTCATCGTTCTCTGCCTTGGCGGCGATTTTAGCTATGCGTTCTGACTCTAAACGCACCGCAATCAATGAGGCATTGAGTTCATCATGAATCTCTATGGCGATACTTTGGCGTTCGTTTTCGACGATGGCATTGACTTTATGAATCAGGCGACGTTTCTCGGCGTCGGCTTTGAGTGCCTCATTGCGCGACGCGATTAACTCTTTAGTGCGTTCGGCCACGGTGTTTTCTAAATGGGTTTGAGACTGGTGCAGGCTGTGCGCCATCTCGTTGATGGAGCTTTGTAGTTCACCGATTTCGCCACCATCTGAAATCTTGATTTGCGTTTCGGTGCGACCCGCACTGATATCGCGCAAAGCTTCAACCGCACCATGCATAGGTTTAGTCAGACTATTCGACAGATACCACGCCAACCAGGCGCTGACTGAGAGCGCTAATACCGACATCAACATTTCGATGGCGAAGCGGTAACGCTGTTTGCTGAGTAAATAGGATTTGGTCATAGTGACGCGTACATAGCCTAGAACCAGGCTTTTCTCTTTTGAGTTATCCAGCTTTGCTAATTCATCCGCGCTCTCCGTATGCAAGTTCACCCACACCATATGACGCCGGATTGGCAACTCTACAAAATTAGTTTCTGGCTTGGCTCTCCCTGCGTTTTCTACATGACTCAGTTCTTTTTTATTGGCATCAAAAATATCAATGCGATAGATGCCGCGATCCGATTGGATCACGCTATAAATCATGTGTTTGATACCTTGCAAATTACCGGCAGTGATGTTGTATTCCACACCATCGGCTAAGGCGGTGGTGATGGTTTTAGCGCGACTATTCAATTCCTCTTCAACTTCGGTCACACGGGCGTAGTAAGAGTAAGAAACCAGCGAGAAGAATAAATACACCACAGGAAAAACGGCGATCACGGTCAAGCGAGTGCGGATACTCCAATTGCGCCATAGCAGAAGCTTCTTGAGTAAAACCAGTTCGCCGAACTTGGCTCGCTTGTTTTCTGGCGCGCTATCGATATTCAAGTTCATGGCTCGATCAAGCCATGTTTCATCGCAAGTTTAGTAATCAAAGCCGGTCGATGTATACCTAGCTTTTCTTTGACGGCTTGACTGATATTGCTGATAGTTTTTTGTGAGAGATCGAGTTTTTCTGCAATCTCTACATTGGTTAAGCCTTCTGCCATCAATTTGAAAATTTCCAAACTACGCTCATCAAGCAAAGTTTGTGGCGAAGCATCACCACGCACCGAAAGATTAGCTAACCGTTCAGCGATCTGTGGCATGAAATACAGCTCACCCAAACTGGCTCTTTGCACCGCAACTGCCAGATCGGCGGGGTCGCAGTCTTTCGTCACAAACGCTTTTGCGCCTAAACGATAAGTCTCTTTAATCAAGGCATCTTGGTCGAACTGACTCAAAAACACAATCTGCGCCTCTGGCTGATTTTCCAAAATATGTTTCGCTGCATCTAAGCCCGTCATTTCAGCACCAAAACGGATATCGAGCACGACCACATCGGGTTGCAAGGCGGCATATTGTTCCACCGCTTCTTGCGGCGTTTTGGCCTGCCCCACAACGTCCATACCTTCCGCCGCTAATGACATTGCAAACCCCGTCATCACGATCGGATGATCATCGGCTAACAAAACCCGAATCGATTTATTGGCACTTTCGTGAGGATTGCTCGGTGTTGCTTGAATTGCTTGATTTGCTTGAGTTGACATGTCTTTCTCCTGAGCTGATGTGAGTCCACACACCAAAATACTTAGCCATGGAAATCATTTTACTAGTAAATAGCAATTTATTTGAGTTTATTTACTAGTCGCTAGCAATTATTTGCAAAATTGTGCGCATCACTAAGCCATTGATTCAAAAGAAATAAACACAAGATAGAAGGCAATTAACTACCAAGACGCAAAATTAATTCTTAACTTTACCTTTATTTTTGCTAGTTACTAGCATATTATACCTCCAACGATGAGCAAAAAAGGACTTCGAAAGCACATCGTGAGACTAGTAACAGCGGTAAACCTATATCCCAAATTCACGCTATCAGGAGTTCATCATGACTACTTACAACTTTGGACAAGCACAGTATGGTCAAGCACCTCGCAGAAAAATGTCTTCTTTGTTGATTACCGCTGCTTTGCATGCAATCGCACTCGGTTTAGGCCTGCAAGCGAGCAACGTCATTGACTTGCGTCAGCCCAAGATTATCGATATCAGCCCCTTAGCCCCTCCGCTGAAAATCGAAGAGCCAGTAAAAATGAAAGAGCCACCTAAAACAACGCCGACGATTCCTGTCATTCAACCGCCGTTGATCGACATTGCAAGAGACGATAGGCCGACGATTACAGTGAAGGAAGGAGACAAGCCTGAACATAAGGAATTCGAGCGCACACCGCCAACAACGGGTGGTCCGGTAAAAACCGAAATTCCTACTGCAAGGGCACCAGTTCATATCGCTGCGCAAGTGGATTCCAATGCCTGCGAAAAACCAGAATACCCAGCTAGCTCGATTCGTACTGCCGAGGAAGGCACTGTGAACTTGGCGATGCTGATAGGTCCCGATGGTCGAGTCTTGGAGAGCAAAGTAGAAAAATCCAGTGGCTCACGGGCACTCGATAAAGCGGCGATTCAGGGCTTGAGTTTATGCAAATTCAAACCAGGCTCTATCGACGGCGTACCAGAAAAATCCTGGGCCAAGTTGCAATATGTTTGGACGCTTAATTGATATCTATAGAAACGACACATCAACCTCTCAACCGACAAGGATCTATCATGAAAAACCATAGACAACACCCGCTCTCCCAAAACTGCAATCGACTTTTGATACTCGGCGTATCAAGCCTCCTGATGGCATGTAGCGCCTCTAGCCAACTTGAATCAAGTGACGATGCTCAAGCCAAAAGAGACGCAAAGGCCAAGCAAAATTTGGCACTGGAAGCAGTTATCGTAGAACAAAAAATGCCTGTGTCTGAACTTAACAAATCAAATGGAAGACAAGATGTTGCAATAGTAGCGAGACCGACTGAGCGCGTGTTCATGCCAGCGCCAGTAACTATGTCTGAGTCAGCACCAGCCACACCACCGCCCGCCTTTATTCCACCGGCCGAGATGATGATCGCACCGGCTAAAGCGGCAAACTACGCACCAGCTATGCGCGAAGCACCGATGATCACCGCACACAGTAGCGCACAAAGTAAGGTACAAGATACAGCGAAGTATCAAAGCTATCAAGAAAACAGTTGGAAGCGTGTTGCCGAAGATCCCGTCTCTACGTTTAGCGCCGATGTGGATACCGGCAGTTATGCCAACGTGCGGCGTTTTATACAGCAAGGTCAACTGCCTAACCCCGATGCAGTAAGAGCGGAAGAACTCGTCAATTATTTTTCTTATGACTATGCGCTGCCAAATAAGGAGGACGCCCATCCATTCAGCGTCAACACACAATTGACCGCATCGCCGTGGAATGCAAAACGTCAATTACTTCGTATTGCGATCAAAGGTAAAGACATTGCGAAAGAAAGCTTGCCGGCAGCGAATCTGGTGTTCTTAGTCGATGTATCAGGTTCTATGTCTCCACAAGATCGCTTGCCTTTAGTCAGGAGCGCTTTAAAACTACTAACGACACAGTTAAGAGCACAGGATCGCGTCAGCTTGGTCACCTATGCAAACGGCACACAAGTCGTATTGACACCGACACCTGGCAATCAAAAAGACAAAATCAATTTGGCGATCGACCAGCTATCTGCAGGCGGAGGCACCAATGGTGAAGCGGGTATCAAGCTCGCTTATGCGCAAGCCCATGCAGCAAAAATAAGCGGCGGCATCAATCGCGTGCTATTAGCGACAGATGGCGATTTAAACATCGGAGTGACCAATGATAAAGATTTAAAATCTCTGGTAGAACGCGAGCGCAAAGCGGGCATCAGCTTAAGCACATTAGGCGTGGGTGACAGCAATTACAATGAGGCGCTGATGAAAAAGTTGGCTGATAATGGCGACGGCAGTTATCACTATTTAGATAGCTTGCAAGAGGCCCATAAAGTGCTGGTGAATGAATACACCTCAACGCTAGCCCCCATTGCACAGGATTTGAAATTACAACTAGAGTTTAATCCTGCCTTGGTCAAAGAATATCGTTTGATAGGCTATGAACTGCGTGCGCTAACTCGGGAACAATTCAACGACGATAAAGTGGATGCCGGTGATATAGGCTCGGGTCACACGGTAACCGCCTTGTATGAAATCGTGCCACAAGGCAGTAAAGGTAATGTAGATCCTTTGCGCTATCAGGCAGACAAAGCTGATAAGGCAATCAAGGGGGTCAACAAACAAGAACTTGCATGGTTAAAGCTACGTTACAAACAACCAGGTAGCACACAAAGCCAGTTGATAGAAACGCCGATACAACAAGCAACGATGTTGCCCAATATTCGGGCGGCGGATCAGGATTTTCGTTTCGCTACCGCTGTTGCCGCCTGGGCACAATGGCTGCGCGGCAGCAGTCTGATTGAGAATTTTGGTCCGAAAGACATCTTGGCACTGGCTAACTCTGCACGTGGCAATGATCGTTACGGACATAGGGCTGAATTCGTGCGATTGGTTGAATTGTCCTCTGCCTTGCATCCAGCTCAAGCTGCACAGCACAAAGCAATTGAGCTTGCTCCCGACGGCGAATAGTGTAACGAAAATTTGACTTGTATCCAGTGGGCATTCACGATGAAGTTCACTGGATTGCTCAATACATAAATTGGATCTAAACGTGATCCAACTTAGCAATCGCCACTTTCAAAGCTTCAAAGCAACGGATATCGATGGCAGTATGCAAGTTCTCTGCCATCATTTCTAAAGTCTTGGGAATAGGAATGGCGCCGCGATATGGGCGCTCTGCAGTGATCGCGTCAAAAATATCAGCGGTAGTGATGATCCGCGTTTCTAAGGCAATCTCTTCCCCCTTCAAACCGCGCGGATAACCCGTGCCATCCAATTTTTCGTGATGTGAAGCAGCGACTTTGGCCAACTCTGAAAATACCGAAATGCGCGACAAGATGGTTTCCGTGTAGCTGGCGTGCTGCTTTACTTCATCCCATTCTGAGATATCGAGTTTGCCCGCTTTGTCTAACACGCTGTTACTGACGCCCAACTTGCCAACGTCGTGCAGCAAAGCACCACGTTTTAACCAGCGACGTCGCTCTGGACTTAACTCTAGGGCTTCGGCAATCATATCCGTGTACAAAGCAACGCGTTCACTATGACCGCTGGTATAAGGACTTTTAGAATCCACTACCTGTCCGAATGCAGCTGCGATATCGTCTAAGTAATCATCATCGACCGGCACTTCATGCGCACTAGGTTCCAGGCTCAAAACTTTACTAACGATGTCTTTCGCATTCAGTGCATGCCAAAATTCGGGATTTTTCGCGACACGTTCAAAGGCATCGGTCAGGATAGGATCAAACCAGACCCCTGATCGTTCGCGCACCTCAGTCAAGGCGGCATCTGGGCCATCGGCGATTTGAAACACGTCGATCACCTGCGCCAACAGAGCGATACGGGCAAAAATAGGAATCGCAGCACCACGCAAACCCTCAGGTTTCCCTTGCCCATTGAAATGTTCGTCAAGGCTATAAATACCCAATGCAACATCTTCAGAAAACCGCAATAGACGAGCAATTTCTGCACCACGCTGACAACGAGTGGCTATCAATTCATGGGCAATATTGCTGCCATCACGCAAGATGGTTAGTACGCTGCGAAAACGCTCAGCGAGGCCTGCTTTGAGCCCTGTGTGTTTTAAAACGAAATGTAAAACCTGAGGCAAACTATCGCCGACGGTTTTGAAATCACGCTTAAATTGCAAATCGTCAGTCAAATAGAGCTCGCAAATACGCGCGGCATTACTACTGCAACCGAGGTCTTTGAGTAGCAAGGTGTAATACAAATCCCACAGTTGATTTTCTGGAAGATTGATCTCACGACCGATGTGCATACCGATCCAACAGCAGCGTATGCAATGGCCTTCTGGCTGACCTTCGGTGATATCCAAGGCGTGACTTAGTGCGCTGATCAGTTCGGATAATTTAATGCCAGGAAGCCGCTCTGCTTCTGGAGCCAAATCCAAAATTTGATTTTGACTAAGTAAAGTACTGGGCGCGGCTGCACTGTTGATCGACATTTCACTTTTCCTTCGAGCGTGACTCCTGACTATCCTGACACAATAGTCATTCACGATAGTGGTGAGCCTAAGAATACATCAAATCAAAAAAATTTGCCGGATAGAAACTAATCTACCCGGCAAACTTTTTCTATATGACTCGTAAAATTCACTACCTAAAGCACGTATCCTATTTTCCAATGGCGAAAAGAACCGCGTTATTAATCGCATACACCTTACCATCCGCACCTATCGCTGTCGGCGTATAGGACTCACCAAGACCACTCGTTAAACGTATTTTTTCGCTCAATTTATTCGTGGTCAAGTCCCAGCGATACAAAATACCGTCTTCACTGTTGACGATCACTGATTTGGTGAAAGGATCGACAGCAGCGGTGTTCACGCACCACTCAATAAAACCACCCGGTACTGCTGGATCTGGCGTAGGTCCTAAAAGAGTCAAAACTTCTTTCATGGTTTTCACGGTCGACATTCGATCAACTTGCTCTGCGAAGGGATCGATAATCGCGATTTCGTTTAAACCATTCCCAGAACCTGCTCTTTCATAATTGTTATATTTCACCATCAATAAATAAGGCGAACTCCCTTTATAACTCGCAACTAAATTCGCTGGCACCAGTGATGGCGTAATATCCCACCCGAAAGAACCTGGGATTTTAGTTTGCGACAGATCTGCATTGAAGTGCAATAACCAGCCCCGCGCATTGTGCGAGCCATATGTTTTTTCTAAGACACCGATATAGACATCGCCATCGGGCGCAACCAAAGGCGACGCCGTGCTGTCATCGGAAATATTAGCCGGACCATTTTCATTCGGATCAATTAACTGGACTTTTGATTTCAATGCAAGGCTGGTGCTATCAAGTGCCAGCATATAACCAGTCTGTCTCACACCAGTTGCGATGTTATCGTTGGCGACAACATAAATGGTCTTTTGGTCTTTGGAAACCGCAATCGCGCTATTGGTCGCCGCTTTTGCGACTGCCGAAGTGCCAGCTACAGTTGCAACACTCACCCAACTACCTTTGCCGTCCGCAGCAATGCGTGCGATGCCGCTACTTAAACCAGCAGCGTTGCCGGGCGTAGCGATAAAACCAAAATAGATATTATTTTGCGCGTCGCTGGTAATAGGCGTATTGATAATAATAGCCTTGTCTAATGCAGCTTTATTTGCGGTATACACACTATCACCGTAAAACACGAAAGACTTAAAACTACCTGTCGCTGCATCAGCATCATCGCGATACATAATTTTGCCGCCAGCGCCAGGCGCAAGCACACGATTATTCGCGGTCAAAGTAGCGTTGTATGTTGGTGTCCAACGATACGGGGGCATCACATAATCGGTATTTTCTGACCAGATGACAGTGCCATTATCACCCGACCTTGCCTCAACACGATAAGTAGGATTAGCGCCCGTTTTCACTGGCAAAATTACGGTATTTTTTGCAGTAATCACCGGAGAGCCATAATGCACCAGCAAATAGCCTTGGGCGCTATATTGCGGTGCCATATCGACCGGAGTCTGCCAAGCGATGCGAGAAAACGTCTGTGTCGCGACGCCAGCTAAGGCCTCGTGTTGCGCATTCCCACCGAAACTCATCCATGGCGGCCCCACGACTGCGCCATTACCACTACCTGTACCGGGATTAGTGCCAGTCCCAGTATTATTAGAAGGCGGAACACTATTACTTGAGCTACCACCGCAAGCCACCACCACAGTACCTGCGACCAAAAGCGCCACAGCACTTAACGTCAAACGATGCAAGCGCGAGGTTTTACGTTTAGCTTCCGACTTGATTTTAGTAATTGATTCTGACATTTTTGATCCTAGATTTAAAATGCTGCAAATGACATTCTTGTTGGACGGCTATTGCTGTTATTGCTCTTATTTTCCCCACCTTGTTTTAATAGCCATATCAGAGTGCCGTAATTTTTCGAAAAACTCAAGGGACTTTAACCCAAACTAACACAGCCTGGCTTTGACCACGAGATCAGCAACTATTCAACAACCGCTTTTCTTGGTGTCTGCGATAATCTGGGACAAAATTAAATTTGACCCAACTAAGTTGTCAATCGTGTTGTATTTAAAGTCCCACTTTAGCGAGCCTCCATTAATGCGCTGTATCTTCGCCACAGTATTCTGCCTCTGCCTGCTCAGCGCTTGCCGCCCTGCGTCTGACCAATCTGGCGCACCTAAAGATAGTATTGCACCAGACCCAGCGCCATTTTCGGCGCCAACAAGCTTGAGCCGCTTGCCACCCGAAAATCAAACCTACCCAATATTGTTTGTCACTCAAGTCCCACTTAGCAGCGATAAAAATGGTCGCCTGTCCGCATTTGCCAATCACATGACAGGACCCGATCAAGTACCGCGTGGTGGTGATTTGATGTTGTATTATCCTGACGGGACTTTGAGAAATTTGACCAAAGAAGCTGGCTTAGGTGTCGCAGGTTTCCAAGCTAAAAACGCGATCGCTGTGCGTGAACCAGCGGTACATTGGAGTGGCAAGAAAGCGCTATTTAGTTTACTGATTGGCGCACCAAGCCAAGGTGAAAGCCTAGACCATTCACGCTGGCAAATCTATGAGGTCAGCGGATTAGAACAAGGACAAAAATCCCGCATACAAAAAATCGCAGGACAAGATATTCGTTATAACAATTTGTCTCCAATTTATGGCATTGATGACAGCGTTATTTTCACCTCAGACCGGCCACGCAACGGCGAAGCGCATTTATATCCGCAATTAGACGAATATGAAGCTACCGCTAGCACCACAGGCATCTGGAAACTACATCAAGGCACATTACAACTGCTTAGCCATACTCCGAGCGGCGCTTTTAATCCTCTCATCGACAGCTTTGGACGTATCATCTTCACCCGTTGGGATCACTTACAACAAGATCAGTTAGCAGATCGCGATCGCGACGCGGTACGCAATCAGGTTGCCCTTCCGTTTCGCTCATTCAACTATTCAGACGAATCGGCGAATGCAAAAAAATTGGATAGCCGTACCGAGTTTTTTCCTGAGTCACGTGTCGGCGGTCATGGTGTTTATGGCGAAGTCAGCGCCTTCCGCAGCAATTTCTTTACGATTTGGCAGATACACCAAGATGGTAGCGCCGAAGAAACCTTAAATCACGTCGGCTTACATGAATTGAGCTACGGTTTTCTGACGCCTAGCTTTATGCAAGACGCCAATCTGAGCAATAAGACCTCCCCTAACTTGCACCAGAATCGTCTCGCCTTGCGGCGTGAAGGCGGACTGTTTCAACTCCGTGAAGATCCACTGCAAGCTGGCACTTTCTTCGGTATCAATGCGCGGGAATCAGGTTCTTTTGCCACTGACAGTATCGTCAAAGTACATGGTGATCCGCGTTTAAATCCAGAGCAAATGCAGATCCTCGCGGTCACGCCCGTCAGCAAAAGCGACAATCTAAGCGACGGTCGCTATCGTAATCCTCTGCCACTGGCGAATGGTGGATTAATTGCCAGCCACACCTCAAATCAGTTACCACCGGAGCCAGAGACAAGCCTAAATAATTTACGCTTGCGGTTCCTCAGCGTAAATCCGACTAGCAATTTATATAAACCTGGCACCTACCTGAGCCCAGGCATTAAAAAGAAAGTGTCGTGGTGGGATGGGAAAAAAGTCCGAAATTTTGAGGGCGATTTATGGGAGCTCGAAGCGGTTGAAGTCCGTCCGCGCAATGCACCAGCTAAGGCCTCACCGCCATTAGACGCGCCCGAAAAAGCAGTGTTAGCGGAGGCCAAGGTGGAAGAACAGACTTTGCGTGACTGGCTACTCAAAAACGAACTTGCCTTGATCATAACCCGCGATCAAACCAGTCGCGACCGTGCCGATTTACAGCAACCATTTAACCTAGAAGTACCCGGTGGCGTCAAAACCCTGTCGGCGCAAAATCCTAACGGCAAGTTGTACCAAATTAGCCATTTTCAAATTGTCCAAGCAGAACAATTGCGCGCTTATCCTGACCGCCCCGGCCGTCGCAATTTGGGACAAGCGTTAGGCAATCTGCACAAGTTAAACCAAAAACCGGGCGACGAGATCACCATCACAGGCGCAGTCAAAATTGCCAAAGATGGATCAACCGCAGTCTTAGTGCCGTCGGGCAGAGCTTTAAGTTGGCAAACCACCGACGCGCAAGGCAATCCCGTGGTCAGGGAGCGCAACTGGATTAGCTTTAAAGCGGGCGAAATCCGGGTTTGTGCTTCTTGTCATGGCGTGAACACCCGAAATCAGGCAAATTTTCCAGCGCCACTACAAAAACCTTTAGCATTCAAAGAATTCCTTAATTCATGGAAAAATCGCGATAAATAGGCTCAAATTCAGACAACTTCAATCATTTTAAAGAAATCGACTCATGCAATGGAAATCTTCGCTAGTGTATAAACAGATATGAGGATTATTGCGACGCAAAAACCCCTAAATTCAGAGTGAAAAGCCTTTATAATCAAGGGTTTTTGTTGCCCTGTTTACTGTCTTGCTTATTGCCTTACTCATTAACTTACAAACTGGCATGCCGTTTAGAATTCCAGTGTTGCGCAAAAGACAGGTAAATTGGCTTTCAACTTACATAAGAATTTTTGACCTATGAAGGTTTTTCGTGGACTCCCAAATGCCGCTGCACGTGCACCTTGTGCCTTGGCAATCGGCAATTTTGACGGCGTGCATCTTGGACATCAAGCTTTACTGTCTGACTTGCGCGCAGCAGCCACGCGTCTGAATATCGAAGCTGCCGTCATGAGCTTTGAACCGCACCCACGTGCTTTTTTTGCACAGATGATGGGCGACATATCCAAAGCACCGACTCGCATCGCCAATTTGCGCGACAACTTATCGGCATTAGATCTGGCAGGTGTCGATCGCGTCATCGTGGAACACTTTAATGCCCATTTCGCAGCACTAAGCCCGGAAGACTTTATAAAAAAAGTCTTAGTCGAAGGCATGCACGTCAAGTTTGTGATAGTTGGTGACGATTTTCGCTTTGGGTCCAAACGCGCTGGTGATATCAAGACATTGACAGAAGCAGGTCAGCGCTATGGTTTTGAAGTACAAACCATGACCACCGTAGAACGTGACGGCAACCGCATATCATCCTCCGCAGTAAGGACGGCATTAGCCGCTGGTGATTTTTGCGAAGCGCAACATCTACTTGGACGCCCTTACCAAATTTCAGGTCATGTGGTACATGGTCAAAAGTTGGGACGCACTCTGGGTTTCCCTACACTCAATCTACGCATCGCCCATCACAAACCCGCCGTCATGGGTATCTTTGTCGTGCAAGTACATGGCTTAAGTGAAAATCCTTTACCCGCCGTTGCCAGTATGGGTGTGCGCCCCACTGTCGATGATAGTGGTCGCGTTTTACTCGAAACGCATATCCTCGACCAACATGTCGATGCCTATGGCAAAGTGATACAAGTTGAGTTTTTAAAGAAACTCCGCGATGAAGAAAAATATATAGACCTGCCAACTCTGACAGCCGCGATCAATCGCGATGCCGATCAGGCGCGCAGCTACTTTCAACAGCGAGTCGGCTCAGCAACTGACCGAATTTGAAGAACGCTCGGCAAGTTCATCCGCATTTACCTATTCCCGAATTATTTGAATTTAAATTGATACGAAACGAAATCTATGTCTAACGAAAAGCAAGCAAAAAAAGAATCAGCAAAACCAGCGAGCAAGTATCCAGTCAACATGACGGAAACACCCTTCCCTATGCGCGGCGATCTCGCTAAGCGTGAACCGCAATGGGTCAAGAGCTGGCAAGAAAAGAAAACCTATGAACGCGTTCGTAAAGCAGCAAAAGGCCGCCCGCAATTTATCTTGCATGACGGTCCTCCGTATGCGAACGGCGACATCCATATCGGTCACGCCGTCAATAAGGTATTGAAGGACATGATCATCAAAGCACGCACCATGGCGGGCTTTGATGCGCCTTACGTGCCAGGCTGGGATTGCCACGGTATGCCTATCGAAATCCAAATCGAAAAACTGCATGGCAAAAACCTACCAGTCGCTGAAGTGCAAGAAAAAGCGCGCGCTTACGCCGAAGTACAAATCGAGCGCCAAAAAGCCGACTTCATCCGTTTGGGTGTATTGGGCGAATGGGATAATCCTTACAAAACCATGGCTTTCGGCAACGAAGCTGATGAAATCCGCGCGCTCGGCAAACTCTTCGAAAAAGGCTATGTGTACCGCGGCCTAAAACCAGTCAACTGGTGTTTCGATTGCGGCTCTGCTTTGGCGGAGGCCGAAGTTGAATACGAAAACAAACGCGATCCTTCTATCGACGTCGGCTTCCCATTTGCAGAGAACGACAAATTGGCAAAAGCTTTCGGCTTAAACAAACTGCCACTGGAAAAAGGTTATTGCGTGATCTGGACCACGACCCCGTGGACTATTCCGTCGAATCAAGCACTGAACATGCATCCAGAGATCACTTACGCGTTGATCAAAACTGAGCGTGAGGGTGAGCCTTGCCTGATTTTGATGGCGAAAGATTTGATCGAAACCGCCTTCACCAATTGGGGCATGCAAGCCGAAATCATCGCCACTTGCCTCGGTGAAGCGCTGTCTGAAATCAAATTCAAACATCCCTTAGCCGCAATGCATGAAGGCTATGATCGCTTTTCACCTGTGTACTTGGGCGACTACGTCAGCACTGAAACCGGTACTGGCGTGGTTCACTCTGCACCTTCATACGGTATCGAAGATTTCCAGTCATGCAAAGCGCATGGCATGAAAGATGACGACATGTTGAACCCAGTGATGGGCGATGGTCGCTACGCATCCTGGTTGCCGTTCTTCGCGGGCATGACGATCTGGGAAGCCTCCAAACCAATCTGCGACAAATTGCGCGAAGCCGGTACTTTGTTCTCACTGAAAATGTTTGACCACAGCTACATGCATTGCTGGCGTCATAAAACGCCGATCATCTATCGCGCTACTTCCCAATGGTTCGCCAGCATGGACAACACACCAGCCGATGGCGGAGCCAGCTTGCGTGAAACCGCATTAAAAGCGATTGATGAAACTGCTTTCTTCCCGGGATGGGGTAAAGCGCGTTTGCACGGCATGATCGCGAATCGTCCTGACTGGACTTTGTCACGTCAGCGTCAATGGGGTGTGCCGATGGCATTTTTCTTAAACAAAGAAACTGGCCAAATTCATCCACGCACACCAGAGTTGTTAGAGCTAGTCGCCAAGCGTGTTGAAGCCGAAGGCATTGAGGCGTGGCAAAAAATTACTGTAGAAGAAATGCTCGGTGAGGAAGCGCCATTGTATGAAAAGAATCGCGATACGCTAGACGTGTGGTTCGATTCTGGCACCACGCATTTCACGGTCTTGCGCGGCTCACACAAAACGCAATCAGCCTACCCTGCTGATTTGTATTTAGAAGGTTCCGATCAACATCGCGGCTGGTTCCATTCGTCATTATTGACAGCATCCATGCTTGACGGCCACGCGCCTTACAAAGCTTTGCTCACGCACGGCTTCGTGGTCGATGGCGAAGGCAAAAAAATGTCCAAGTCCTTGGGCAATACATTAGCACCGCAAAAGATTTTCGATACTTTAGGTGCCGACATCTTGCGCTTGTGGGTAGCATCATCTGATTATTCCGGCGAAATCTCTATCTCTGACGAAATCTTAAAACGCGTGACTGAATCGTATCGCCGCATGCGTAACACTTTGCGATTCTTGTTGGCGAATACGTCTGATTTTGATTTCAGCAAAGATGCGGTGGCTGTTAATGATTTGATGGAAATCGATCAATACGCGATTGCGCATACAGCCGCTTTGCAGAAAGAGGTATTGACGCATTACGAGGCATACGAATTCCACCCAGTCGTCGCCAAATTACAATCCTTCTGTTCAGAAGATCTCGGTGGTTTCTACCTCGATATTTTGAAAGACCGCTTGTACACCAGCGGCACGACATCGTTTGCACGCCGTTCTGCGCAAACAGCGATCTGGCATATCACGCAAAGTTTGTTGCGTTTGATGGCACCAACGCTGTCATTCACCGCAGAAGAAGCGTGGCAAAGTTTTGCGAGTGCAGAAGCCTTCGCAGGCAGCGATGAAACCATCTTTACCCAAACTTATTACGAGTTACCGGCGATTGCAAATAGCGAGGCACTTGAAGCGAAATACGCGAGTTTACGTGCGGTACGTGCGGATGTAACGAAGCAATTAGAAGAAGTGCGTGTCTCAGGTGCGATTGGTTCCTCCTTGCAAGCGGAAGTGTTGATCAAAGCCAGTGGTGATAAGTTTGGCGTATTGAGTAGCTTAGAAGATGACTTGAAATTCGCCTTGATCACTTCTGCAGCGAGTGTGGAACAAGTTGCCACAGAAGCCGACGAAACAGTCGTTGTCAGTGCATCGAAATATCAAAAATGCGAACGTTGCTGGCACTATCGTGCGGATGTCGGTGTGAATGCCGAACACCCAACTTTGTGCGGCCGTTGTAATAGTAATTTGTTTGGTGCAGGTGAAGCACGTAAATATGCGTAAGCTCACTTAATGCAAAATATGAGTCCCCTCTCCCGCAGGCGGGAGGGGGTTAGGGTGAGGGAGCTTCAGAAACTGAAGAGTCTAAAGAAGCAACAATCAGTAAAATGAATGCACTAATCACATGATGCCTCATTTGACTTTATCCGAATCTGAATCCCTGTCAAAGCATGCTTTGACTCCTCTCCCCTTCTCCCGCTCTAGGTAGAAGGGAGCTAACGATGAAACTGACAAGAACATGGCCACAAAAAAATCGAACACCAACGCTAACAAGCCAAAGCCTTCTGGTAGCAGCACGAGTTCAGGCAGCTCCTTGATACCTTGGTTAGGTATCGCTGCCATCATTATTTTGCTAGATCAAGTCACGAAAATCACGGTAGAAAAAGCATTTACCTACGGTGAAAATTTGGCGTTAACTTCGTTCTTCAATTTAACCTTGGCTTACAACCGAGGCGCTGCGTTTAGTTTTCTCGCTGCAGAAAGCGGCTGGCAGCGCTATATGTTCACCGCCATCGGTGTGATCGCCGCGGTCGTCATTACCTACCTGTTAAAAAAGAACGCAGGGCAGCGTTTATTTTGCTGGTCTCTATCGCTGATTATGGGCGGTGCCATCGGCAATGTCATAGATCGCATCGCCTATGGTCACGTCATCGACTTTCTCGATTTTCATTACAAAGAGATTTACCACTTCCCTGCTTTTAACATTGCTGACAGCGCGATTTGTATTGGTGCTGCTTTGTTTATTTTGGATGAGTTAAGAAGAGTAAAGAAGTAAAAGCATTTGCCGCAGAGGCGCGGAGGACGCGGAGAAATTCCTTAAAAAACTCTGCGTTCTCTGCGCCTCTGCGGTTCAAGCTTTTTAGAAGACTTGCGAAAGAACATCATGACATCAAGACTCGCTGGTAAAAAAATCGTCCTAGGCCTGACTGGCGGCGTGGCCTGCTACAAGGTCGCGGATTTGTGCCGTTCACTGGGAAAGCTTGGCGCAACAATACAAGTGGTAATGACCCAAAGCGCCACACAATTTATTACGCCAGTGACGATGCAAGCCTTGTCGGGCAATACCGTCTACACCGATCAATGGGATGCGCGCATTGCCAACAACATGCCGCACATTGATCTCACGCGAGACGCCGATGCGATTTTGATAGCGCCATGCAGCACCAATTTCATGTACAAATTAGCCCATGGTGCATGTGACGATTTACTCTCCACACTCTGCATCGCACGCCCCGCTCACCTTCCTTTATTCATTGCACCCGCGATGAACGTAGAAATGTGGAGCAACCCCGCAACGCAACGTAATGTGGAACAAGTTAAGCAAGACGGCATTAGAGTCTGCGGCCCAGCAGCAGGCGAACAAGCCTGTGGCGAAGTCGGCATGGGTCGTATGTTAGAACCAGCGCAAATTTTGGCGGAACTCGAAGCGGCATTTCAAAACAAATCATTGGCTGGCAAACGTGTATTAATCACCGCTGGCCCAACCTTTGAACCTATCGACCCAGTGCGCGGCATCACCAATTTATCGTCTGGGAAAATGGGTTATGCGATCGCGCGAGCTGCGTGGGAAGCTGGTGCAAACGTCATACTAGTTTCTGGTCCAACGGCACTCGAAGCACCTTATGGCGTACAACGTCAACAAGTCCAAACCGCGCAGCAAATGCACGATGCGGTGATGGCGCAAGTACAGACGCAAGACATTTTCATCGCAGTAGCCGCCGTAGCCGATTGGCGCGTGGCGAATGCTAGCGATCAAAAAATCAAGAAGACCAATAAGAGCGACACGCCACAACTGCAATTTGCCCAAAATCCAGACATCCTAGCCAGCGTCGCCGCATTAGCAAAAGCGCCCTACTGCGTCGGCTTTGCAGCAGAATCAGAAAACCTGCTCGAATACGGCGCGGCTAAACGCATCAAGAAAAACATCCCGCTCTTAGTCGGCAACATCGGCCATCAAACTTTTGGAAAAGACGAGAATGAGTTGGTGCTGTTTGATGCAAATGGACATCAGGCTTTGCCTAAGGCCGATAAGCAGACGTTGGCGAATCAACTCATCTCCGAAATCGCAAAAAGAATTCAAACAAGCTAAAACAATATGAAAAACATAGACTTAAAAATCCTAGATCCACGCATGAAAGACCAACTCCCTGCCTACGGTACACCGGGCAGCGCGGGGCTTGATTTGCGTGCTTGCATAGATGAAGCGATCACCATACAACCGGGCGAAACCGTCTTGATACCAACAGGCTTGGCAATCCATATTGGCGATCCAGCTTACGCCGCCATGATCTTGCCACGCAGCGGCATGGGTCACAAAAACGGCATTGTGCTCGGCAACCTAGTTGGCTTGATTGATTCAGATTACCAAGGTCAACTCATGATCTCGACTTGGAATCGAGGGCAAAATGCTTTCACTTTAAACCCGATGGAACGCTTAGCGCAGTTGATTATTGTGCCTGTGTTGCAAGTCGGGTTTAACATCGTTGAAGAATTCGGCGACAGTGAACGTGGTGAAGGTGGATTTGGTAGTACGGGTAAGCATTGAGTATCGAGAAGGAAGAACCAGCCCCTTCTCCCGCAAGCGGGAGAAGGTTGGGATGAGGGTAGTTCAGCAAGACGAAAGAACGAAATCCTTACGGAATCAAAATTCAATCTTAAATTTAGATTCCGAGTTTCGTAACCGCCCTCACCCCAACCCTCTCCCGCCTGCGGGAGAGGGAGCGATCCAAGCGCCAAAAAATTAAGAAACAAAGCAACACCCAAGCCCAACTCAAAAAGAGCGACGGCAAATAAGTAACCAACACAAATTGGTTTTAACGGCGCAAACGGCTATCATATGCGCCACCCGAGAATTTCCAAAAATCTCATTTGGGGATGAGACGCTAGGCGTACACCGCAACAATGTCACGATATGTCGATATTGCGAGGATGTACAACAACGCGGATCGCCCCACATGAGGTTTTGAGAAGTTCTCGAATAAATATTGGAGAAATAAAACATGGCAACTTTCAGCGTTAAAGACGTCCTCAACGGCAAAGCCCCGAGCGACACCAGTGTTACCGTTCAAGGATGGGTTCGCACCCGCCGCGATTCCAAGGCTGGCGTATCCTTCCTGGCACTAACCGACGGCTCTTGCTTCGGCACTTTGCAAATCGTTGTTCCAAACACTTTGGGCAACTACGACAGCGAAGTTTTGCACTTGACAGCAGGCGCATCTTTCTCAGCAACCGGCATGGTCGTGCCATCGCATGGCGGCGGTCAAAGTTTTGAAATGCAGGCGGAAAGCGTGCAAGTATTTGGCTTGGTCGAAGACCCAGATACCTACCCAATTCAACCAAAACCGCACAGCATGGAATTCTTACGTGAAAACGCCCACTTGCGCGCACGTACTAACATCATGGGCGCTGTGGCTCGTACACGTCACTCGATTGCACAAGCGATTCACCGCTTCTTCCATGAGCAAGATTTTTACTGGGTGAACACACCAATCTTGACCGCATCTGACTGCGAAGGCGCAGGCGAAATGTTCCGCGTATCCACATTGGATATGATGAACTTCCCTAAGACACCAGAAGGCAAGCCAGATTTCAGCAAAGACTTCTTCGGCAAGGAAACCTTCCTCACCGTGTCTGGTCAGTTGAACGTAGAAACCTATTGCATGGCTTTGTCTAAGGTCTACACTTTCGGCCCAACCTTCCGCGCAGAAAACTCTAACACCAGCCGTCACTTGGCTGAGTTTTGGATGATCGAGCCTGAAGTTGCTTTCGCCGATCTTAAACAAAATGCTGATCTCGCCGAAGCAATGTTGAAATATGTATTCACTGCGGTCTTGAACGAACGCGGCGACGACATGGCCTTCTTTGAAGAGCGCGTAGAAAAAGGCGTGATCGCCAAATTAGAAAACATGATCGCCAAGCCATTCGTGCGCATGGATTACACCGAAGCGGTCAACATCTTGCAAAACTGCGGTCAGAAATTTGAATATCCAGTCGCATGGGGCACCGATCTGCAATCCGAACACGAACGCTACCTCGCCGAAAAACACGTAGGCGGCCCAGTGGTTCTGCAAAACTATCCGAAAGACATCAAGTCTTTCTACATGCGCATGAACGACGACGGCAAAACAGTCGCTGCGATGGACATCCTCGCACCAGGCATAGGCGAAATCATCGGCGGCTCACAACGCGAAGAACGCTTAGATGTATTAGACGCGCGCATGGATGAAGTCGGCCTCGCGAAAGAACCGTACTACTGGTACCGCGACCTGCGCCGCTACGGCACAGTGCCACACGCAGGTTTTGGTTTAGGTTTTGAACGTGCTGTGTCTTACATCACTGGCGTGGGTAATGTGCGGGATGTGATTCCGTTTCCACGTACACCGGGGAATGTGCGGTTCTAATTTTTTGGTTTGAGTTTGAATGAAGAGGGGCGACTTTTAAGTCGCCCTTTTTTATTGATATTTTGGTGATTAAACCGCGTGTTTTGACATTCTGTGATGTGCACTTTTTGTCGATTTGGTTATACCTAAGGTTTATACAGGATAAGCATTTGCAAGCAAGCGCCATGCGGGTTTCAAGAGACATGAAACGAATTGTCTTTTTTGACGAGCCAAGTTAATATGCATTTTTGTCAAATTAAATTAAAGTTAGAGCGCATGAAACAGACCTCCGCCGCAAATCTTGCCTTTCTTCTCGTCGTCGCTGGCTGGTCGCTCGCGTTCTACGGAGTCATGTCGCAACTCGGCGATCCATCTCCATCCGTTCCACACGCGCAAATCGAAGCTGCTCGGCATCTCTCAATTTTCGTGTTGTGCATCGGTGTGGTGTGCGTCCTAGCTGCGCTCTGGTTGTCCGGTTATAGCTTTTCCGCAGCAAGGGTTCGTGCCAGCATCTGCGCGGCCCTAATCATTTCGCCGTCAGTCGCTGTCATCTTGAGCTTGCTGTAAGTGGCAGTGCGCTCTAACCATTCATTCGAGGCGGACGGCTACGCCCCCGCTCAATTCCAGCGTTAAACCAAGCATAAAAAAACCTTTCGATTTTGTTTGCATTAATCTATTCCGTGCTTCCCCATAAATGAAAGTTTTAGCCTGTAGGTATTTTTCATGAAAACCTGTATTCATCCAAGCTATCAGAAGAGCCTTCAGCGAAAATTTATCTTTGTTTGGTCAACTTGTGCAATTAGCTTTGGCGCTGGGCTATTTTTTCATAAGTCTGGTTTTGAATTTATGGGTTGGCTACTATTTGGAGTATTTGGAATACTCATTTTCGGTGGATTGGGTTATTTATTTTTTTTACACTTTCACGTTAAGTGTTTGTCGTGCAACGGCGAAACCAAAACCATAAAAGATTCAACAAATTCAAAATGGATGGCAGTATGTAGTAACTGCCAAATTGAGTGGGACCTGCAAACAAGTGTAAGCACTGACTAAATACCAAATGTTAACAGGTCGCTCAAACTTCGTGCGCTGGACAGTTTTTAAGTCGCAGTTTTGTCGTTTTTCTGCGCAAAAGTATTTCGCAAAACCACAAGCTAAAAATAGCCGTATAACTCAGTGCGAGCCCACAATCTAAGGTGCCATGAACATTTCAACTTTACAAACAGAACGACTCGACCTAATTGCACCGGATGCTAGTTGTGACTCAGCGTATCAACGTTTTTACACTGACCCTGATGCATCCGCCGCATATGGTGGGCCCTTGTTGCCTGGTGCGATTTGGTCTCGCTTGATCTACGACCTTGGCTCATGGCATCTCCAAGGGTTCGGGGTCTGGGCACTTCGCCGTCGCGCAGATATGACGATTATCGGCGTTTGCGGATTTTGGCAAGGACGTGGTTGGCCACGTGAGCTTACTTGGTGGCTCCTCCCCGAAGCCCGAGGGCAAGGGTACGCAATTGAGGCCTCGCGCGCTGCTGTTGAGCATGCCTACGGCGAGTTGGGATGGGACACAGTGAATACCTATTGTGCCGACTCGAACGATGCTGCAATCGCGCTGATATCACGCTTAGGCGGAATGAAGATTAATAGACAAGCGTTTCCAGATGGGGAGGAGCGCAATGTATATCAGATTCCACGACCTATGGCCTAAGCAATCGAGTCGACTGTAGTCGACATGCCGCTGCTAGCAGCTCAGCTTCTTTCAGCGGCTTCGACCATTTTGGCGCATTCCATACCAAATATCTATTTCAGGAAAACCAACATGAGTGATCAAGTTTTATCCCTTGAAGATCCGCGGCTTAGAATTGTTTGTGCACCCATCCAAGATGTAAGCAATCCTGAGTTCATCCGTGAAAACGAACGACTTAAAGTCGCCCTCAACGTCTTTCGTACAGAGCGTGGCTTTGGTCGAGGTATTGCCGCGCCTCAGATTGGCATCCTTAAGCGCTTTATTGCCGTCAACTTCGGTGCGGGCACGTACTCCATGATTAATCCTGTCATTACCTGGCGCAGCCAAGAAACTTTCACCCTTTGGGACGATTGCATGTGTTTCCCAGACCTTATGGTGAAGGTACGCCGCAACTTCTCGATCTCCATCAGCTTCATTGATGAACAGGGGCAATCAAAGGTGTTGGAAAAAGTGAGTCAAGCTGAGTCTGAGCTGTTCCAACATGAACTCGATCACCTTGATGGCGTCCTGGCCACAGATCTTGCGTTGGATTCCCAGAGCATAATCACTCGCTCCGCCTACGAGGCAGACCCCTCCTATTTCCATAGCCAAGTAGATTACGTCATCCAAGCCACCATCTGAAACCATATTGGATTTTGTAATCGTCGTCGCAAAATCTTCTATATCTTTCATTTATCACCTTAAATGACCGTAACGCGTGGGCACGATGATGCCGTGTCCACCCTACGCACTACAACTTAATTTCACAATTTAAACTCACTTACGCAGATAATATCTATTTAATTTATCTAGCACTCCAGTCGAATGCACACTACCGATCAAGACATCGTTTTGACGATCGACCAACTCTATCGACTATCGTCGCGGCAACTCTTTGCGACTTTGGTACGTCTACTCGGTAACTTTGATCTAGCGGAGGAAGCGCTGCACGAGGCGTTTAGAGCCGCCATCGAGAAATGGCCAACGCAAGGCATTCCATCTAACCCGCATGCATGGTTAGTCTCCGCTGGGCGCTTTAAGGCTATTGACGGCATACGACGCAATCAACGTTTTACCGCTTGGGATGAAGCTACTGAGGAGGTGGAAAGTATTGCAGACGGTGCGCTCGCCTGGGATGAGTTACAAGAGCAGCAGATGTTGGAAGACGATACGCTGCGTCTGGTTTTTACCTGTTGCCACCCTAGTCTCGCATTTGATGCGCAAGTCGCGCTGACGCTGCGCGAGGTCTGCGGCTTGACCACCGAAGAAATTGCGAGTGCGTTCCTGCTGCCTGCGCCTACTTTGGCACAACGCATCGTGCGTGCCAAGAGCAAGATTCGCGATGCTCGGATTCCCTATCAAGTGCCGGATGCAGCGGAACTTCCTGCGCGACTGAGCAGCGTCTTGCGCGTGATTTATTTGGTGTTCAATGAAGGTTACTCTGCATCGAGTGGCGATATGCTCACGCGTGGTGATCTATCGAATGAAGCGATTCGCTTGGCGCGTTTGTTGCATGAATTACTGCCCGACCAAGCTGAAATTATGGGTCTATTGGCACTGATGTTGTTGCATGAATCGCGCCGCGCTGCGCGCGTCAATCTGCAGAATGATCTGGTTCCACTTGATGAACAAGATCGCCGTTTGTGGAATGCCGAATTGATCGCCGAGGGATGTGCCTTGGCTGAACAAGCGCTACGCACAAGGCAATTCGGCGCATACAGTCTGCAAGCCGCGATCTCTGCTGTGCACGCAGAGGCTCCGACAAGTGCGGACACCGATTGGCTGCAAATCATCGGTTTATACGATGCCCTATTTCGTTTGGAGCCCAGTGCTATTGTTGCACTCAATCGTGCGGTGGCAATTGCGATGCGCGACGGCCCAGTGGCAGGTCTGGCGTTGGTGAACTATCTTTTACAAGAAGAATCACTGCAAAAATATCACTTAGCACACGCAGCACAAGCCGACATGTATCGCCGTTTGACTCGTTATCAGGAGGCACAATTTGCTTATGAACAAGCTTTAGCTTTGACCAAACAAGGCGCTGAGCAGAGGTTTTTGCAGAAACGCATTGCCGAAATGCGTGGCCTTTTGGCGGAGAATTAGCAATAACTTAGAGTGTAATAATAGAGAACTCAAAAACCTTACGACCTATTGAGAAAATAATTCAAAATATTTTGTAGCAATGCAGCTGTTGTGAAGCGATGACTCTTTTAGCAAAATTAAAACCCTTTTACGTCATGCCGGACTTGATCCGGCATCCAGAATTCACCTTTAAGCCTGTGAAACTGGATTCCGGATCAAGTCCGGAATGACGACTTAAGCGATTTTGATTGACTCAAACTAGTCTTGTCATTGGGACTAAATAGTCACAATATTTTTTTGATCTGGTGTCGATTTAAGATTCTGCCATTCGACTAGTATTAGATTGGGAGTTGGATGCCACGCAAGTTATGACCGTAATCGCATTGATCCCGAACTCATACATCAATTAAAAGGAGATATTTAGATGGCAACTGGCACCGTCCAAC
The DNA here is from genome assembly GCF_049340325.1 of Undibacterium sp. Di24W. Classification (NCBI taxonomy): domain Bacteria; kingdom Pseudomonadati; phylum Pseudomonadota; class Betaproteobacteria; order Burkholderiales; family Oxalobacteraceae; genus Undibacterium; species Undibacterium sp. Di24W. The sequence goes on from NZ_JBMPOP010000007.1 coordinate 304,236, forward strand.
TTCACCGCGTTCTCAAAGCAAACCCAGACAAGGTTTATCGTGCGTTTTTAGACAAAGCTGCGATGGCTAAGTGGATTCCACCGTATGGCTTTACCTGCACCGTCCACCACATGGACGCCAAAGTCGGCGGCACTTTCCGTATGTCGTTCGAGAATTTTTCGACTGGGGATTCACATGCGTTTGGTGGGGAATATTTGGAACTAATCCCTGGTCAATTGCTGCGCTATACGGACAAATTTGAAGACCCCAATCTACCAGGAGAATTGCTCGTGACTGTATCACTCAAAGCGGTCGCTTGCGGTACGGAATTGAATGTGAGCCAAACCGGTATTCCCGAAGTCATACCTGTCGAGATGTGTTATTTGGGATGGCAAGAATCTCTAGAACAATTGGCGAAGCTGGTTGAACCAGAAATCGCTGGATAAGCATCAGAATTTAGTTCATTCCTCACTTTAAGGAAACGCTATGCCAAAAATGATTTTCGTGAATTTGCCGGTCACCGACCTCACTAATTCGATTGCTTTCTACGCTGCGATAGGCGGTAGTAGAAACCCACAGTTTTCAGACGACACGGCGGCTTGTATGGTGCTATCTGAAGCCATCCACGTGATGCTGCTAACACATGCCAAATACAGTTCTTTTACAGCTAGGCCGATTGCCGATGCGCGTTCCACCAGCGCCGGTCTATTCGCATTAACTTTCGATAGTCGGGACGAAGTCAATGCAACTCTTGATCGTGCAGTCGCGGCAGGTGGAATGGCAGACCCAAATCCGCCACAAGATCTCGGCTTCATGTTTAGTCGTTCGGTACAGGATCCAGATGGTCACGTGTGGGAGATTTTTTGGATGGACCCAGCGGCATTGGCTAGTGCCTAAACGCCATACTTGATAAGGAATCTTGCTATGAAATATCTCTGCCTCGTCTATCTATCAGAAGAAAACTGGAACGCCTGCCCTGATACCACTTGCTTTGCATTTGCCGAGCAATTAGCACAAAGCGGTCACATGCTCGCCGCAGAACCACTGCACCCGATACAAACTGCGACAACAGTGCGTGTGCGCAATGGGCAAATGTCGATGACTGACGGACCATTCGCCGAAACCAAGGAGCAATTGGCAGGGTTCTATTTGATCGATGCCAAGGATCTCAACGAAGCGATTAACTGGGCTGCGAAAATTCCACCAGCGAAGTTCGGCAGTATCGAAGTGCGACCAGTGCGTGAGTTGGATTTAGGCGCGGCCACAACATAAATGGCAGCTTAGTCAAAGCGACTGACAAGGCGAAGAATCAGGTCGCTTACCCACCTAACACAAATTAGCAAGGAAGAATCATGGCAAGGACCATCACCATTAGTTTACCCGTCAAAGATATCGATGTTTCCAAGGCATTTTATACAGAGCTCGGTTTCAAATTCAATCCACAATGTGGCGACGAGAGTGCGGCATTAATGGAATGGAGCGAGACCATCAGCGTGATGTTATTGACGCATGAAAAATGGAGCAGCTTCACAACACGTCCAATTCCACCAAGCACATCGAGCGAAGTCGCATTGAATATATCCTGTGAATCACGCGACGAAGTTGATGCAATGAATAATATCGCATTGGTCAAAGGCGGCACTGCCGATATCAACCCAGTACAAGATCATGGCTTCATGTATGGTCGCGATTTCGCTGATCCCGATGGTCATATTTGGGGCGCCGTTTGGATGGATATGTCGGCGATTCCGTCGGCACAATAATCACCACTAAAGGAGAAAAATGATGCAAATTCCAGAACCACAAGCAGAACATCTTTGGCTACATCAACTCATCGGTGAGTGGACGGTTGAATCCGAATGCATTATGGGTCCCGATCAACCGCCTATGAAAACCACGGGCACAGAAGCAGTTCGTCAATTAGGAAATTTTTGGGTCATTTGCGAAGGCACTGGTAAGTCGCCAGACGGTGGCTCATGGGATTCCATCATGACAATGGGATACGATCCGCAATCTAAGCGCTATGTTGGAACTTATGTCGCATCAGTCATGACACATTTATGGCCTTACCTTGGCACCGTCGATGCGTCAACAAAAATTCTTACACTCGACTCTGAAGGACCAAGCTTCGCTGGTGATGGCACGATATCGAAGTATCAGGACATCATCGAATTCATCACGCCCGATCACCGCACGCTCACTTCGCGCATGCAAAGTGAAGATGGCACTTGGCACCAGTTCATGTGCGCGCATTATCGCCGTGAATAGTCGACATAACAGGCGACCACTCATTTTTTGACTGGTTCTGTTTGACCAACACCGGAAGATTTATGCGGCGCAGCATAATAATTGATTCGTTCACGTGGATTGAGATAGTCAAACACTTCACTGGATAAAGTGCTTGGGCGCATACTTCCGGAGATATAAATATCTTCGCTTTCCTCCGATAAATCCAGGACGATTGCCTTGTCTTTTGGGGTATCTGCGTCATAGACCAAAACATTAGGACGCATGGATTCGCCAATGTTAATACTCACGACCAAGCCGATCGCACCATTTGATAACTGCACGATGGTCCCAGGTGGATAAATTCCCAGGCTTTTTACCATGGTAGCCATGATGGCACTATCAAACTGTGAACTCCGACGTAGGTACATACTAGAAATCGCTTCATGCGGTGTCAGTGACTGCTTGACATCAATGTGATTGCACAAGTTGTCATAGACATTGGCGATGGACACTATCCGCACCGGCATCGTAATAGAGTCTCCTTTCAAGCCTTTAGGGTAGCCAGAACCATCAAGAAATTCGTGATGATGATCAATCACATGTAACACCAATTTTGATAAGCCAGCCTTTTTGCCGATGTCGACGCCATACAAGGGATGCATTTCAAAGAAGTGTTGCTCGGCCTTATTCAATGGCTCCTTGCTGTTAGTAATTTTTTTGGGAATATTGATTTTGCCAAGATCATGAAACATTCCGGCCAAACCAACTTCTCTGATTTGAGCTGGGGTGCAATTCATTTCATGTGCCAGCGTCATCGCTAGGATAGAGACATTGAGCGAGTGGAAATAGACATCTTCTTTGATACCAGCTTGTTGGATCAAGTACATATAAGTGTAGTCTTGTTCGTCGAACACTTCTGCAATGCTATCGACCAGTTTGGCTGCTTCCTTCAACACCTGTTCAGGCTTAGAAAAGATTAAGTTATTAATGTCTTTCATGACGTTGGTAGCATTGACAAATTTTGCCTCAACTTTTGCCAATTCTTGTTTTTGTTGATCCATCCTTTTCGCACGGGCGAGTTTGGCGTCCTTGATGTCTCCAAAAATTGATGGTGTGTCATTCAGAGCTTGAGTGGTTCCAACTACGGTTGCAGCAACCTGAGCGCTACTTGTGTTTGGATCTGATTTTTCTATTTTTTCTGCCTTCACATCCGACTTGGAAGGAACGTAATCGATATGCGTTAGGCCCAATGCCTTTAGTTCATTCAACTCGCGTTGATTCACAATTTTGAACGCGTTCATAGAAAACGAATGTTCAAACCAATTGAGATTGAGTTTGATAAACATCCCAATTTTGACTTGGTTGATTTCGATGCGTTCTAAATCTTTTGGCATGATGGTCGTTTCGCTGGATGAAGTGACTGACAGACTAAATTACTATGTAGTCGCAAGATTGAGCATTGGTCTGATCAATGTAGGGTGCCAATGGGTCCTGCGAGCGTAAAACCGATCAAAAATCAACAAAGCGATAACAGTGCTTTCATATTAACTCAGTCTTTGTTTCTTCGCATTAGCCTCTGGTTAAAACGACGTTTGATAGTGCACCTAAGACCTCAAATTAAATCCTAAACACCTGGCGCGATTACTGTTTTTCAATTTTGGATCTCTACCCAAGGGATTTGAGCATGACGTGCACTTGGTGATCGAAGGCTAGGCTCACTCTTACACTCACAGCTAACGCTCTTCTAACGCTCTTTTCAGCGTTTGCGGTGCGACGCAAAGCTCTGTTTTAATCGAAGTACGATGCCTTTCTCAAAACAGAACAGGAGACTTTACAATAAAGCCGCTTATATCTAATCTAGGAAGGCCTCTGGCTTTATCTGCAAGGGAGGCCAATAGAAATTCTGTCACACATTAGCTAATACTCAACGAACGAAAGAGCTCGTATGTCAAATCAAAGAATTAGTTTAGTGATCTGCACTATCTGTTTGTCCCTACTGAATTTTGCAAATATCAAACCGGCTTGGTCACAGCAAGGAGCTAAAACCGACAATTCAATGGTGTATGCAAAAGGTAATAAACAAAGAATCAATGCTTTTATTGTCTTGCTACGCTTGCGTCACGACCTATTTCTACGCTGGAAAGACAGTGGTAAGTGGCCTGATGATAAAGAAGCGAATGCAGCGCTCGCAGCGCATGGCGAATATTGGGCCAAACAACTTGGCGAAGGAAAAGCAGTACTCGCAGGTGGCATGGAGGGAGATTATTGGGATAATGCAGCCGTCATCATTTTCGAAGCAGAATCGCTAGAACAAGCCCAACAAATTGCTAAGGCTGATCCCGCAGTAAAGTCTTACGTATTCCAAGCACAAGTCAGGCCTTTTGGCGTGAGTTTTATTACGAACAAATATGGCAAGAAGGAGTGACCCCTCGCTATTCGTCTTCTGTCTAAAGTGAAGTTAAGGACGCAAGCGTAATTCATTGCGTCCCACAACCTGTTTATACTCAGATTACTTGCATCTCTAGAGACGTTTTGACCTTAGATCGGGTGCGTGATCAAATTCCTTCTATGCCCATTCTTTTCGTTAATCAATTGAGCCCTGTTTACGACGCGATAAATTTCTCCGCTTGCTCTACCGCTATGGATGAGTGCGAGTAACAATAACTACCTCATGACACTCTTACCCTGTAGTGAATGGGTAAACGATTGAATGGCACCCAAATGCGATCGATGAAGCTTTTATTGGTGCCTTCAATGGCCTCCGTACGGCGATCTGCCAGCCACATTCCACAGCACATCATGACAACAAATGTCCCGCCCTTAGTGATCCCCATTCCCAATAAAACAATACTTGGGCCCGGACAGATTCCTGCGATTCCCCAACCAATTCCGAACAATAAACTACCAATATTGAACGCTATAAGCATTCCGACTTTTTGCAGCAATCAATCCTATCATCGCGCCAGCAAGTATGCCAGTGACGCCGGCAATTCCACCGATTCCCGCCATCAAAACGATAGCAGCCAAACCGATAAGTAAGCCACCGCCAATTGCGGTGAAAGGCGTAAATTTTTCCCATGCGATATACATCGTTTGCCCTCCGAAAAATACTAGTCTAATTCGATTTTGAAAACGATACGAGGATGCGAATTCTGTAGTTCATCGTCTACGACCATCGTGAATCTTGATGGAAAGATTCCGAACAAAAGACATCCTGCTTGGCGAGTGTTGACGGCATTTCTTTTGCCGCACAATAAGCGTTGAACTTAGCAAAAAAGTATATATCGAAACCCTAAAAATCTAGAAAACCCTTATAGAGGTATTCAATAAAATGGGGCATCAATTACAGATGGCAGAAATGCCCTACCGTCTACTATGTGAATACCGACCGACTGTCGGAAAGCAAAAACAATTTACATCTCTTTCCAAGCTAAGGTCTTCAAAAACCCAAAAACAACAGCACATCGTTTGACCTACCTATCAGCTTCAATTATCCTAAACACATAAAATGACATGGAGCAATACCATTATCATGAATGAAACCACTGATCACTGATCACTTGTTCATTTCAAACCGACTTTGGCAATATAAAATGATACGAAAAAAGCACTTTAACACCACAGTTTTCCTCATGTGGATTGTGCTTGCTTCCGCTTTCTCTAGTGCATCCGAAGCTCAAACAAAACCGAGTTCCATTACCATCACGACAGAATACCTTTATCCTCTGAATGCTTCTGATAAAGAAGGCGACGCTATCTATGGTCAATCTGCCGATAAGGTGCACGAGTTATTCAAACGTAGTCAAATTCCCTATCAGATAAAAATGATGAGCTGGAACCGGGCTTTCGAGTTGGCACGGAATAATTCTGATACTTGCGTATTTTCAACGGCACGGATAAAAGAACGCGAATCCTGGTTCCATTGGATAGGACCGATCGCCACTGGTAATTGGGCGGTTTTTGGGAGCCCCGATAAGCTTGGAAAAATCACTCGACTTGAGGACATCAAACGATCAAGTATTGGAACGGAAGTTGGTAATGTATCGGTACCCTACCTCTCTGGAAAAGGCTTTCGTATGGTAACTTCTATCGAAACTGCGACTACCTTTAAGAACGTAGCGTGGGGTCGAATTGACTATGCAACAGCTGGAGACATACATGGTAAAAAAATTATCATGGACAATCATCTGGAAGACAAAGTCATTTGGCTATTTAATTACCAAACTTCGGATTATTACTTAGCCTGCAATTTAAAAATGAATGTAGAGACGATATCGCAGTTGAATTTGAAACTACGAGATATGAAAGCAGATGGGACGTTCAAAAATATCGACAATAAATATAAATGATAAATACAAATATTTATTACCGTCGTCTCAGCACAAATGGTGTCACAAGACCCATCGCGTCTTGCCATGACGTAGTTTAAAACCCGTAAAAATCCCAATCACACAAAGTGCGCACGCACATTGATCAGCATTCCTGCACCAGCATCTGCTGGCGCGAAACATCTTCTTCTTAGCATCGTAATCTTACTGACATGATGTTGAGGGCGCGCTCATGTCGCATTCGCTTCACTAATTTTTCAAAAGATCGATACAAGCGCTTTCCCATCAAACCGATTTATCCTTGAATTCGACAAACTGAAGGCGGTATCGAAAAACGAGGTTTGAGTGCCTCATTTATTAAAAAGCTTAAAAATTGGGCGTTTCAGGACGACTTGACTAGGACTTTATCGGGATGCAACCAATTCGGATGTGCACGCATACGATCCAACCATGCTTGAATGTGCGGGTAATGATGCTCATGAATTCCTACATGATCTAGCCAAAATAAATACGCTGAGCAGCTAATGTCGGCGATAGTCATTTGATTACCCACCAAATAGTCTCGACCAGCTAAAAATTTTTCTAGACACATTAAGTCACTGCCCATGCGCTCACTTAGGTAGTTCAAAACGATAGGTGGCTGTTTATCAAAATGTAGAGAGGAACGCAGGTTAGGCAGGCTAGAGCCAATACGATCACTCTCCCAACACAACCATTCAAGAATTTGCTGCCATTCTTGCGGTGTTTTTCCGCAAAAACGACGCGTCTTCTGTGATAAATAAATCAATATTGCATTTGATTGGCAGTAAGATTGATCTTGATAGACTAAGACGGGTACTTCGCCAAATTGACTCGCTTGTATAAAGTCGGCTGGTCGCTGATTCTTAGGTAAAGATAAGTCGATCCAGCAATATTCATGCGGCAGACCGCCGAGCAATAAAAAATTACGTACTTTGTAGGAGTGACCCGAGTCAGTATTGCCATAGAGCTTAATCATAGAAATCCTTAAGTCAAATCGTCACTCTCCTATTGTAATCATTTGTGCCGTTTGGGTGTGGCGAAAACTCAGTACACTATCTAAAGATCAAGTGTGAAGTGTCGACACTATGACAAAGTGAACAAGTCCAGAACAGTAGTTGACCGCCTTCGTTGCTTGAACTATTCTTGGATCTATTACAGCATTTTATTTTGTGATATCCGTATTCGACCTTTGCTTGGTCATTGTTTAGCCATTGCTTAAGCGATATTTAGCGCGTCTTCTTATCGCTACTTAACGCACAATTAGTTTTTCTAACTTGAGATTGACATCGCTCTTGAAAACTCCATTACTCAGTTTGTGTTTTTTGCTGTCGTCAACATTGTGCGGTTTAAGCACAGCGCAAACGAAACAAGACACAATCATTGTTACGACTGAACATTACTATCCTTTCAGTATTTCTGACAAAGATGGTGCGGTCTATGGTGCGTCGGCTGACAAAATTCATGAATTATTCAAACGAAGCAAACTCGTATATCAAATGAATATGATGAGCTGGAACAGAGCATTTGAATTGGCGCGTAACAATGCTGATACTTGTGTCTTTTCCACGTCACGAACCAAAGAGAGAGAATCGTCTTTTCATTGGATAGGACCAATTATTACAGGCAATTGGGCGGTCTTCGGAAGTCCTGACAAATTAAACAAAGTGACCAATCTCAGAGACATTAAACAATCAAGTATTGGAACCGAGGAAGGACAAGTAGCACTCTCTTACCTGGCTGACAAGGGCTTCAAGATGGTGACATCAACGGAATCCGTCACGACATTCAAGAATGTCGCCTTCGGCCGGATCGACTATGCGACCGCTGCAGATACCCACGGCAAAAAGATCATCGCAGAAAACAATCTCAAAGATAAAGTCGTATGGTTGTTCAATTATTCAAGCTCCGATTACTACTTGGCCTGTAATCCTAAGATGTCCAACCGAACTATCGGATTGCTCAAAAAAAATTTACGCGAAATGAAGGCCGATGGTAGTTTCAAGAGTATCGAGAATAAGTACTAGGGCATTCTGGGTGTGCGCAGTACGATCAAGTTCTTTTCTATTTCATACCTTGTTTCAAAGAACTCGTTAAAGTCCACATCACACAAAATGCACGCGCACAATATTCAACATTTCTGCGTAAAAATCTGATTGAGCATCAGATCTCAATCTTACTTACTTTACTTAGTGGACGCGATCACGCCGCATTCACTTCACCCATTTTTTTAAGAAAATCAATGCAAGAACTCTCCCAACAAATCGATTTCATCCTCGAACTCGACAAACTCAAAGCGGTATATCGTAAAGCGCTGATCAAGACGGATAACAATCGCTACGAAAATAGTGCTGAGCATAGCTGGCATATTTCGTTGACGGCACATGTCTTGGCGCCTTATGCGAATGAAGCAGTCGACATCTCTCGCGTAAGCTTGATGTTGTTGATTCACGATATTGTGGAGATAGACGCGGGCGATACTTTCGCGTTTGATCATCATTCTGTACTAGGTGAACAAGCAGGCAAGGAGATCGCTGCAGCTGATCGTATTTTTGGTCTGCTGCCAGAATCACAGCGACACAAAATTGCCTCGCTTTGGCATGAATTTGAACAAGCCGAGACACCCGATGCGCAGTTTGCGAAAGCCATAGATCGCATACTTCCGTTAATTCAAAACATGCAAAACGAAGGCGGTAGCTGGGCGCAAAACAAAGTATTCAAGCATCAAGTGATACAACGCAATCAATACCTAGCAACGTCAGCCCCGAAACTTTGGAACTACGCATTAGCGCAAATTGATATCGCTACTGATAAAGGTTGGCTGAGAACGGAATAAAATACACGAGTGATTTGCGTCTAATGGAAATAGAGTCGTTTCTTGACACATCAGGTTTCGCCAGACAACCACCGGTTAAAATAAACTGATCTATTAAAAAACTAATTATTTGCACTAGCTCCGTCCCAGTATGAAAGCCCTTGCAAAAAGACAAATCAAAAAATTAGACTAGCTCTGTCCTCATTCGAATTATTGTTTAGCCTCACTTCAGGCGACAATGGTCACCATTTAACAACATAGAAAACACACGAAGCCTTACAGCGGAAGTTACAAGCGGACAGGCAAAAAACACTAGTCCTTCACTCATACCCTCTATTGCTTCATTCGTCAGATCATGATTTTTCCTTTTGGTAGTTGCGACGATACTTTGGCCTACGCTCACTAGCGTCACTGTTACACAAATCGTTGCATAAGCATTCAAACCTTATATAGGAGCAAACACAAATGAATACGAGTATTCCCTTAGAAAGCAAACGTGAACGACTGTTTCGCCTAGGCTATATATTATTTGGGATAGATCTCCCTAGTCAAAACCAATCCACATCTCCACAATGGCTAAGTCAAAGCCTGTTGCGGATTGCGCTGGCGCTCATGTTTGCCTTAGGCTGCACTTATCTTATTTCTAGCTTAGGTGACTTTGTTAGTGGCTTTATCGAAGGCTGGAATTGGGCTGGAAACGACGACGATACAAAATTTGAGTCATGGCGTATGTCTCAACAATTGCTGCTTAGCCTATTAGCGATAGCATGGTTCCTGTCACACAATTTCTTGCTAAAACGAGCGATTGCCCAGACAATTGCCCGCCATGATGCAGAACGTGAACGAGCGAATCAATTAGAGATTACGAGTACTTTACAATTGCTCAAAGCGCAAATTGAACCACATTTTTTGTTCAACACCTTAGGACTAGTTCAACATTTAGCTGAACCCACGGCGCCACAAGCAGCGGCATTAACTGCAGACCTGATTCAATTTTTACGGGCAACGCTAGAAAGCCTACGGGCCGACACGATTTCACTCCAAGATGATTGCAAAACTTGTGAGGCTTATCTCAAAATTATGCAGAAACGTCTACCTCGCAGACTAAGCTATGAGATTGATTGTCCACCTGAGTTACAAAGATTTCGCCTTCCCTCTGCACTTTTGCTTACCTTAGTCGAAAATGCAATTAAACATGGTATCGAACCAGCGATCGATGGCGGTCATATACGCATCGCAGCAAATCGAGTCAACGAACATGTGATAATTACTGTGAGCGACACAGGCGTAGGATTTGGTGAGCAAATCGGGCACGGTTTGGGACTAGATCATATTCGTAATCGCCTGTCTCTTACCTATCCAGACAAGGCAAAACTGGAGCTCGAAGAAAATGAAACTCGTGGTGTCATTGCCCGCTTAGTACTCCCGGTGTAACTCGGACTCATCAATACAACAATAAACGCTATGACTGAACTACCCCACCCCGCCATCAAAATCCTGATAGCTGAAGATGAAGACATGATGCGCGAGCGTCTAATATCCCAATTAAAACAATGCTACCCACAGGCGCAAATCGTCGCCATTGCGGAAAACGGTAATGATGCTTGGGACCTTTGGCTAGAACACGAACCAGATGTCGTGTTTCTTGACATACAAATGCCGGGAATGAGCGGGCTCGCTGTCGCAGAGCGCATTCGCGGACGCTCACACATTGTGTTTGTCACTGCATATGATCAACATGCACTGCAAGCCTTTGAACATGCAGCCTTAGATTACCTGCTCAAACCAGTCACTTTGGAACGATTGGAACAAACCGTCAAACGTTTAATCGACAGATTCAACACCTCAGGCAAGGCGACAACGCAATCGTCGGGAAATAGCGAACGCGACCTGCATGCAGCCGCTCTCAATTCGATCGCCAACGTCAACGAGAAGAAAACTGCTCCGAAGTGGATTAGAGCCAGTGTCGGCAAACAAATTCGCCTGATTCACTTGAGCGATATCTTGTTCTTACAATCGGATACCAAGTACACGCGAGTCGTGACAAAAGAAGTAGAAGCCTATATTCGTACACCGCTCAAAGATTTGGTCGATATGCTAGACCCAGAAATTTTTTGGCAAATTCACCGTGGTACGATCGTCAATGCGCATGCCATCGAAGCTGCGGAGAAGATCGACAGCGAACGATTACAAGTTTGTCTTAAAGACTGCGCCGAGCGATTGACGGTGAGCCGAAGTTTCGGCTACCTATTTAAAGAATCGACTTAACGCTTGATAATCGATGCTTATCTTAAGCACATAAGGTAAGCGTCTAAGTTTGGATCACGCGATTCGCCGAAAAAAACCAATGATTTGAACCTTAACAAAGTTGACGTCAATCACTACGAAAATAGTGCAGGTCATGGTTGGCAAGCGATTACTCAGGCGAAGTTTTTCCAAATTCTATTGCCTCTTTTTTCAACCACGCTTCGAATGCCTGTAAGGCTTGGTTTTTTTTCAGATCTTTTGGTGTTACCAAATAGTAGTTGTAATCAGAAGCTGCGATCAGGTCAAACAGGCGGACCAGATTGCCTGCCGCAATTTCACCAGCGACCAAACTATGACGCGCAACCGCTATACCCTGCCCTGCCTTGGCTGCCGTTAACATCAGATTGCTGTCGCTGTGATGGGTTTCGTGTTTAAAAAGACTAATATCGACACCAGCTAGCTGACTCCAGTTTTGCCACTCGCGGCCATTTTCCACAGATAAGATGCGGTAGTTTCCCAATTGACTAGGATAGTCAGGAAATTTTCCGGCATTAAAATCCGGGCTACAAACAGGATAAAGTTGATCCTCCAACAGTTTCTCGGCGTTGTAATCATCCCATTTGCCCAAACCAAAACGTATTGCGATATCGGTCTTGGTCTTATCCAAATTCACTAAACCAATAGCCGCTTGAATATGAATGGCTAAATCAGGATAGGCCGCCTGGAATTTACCAAGGCGCGGCAGTAACCAAAATGTTGCGAACGATTGTAAAGTCGCGACACGGATAGCCGGTACGCGCTTCTCTGTTTTGACCTGTGCCAAAGCGCGAGTGATTTGGCGTAAAGCCGGCTGTATTTGCTTGAGTAATTGCACGCCTTCGGCAGTCAATTGCATTTGGCGACCTTTACGCTCAAACAAGGCGACACCCAGCGATTCTTCTAATAAACGCATTTGCTGACTGATAGCACTGTGCGTAATATGCAATTCGGCAGCCGCCAAGGAATAACTTTTATGGCGCGCCGCGACTTCAAAGGTAGCGAGGGAATTGAGAGAAGTTGGTAACATCCTGTATTGTTAGTTTTTCTTACAGTGACTGTCAATAAGTATCGTTCGCTTTTTTCGATCGTGGAGACTAGCATGCTGCTTTGATATTCCTCTCTCGTTAGCCCTATTCCTACCTTAACAAAGAAACTGCCATGTCTACCTCCAATCTGATTCGACTTTTGCTGCTAGCGCTAATCTGGGGCACCAGCTTTATGTTAATGCGCATAGCGTCTCCCGTGTTTGGTCCTTTTTTAACCACATTTGGCCGAGCCAGCTTGGGTGCCTTAGCGATTTATCTTTTCGCACGTCATCGCGGTATTGAATTTCATTGGAAAAAAAATGCCAAAACTTATTTAATCATTGGTCTTGGTAACACAGCTATTCCTTTTAGTTTGTTTGCCTGGTCAGCTTTACACATTCCATCAGCATACATGGCAACCATGAATTCTCTCGCGCCAATATTTACGGCAGTCTTTGGTTTCATCATGCTAGGCGAACGATTAAGTTGGTTGCGTATTGGGGCATTTATCATGGGTCTATTTGGCGTAGCGGTGTTGGTCGGTATTGGCCCAGTTGCCGTAACGCCGCTTGTGATAGCAGGTGTTTTGGCGGGCATGGGCGCATCGGTAAATTATGGCTTTGCAGCGACCTACACGCGTATGTATGCCAAAGAGATCCCTTCGCTGGCGACAGCAGCAGGCAGCCAGTTTGCCGCTGCACTCGCGCTCCTGCCTTTTGCGCTACCTTCTGTCCCGCACGCTATTGAATACGGTACATCGAGCGCACTACTGTCCGTCGTGATCTTGGGCATCGTCTGTACGGGTATAGCGTATGCCCTGTTCTTCCATTTGATCTCAACTGAGGGCGCGAGCAAAGCAGTGACAGTCACATTCCTGATTCCCGCTACCGCGTCTGTCTGGGCATGGCTATTACTGGATGAGCCGATCACACCAGGCATCATCACGGGTATTCTGATCGTCTTAATGGCGACGGCGATGTCCTTAGGCGTATTGAAAAAACCTGCGTTTTTGAACCGGGCATTGAGTCGATAAATTCAGTTCATAAACCGAATACAAGGAGGGGATGCATTTTTGCATCCCCTTATTTTTTCAACTCGAGCCTTGACTTATGATGTACCTTGTCTAATTTCGCACCTCGAGCGCACGTATATTTAAGAATTGGATTTTTTGTCGGTGATGTTAAACTTATTGAAAATCAAGCTACAAAAGGAGAATAGCGCATGAATATCACCGTCGAAACAACCGTCAAGGCCCCTATAGCAAAAGTCTGGTCGCTCTACAATACTCCTGAGGCGATTAAGCAGTGGAATGCGGCATCAGATGACTGGCACACAACGGCATCTACCGTAGACTTGCGTGAAGGCGGTACTTTTTCTTCTCGTATGGAAGCTAAAGATGGCAGCATGGGATTCGATTTTGCCGGCACGTTCACCAAAATAGTCGAGCACGAATTAATCGAATATAGCTTCGGCGATCGCAAGGCGACGATAAACTTTTCGAACACGCCTGCAGGCGTAAAAGTGACAGTCGCTTTTGATGCTGAAAGCACTTCTTCCATTGAACAGCAGCAGCAAGGTTGGCAAGCGATTTTGAATCGTTTTACTCGTTACGTAGAGACTGCTCAATAAATTTACGACCGGTGTTTTATTGACTGTTTGTCGTATCCATACCGTGCTATCAATATTTGATGAGAAGGACAATGCGATGGCAGGACTCTTTGAAATGACACTTGGAGGTATACCTGGTAGCGATTTGGCAGTAGCCGTTTTCAGGGCTGTATTTTTACGTAGAAATAAGATAGCCAAGTCCAAAATCAAGGTGCATCAAAAAGTAAGCCTTTTTTTGCCAGAATCATAGTCTTACCGCGATGAGAAAGCCTCCTTCTCGCCTAAAAATTAAGAGAACCATAGAGTCCCCCCAATGTCATTCACCCTACAGCCACTGAGCTATCAACAATTGCTGATACTCGCCGCGTCGCAGATGCCAACAGAATTTGCCTCACGTGCAGCGGTAGGTGCACTACCTCCCGACTTCGTTGCCGTTCGTGCGCTCACTCAATTACAAGCGGGAAAATCGGCTTTCTGGTGCAGTACCTTCGTTATTACGAGAAATGCTGACCAAGTCATCGTGGGTAGCTGCGGATTCAAGCATGAACCTCAAGCTGGCAGGGTCGAAATTGGCTACAGTATTTCGTCGGACTTCAGGCGTCAGGGTATCGCCAGCGCCATGCTAACTGCTTTACTAGAACTCGCCTTCGCGCATGGTGCGACTGAGGTCCTGGCAGAAATTTTACCTACCAATACCGCATCCATCGCAACCGTAAAGAAAGCGGGATTCAAGAATATTGGCACTCGCATCGACGATGACAATGAAACCGTGCAGCAATGGATTGCGATCAAGCAAGCAAAATGAAGGACAAAAATGGCACATCTTCAGTTACGTGCGAATTGAAGACGCTCTGAGCCTAGAAAATTTCAACACAAACTAGTTGGTTTGCGAAGACAAAAAAACTGCAATTGCAAACAGATGCGTGGTCGTTTCGGTGAAAGCATTTACCCTCAGCCATATCAATTCAACGCATCTGTATGCAATAAACGATCCTCTATTTAAGCTTAGCATCAAACTCCGCCACTGCCCCCAAGATGTCCAGACATGTCACGTCCATCATATTGCTACTATAAAGAGCCGTGGGATGTTTTAGTGTGACGTTGCGAAAAACCGTAGGACATTGTTGCTTAAAAATCGTCAAGGCTGCGTCGAATTGAACGTCGGTAAACTTCATCCCAAATCGTTCCTCCATATCACCAAAAACTGCAGCGACATCAGCGCAAGCAACATTAGAAAAATTAACGTTGACGTTCATATCAGGCTGACGTAATTTAACTTTGGCTGTACTACCAGGACATGCACTTTCTGCGTTTTGCAGGAGCTGCTTGAGCGGCAAATTCTTCCCACTCAAATTGACTGTATCGCTATTACCGATTTGTATCCACGAATACGCTGCAGTCGTGATTCCCATACTTAAGAGCAGTGCCGCGCTGATCGTTCTATGAACGCGGTTCGCATAGTTTTTTTCTGTTGAAAACAGTCTTTGTATTCTAGGCAGTAACATAT
Source organism: Undibacterium sp. Di24W (assembly GCF_049340325.1). NCBI lineage: Bacteria > Pseudomonadati > Pseudomonadota > Betaproteobacteria > Burkholderiales > Oxalobacteraceae > Undibacterium > Undibacterium sp. Di24W. The sequence continues at coordinate 320,031 of NZ_JBMPOP010000007.1, forward strand.
TTTTCCTTCCAGTAAAGGCAGTGGTGGTGGTTAAGAAATGCGTGTGCATTTCAGCAAATTGTTGTAAGGTTTTGGCGTACAACAGCGGATTACTACATATGCCAACGGCGATGTCGTCGCAGGCATTTTCGCGTTCCTGATCAAGCTTGGCGCTGATCCAGAATACAAAAGGGTTAAAGAAGTAAAGTGCTTTCAATACGCTCTGCAAATTCGCCAGCAGTACGTCAAGACGCTTTATATGCGCTAGCTCATGCAGGACAATGACCTCAATTTGTTGTGGACTCATACCAAGCAGAAGACTGGCTGGCAACAAAACGACTGGTTTGAAATAGCCCAGAACACACGGCACAGTGTTTTTTTCAGACAAGCGAAAACGGACAATTCTGCGCAACCCTATACTGTCAGCCAAGCTTAGAAATTGATTCTCCCAATGATCCGGCAACATTGTCATTTTGCGCTTTATGTGTCGCTGATCGAAAAACCAGTTCCAAGTATTCTTGCCGCCAATCAGTATGAAACCAAGGCTCCAGCAAAACACGATTTGCGATAAGTACTGATTCACATAGCTGCTAAAAAAGGCCACCAAATTAGTCTCTGGCGCGATGGGTATGTAAGTTGCCACTCTGCCCTGCGTGCTGAAACTCAGAGTCAACACGCTCTTTTGAAAGTAAGAAAAAAAAGTCGCTACATTGAGCGCAAAACAGGAAAAGATGCCCAAGGCATAAATCTTATAGCGCAGAGCAGCCTGGCTTTTTTTTGTGAGCCCGATGAACGCTACTAAGCACAAACTGACTAAACCAGCTTGCCACAGGGAATGCACCAGACTCCAGGTCAAAGCATGCAATGCGTCTACCCCAAAGAGGTCGGACAACACAACAAATCTAGAGGAATCAATTAAAGGCTGACTCATTTCTCAGACTCAATCTTTTGTAAATAGGCTTTGATCTCAGCTAGCTCTTGTTTGCTCACTTTTTTGTCTTCAAACAAGCGCATCACCATGCTTGATTTTGATCCGCCAAACGCGGTTTGTAACAGTCGATCAACCAATGACATCTGCGTTTCATGTTGCTGCTCAAGCGGAAAATAAATATGACTCTTTCCATCCTTTTTGCGTCCCAACAGCCCTTTTTGTTCCATGATTTGCATGGTTTTTAAGGTCGTGGTGTAACCGACGGGTCGTAACTTACACAGCTCATCATTGACGGCCTGAATTTTGCTCTCACCAAGGCGCCACAGGATGGCGAGGATTTCTAGTTCTGATTGCGTGGGGTTTGCCATTGCTCTAGTCTCATTTTCTATCAAATCATTTTCCAAATTGGTCTCACCGACCCAATTACGAAAGCCTCCGTAACAAATAACAATATATACGAAGATCTTCGTAGATTCAATTGAAATTTGATTTTAGGATTTAAATGACAACATCGGTCAGTCACAAAACATGAATTGAAGCAGAAACACCCTGCATCTCCGTCCTTTGTTTCCACCAAGAAATCCGATAATCCTTACATCGGCGCATTTATTTACTATATTTAATAGCATTGGTACGCTGAATAGACTACCGACTCGCTGGATACTAGGATTTGCACGAAAACAGACCCTAAGCCTTCGACCTCACACCCTATTAAGAAGGAACACCATGTTAATCGAACGCGAAGCTGAGAGCTGTTACTTAGGCCAATTTATCCCGCTGCAATATCATCACAATATGTTGATGGATGCGAATCGCATGGACAATTTCAAAGCTGCGATACAACGACAAGTACTTGAAGGCGCCAAAGTATTGGAACTCGGCGGAGGCACGGGCGTTTTATCTTGGTTTGCGGCGCAGGCAGCATCTAAGGTCTATTGCGTGGAATTTAATCCAGACATGGTCGCCGAAGCACGTCGCCTATTAGCAATGAACCAATACGGTGATCGGGTTGAAGTTATCCATGCGGATGCGTTTGAATATTTGCCGCCGGAACCTGTGGATTTTGTGATTTGCGAAATGATCCATGTCGCCATGCTGCGCGAAAAACAAGTCGAAGTCATCGAGAATTTTAAGCAACGTTATGCAGAAAAGTTTCCTGGACAAATGCCAGTCTTCATTCCAGAAGCCGTGGTTATGGCAGTGCAACCACTCCAACAGCGCTATGATTTTTCGGGTTATCAAGCACCGATTATTCAGTTTCAATTGCCGGGGGCTTTTACCTCTGACACAGTGGAATTGGCGCAACCAGCGCTGTACAAAGTCATCGACTTTACTCAGGCCAATGACTTATTGATCGAATGGGAAGGTCAATTCACGATAGAAACAGCTGGCCAATTAAGTGCATTGCGCTTCGTCACCAAAAATATTTTGGCGATCGTCATGGAAAACAATTCGACAATAGACTGGCTTAATCATTACATGGCATTGCCTATCCCAGACCCAATCGACGTCGTCGCCGGTGATATCGTGCAGGTGAGTTTTCAATATCGCGCCGGCGGTTCCATTGAATCACTGCAAAATGCGATGCGCGTTACTTTAAAATCTTCAGCGAAATTACGTTCTAAACATTTATCGCTAGCCATCGGCTAAAAAAAATAATCGATCAACCAAAATACTGTTTTTGGTTGATCGATTACTTGGCCTGCGTCGCTTGTTTTGATAGCTGACGCATCGCATCATTAATTTTCGACATAGTACTCGTCGAAATATCCTTGCTACACACAATGTAACTATCTAGCCCTTTTGGGATACCATCCATTTCAACGATGCGTGTTTGTTGAAAATAAGAATCAGAGTCTTTCAGAAAATCCCATGCTGCTTTTTCTATCAGCATGAACGAAGCACGATTGGCGCCTATCATACGCGCCATAATCATCGGCAAAACGCCGTGGCGCTCCTGCTTGTTTCTGCTGACTTTAATCATCGCTTCGAGCTCAGTGCCGTAGCTAGCAGAATCCACACTACCCAATGTTAAGCTGGGATCAGATAAGAGTGATTTTAGGTTTGGATGTGCGGCCACCTTGGGGTATGAATTCACATTAGCCAATACCGAGTAGCCTGTATTTTTTTCTAGTGTGATACTAAATTGCACTAAGGCTTCACGTTCAGGTAAGCGATACCAGTCGAAAGAACAATAGTTCTTTACGCCAGCGGCATATTGACTCCAAATTCGTTTTGGTGGCTCTTGAACCAGGACAAAAGGTATTCGAGTCAAACTAAAAATCTGCTTAACGCGCTCTATTCGCTCGCCTTTTTCTACGCCATTTTCTAAATATTGGTATGGTGGGCGGACATTCCACGCCACAGTCAAGGGTGCGCCTGTAAGCGCGTGTGCTTGGAAGCTGCACAAAAGCAAAAAAAATAAACTAATTAGCGCGCTAAAAAATTGAACGAAATTCTTAATGACCATCATGAAAAATGTTGTTTGCGGTATTGATCTCTGCGTTCGACGATCAAATCGATTTATATAAAAATTGAGTATGCCTTATTTCATTCACGGCTCACACAGAAAAATCAGATAAACTGCGTTTTACGCACAATTCAAATCAAAAAAGACAAAAGCTCAGAGCAAATTAGCTAAACTTTTTATTATATTTATTATATTCATTATCGAATTTTCACTATGACACGCAAGATCATTCTGCTACTTTGTGGACTAGGCATTTTGTTTTATGTTTACAAAATTTATCTTTTAAAAGATACCATTACGCTGTTTCCAAGTGCTAAAAGCGTGGCAGTAAGCATGCCCGCCAAAGGCACATCAGGCCCTAGCATGCGATTGAAGTTCACTTTAGAAACAGACAGTGTCGATACGATGGCGAGCTGCCGTAAGTTGTTTGACCAGGCCGATGATATTGCGAAAATCAGCGCCCATCCCAAGGAAGAAGGCAAAGCCATTTTAAATGTAGAACGACTTTTTCCCGCCAGTGAATTGCAAACCACCTTAGCCTTAAACAAGGTACTCAAGGAGCAAGGCTGCTTAAAAGGGGAAAGAGACGTCTTTGCTTTAGAAACTGTTCAGTAGCTGGCAAAAATACCTAAAGTTGGGGACGGCACGCCCACCGCAAATGCAATAAGCAGTTCAAAGCCAGGTTTGTAAGCGGGACAGTACAATTTCGATTACACAGGTCTTGAAGCGACTTACTTGGCCCTTACTTGTTATTGCGCGCAAAAAAAGCATGTGACTTTGAAGGTCACATGCTTTTGTTTGCTCTAAATTGTGCGCACTACGCTATTTGTTATTTCATACTAGCTGGCACAAATTCTTGCATTACCGCTTGACGCAAAATCTTGGCAGGTACCAGGCCTTGTGCCAACACAAAATCATTAAACGCCTGGCGATTGAATTTTTTGCGCAATGCCACTTCCGCTGCCTGGCGTGTTTCCATTAGCTGTTGATAGCCATAGAAATACGAAGTCGCTTGTCCCGGTGCGCGGAAGGTGTAGCGTTGCATTTCTTGCGTCGCCATACCTTCAGACAGACCGACTTCATCCATCAAAAATGACTTCACGCCTTCGGGTGTGATTTGCCCTAAATTTACCATGGGATCAAGGAAGGCACGTGCCGCGCGCTGCGCTCTCGCTTGTAGCGCAAATAATTGACCATCCATAGGTTCAAATGGCTGCATCTCAGCTTCGGCATATAAAGCCCAGCCTTCGACATTGACACTGTTAAATGCAAAAATACCACGAGCCGTAGAAACACCGGCTTCTATCATTTTGGCAAATTGCAGCTCATGTCCAGGACGAGCCTCATGCGCGGTCAAAGTCCAGGTCGCGCTCTCATGAGTAAAATCATCGAAGCTTAAGACCTTACCGCTTGCATCTGGTGGCATCCCCGTTGTCAATACAAACTCCCCATATTCACCGGTATTGCCAATCAAACGTGGTGGACTCATATGCGGCGCCGGTTGCTGCGCATTTTCCGCATCGGTAGCGAGGCGGATTTTAGCTTTACGCTCAGGTAAAGAGACGATATGTTGTTTGCGTACGCTGTCTTCAATTTGTGCCAGACGAGCTTCATAGATAGGCATCACCTGATCTTTGCTCATCTGCTGCTTTTTCAATTCACGCATCACCGCACGATAATCTGCATCAGGTAAACTACGTTCTTTCGCCAGAATACCTGCGGTGATCGCCATTTGATTACGGATCTCGGCGAACGAAGTCAGGGCTTTTGCGATTAACTCTTCTGGGCCGATGTCCACGCCAAACTGGCGCAGGTTATCGGCATACACTTCGGCGGGCAATTTATGATCAGTACGCGCATGTGGCAAAATTTCCGTTTTGATCATAGAGTTATAAGCAGTTAGCTGCTGCTCTAGACTTGCGTAAGTTTTTTCCCAGCCCTGCAAACTACTTTTTTGCAGCATAGCTTTCATTCCCGTCAATAATGCGGGCGCACTATTTAAGACTTGCTCGACTTCACCTTTATAAGGCCCCAGCAATTTCGGATTGGCTTTTAAGCGTTCATTCATGCGCTCTTTAGCGAGCTCGGTAATAGGACGAAAACCCTTAGTCAATCCTGCATATTTATTCAATCGTACTAACAAAGTTTGCTGGCGCTCTTTAGGAATACGCGGATCTAATGTTTGACGCATCACACCAAAGATCATGCCAGTGATATCTTGAAATGGTAAAAAATGTTGGCGCGTTAAGGCTTCAGAACGCATATTGTCTTGCGCGCTGTTGATCAAAATTTGTAAATCTTGTTTGATCTTGGGATGGGTTTCTTGTTTCAGTCGTTTTTGTAACTCGGCGATTACGGCTAAGCTTTCTTTATTGCGCACGTCAAACAGATCACGAGACATATCAGTAATCTGTTCATCCAAACCATCAACACCAAGACCTCCCGCACCTTCTGGCGCATATTTACCCATCAAATTAAGTAAGAGTTTGGCGTTTTCATTGCTCTTCTTTACCCAGGCTTGTTCGACCACTGTGGCAGGCTCGGCGCTAAACTCAGAGCTAACCCCATTACCAACCATTAATGGCTGTTCAGCCGCTGCAACCATTGCGCTCAAACCTGTAGCGCCGACGCTCAATGCCACTAATAAAGCATTAACCATTATTTTTTTCTTCATGCTATCTCCAAAAATTTGTTTTGCCGCTCAAATGAGGAGGCTGAACAAGCAGTATCCTCTCAGCAGAAAGCAGGGTCAATCGAAGTAAGATGAAGCGCAACAAACACGACTTGAACTTGCATTTTATGGGAATAAAATGCAAGTTCAATTGACAAGGATACTGCTACGTGCACTATTGTCTACGCTTAAGCCAATTATTAAAAATTAATAGACACAATGCCGTCACTACACCAATCGCAGCAAACAATCCCCACATTAAAAGTGGCTGCTGCATCTCTTTTGCAATTGCAGTGTAGGCCCACCCCGACAACAAACCAGCGAACAAATTTCCCAAAGCCAGAGAGACGAAGTAATAACCCATATACATCGCGGTTTTACTTTTAGGCGCAATCGCAGCAACGTATTCCTGACTTTTGGGAGAAGCGATCATTTCGCCTATGGAAAACACAACGACCGCAAAGATAACCGTAAAACCACCTATGGTCAGGCTCGCGCCCAATCCACACATGGCAATACCTGCACTCAAAACCAAGGTACCAAATACCAGAATCGGTAAAGCTTTCCATCGTTGAATATAGGCACTCAGTGCTATCTGACACAGAACGATCATACCAAAACCGACATTCACTATATATTCGGGATTCACCTGGCGATATTGTTGCGCCCAGATGTCGGCTAGCTGTTTAGCTTGCACACTACCTGCCTGTAAATCAACTAAACCGAGTCTTAACGCGGCATCAGGGATCATGACTTTATAGTTCACCAGTTCAAAACCAATTTGTCGCAGTGCCGCCGTATCCATTCCCACATGATATTGTTGTGCCAAAGGAGGTAAAGCGGCACTAAGCTGATCGACATTCACTCCCGCCACAAAATCTAGCCATGAAGGCAGATACTGCTGGATGGCGGACACCACATCTTTGGTATCGACGAAGTCGCGGATAAACACGGGCAAAGTGGTAAACAACTGAAAATAGACGATCCAAAATCCAGTCAGAATCAATAAATACAAAACGAAAGGCAAGTTACCTACTTGTACGGATTGGCGATACCAGGCAATTGAATTTGATGCACTCACGGATTTACACAAGACAGTCCACAAGAAATTCAAACCTATCCACACTGCCACACCAAGTAAATAGTATTGGAAAGCGATCCCCATCCGCGTCGTCACCATCAAGGCGATAATGGCAGGCACCACCATCAAAGCCAGGCGTCCATTACCTAATACTTCCTGCACTTCCAATAAAACCAATTTCAAACTACGTTGATCTTTATAACTATCGTGCTCAGGCTCTTTGTAGAAAAACAGAGCAGGAATAAAATTAATGCCTATCCAGATTGCCGACATCACAAACACCATATCCCAACTCACTGCTCGGACATAACCAGCGACAAATGGGCCGATAAATCCACCGACATTCACCATGGTATAAAACACGCCAAAACCGAGTCCGCGATTGGTATCGTCCGTTGAGCGCCCTATCGTTCCAACTACCACTGGCTTAAAGCAGGCGGCACCTACGGCGACTGCGAAAAAAACCAAAAAGAAAGTCCAAAAGCTGTGCACCTGTCCCAACAAGTAATATGAGGGACACATAATGATGAAGGAAATCAGGAACATGCGACGATAACCAAATCGATCGGCTAAAGCACCCGTAATCACTGGCAGCAAATACAGCAGAAAAGGAATCATTCCCTGCAAAAACCCACGCTCGTTATCGGTAAAGCCCAATCCACCTTGTGCGGTAGGACTGGTGATGTAAAGGGAAGACAGGGTGAAGAAACCATACCAAGCCAGACGTTCAAAAATCTCCATCGCGTTGGCGACATAGAAGGCTCGTGGAAAAGGAGTGCGGGAAAGTTTTGTCATATTGCTTGTCTCTTTCGCTTTTTTTTGGCCTATTCTGTATCGTCTGAGGTTCTTAATTTTCTTTATCGCTTGTCCCGCCATAGTAAGACGATGTGCGGCTAAGCAAAAAGCACTGGAATTGCCTGATCAAAATTTCTTAAAACAAATTCGATACTACATTCAAAAAAAACAGTACACAACACCGAAACTGCAAACACCTACTTAAGCTAATGACTCGCTACGAAAGGTCTAATGCATCTAGCAAAAGCAAAAAGCCGAACCTTTTACAGTCCGGCTTCTCAAAAAAACGTCAAACAAATACGACTATTGCCCCCAACCGCCACCAACAGCCTTATACAAAGCCACACCTGAACTTAGCTTTGCACGTTGGCTATCAATCGCTGCAATCTCTGCTTGCATCAAATCTCTTTGCGCATTCAAGACTTCAACGTAAGCGCTATAGCCGCTTTGGTAACGCAGATTCGATAAGCGGTAAGTTTCACGAACTGCGGTTAAACGCGCCTGTGTAGAGACGTCGATTTCTGCATTGCTCGCGGCATTGTTCAAGCTGTCATGCACGTCACGGAACGCATTTTGTACAGTCTGCACATACTGCCCCAGCGCCTGACGTTTGCGCGCCTCTGCGCCTTCCACTACCGCCCCCACCGCACCCGCACGAAAGACGGGCTGCACCAGGCTAGATGCGACATTCCACAATAAGGATGCAGGGCTAAATAAGTCTTCCAAAACGCGCGATTCACGCCCTAAAGAAGTCGTTAAGCGCAGACTAGGAAAATACGCTGCCTTTGCTTGTCCAACATCTGCATTGGCAGCAACCAATCCCTGCTCTGCAGCAGCAACGTCGGGACGACGCGCTAACAAGTCTGATGGCAACTCAGCAGCGCTAGGCAAATTTTGTACCAATTGCTGTATCGTCAAACCACGCGCAATCTCTGGATTCATCACTTGCTTTGGTGAACGCCCTAGCAAAACTGCGAGTGCCGATTCGACATTACGTAGGGCCTGCTTGGCTTGGCTAAAACTAATCTCGCCAGCTGCCAATTCCGATTCGGCGTAATGTAAGTCAATATCACCGATTGAACCAGCAGCGTGACGTTTACGTTGCAAACTCAAGTTTTCTTGACGGCTCTTCACTGTCGTTTCCGCAAATGCCAGTTGGGCATCAAAAGCGCGCAGGGAGAAATAAGTTTGCGCGACATTTGAAATCAAACTCAGATGCACCGTGCCACGATTCGCACCGCTTGCGACCAAACGTGCTTTTGCTGCTTCATCAGCACGACTCAATTTACCAAATAAATCTAGCTCGTACGCGGCACTCAAACCAAACTGGTAATCCTTCGTAATCGGATTGGCATTCGATGGCAACTTACCTGAATTTTCACTAGTACGGGAACGACTTGCTGCCAAGGTCGCATCCACTGTCGGGAAACGACTTGCCATGGCGATGCCCGCTGTCGCCTTCGCCTCGTCGATACGCGCTGTCGCAATCAGCAAGTCTTGATTTTGCTGGAGTGATTCAGCTATCAATTGATCCAATACAGGATCTTTCAATCCTTTCCACCAGTTTTTTAAATCGACTTGCTTTGCTGTTTGTGCAACTGTGGCTTGGGGCAAATCTAACTGCGGACGTTGATAATCTGGACCAACTGAAATACAGCCCGCCAAGCTCAAACTCAACACCAATGGCAACAAGATCAAGTGCCTTGAGCGAGGAAAAATCTTCCCTAATTTCATGATTTCACCTCATTATTTTCTTTACTGATTTCATCTTTTTTTGTCTCTGCAACTTTCGCTTCTCCCAGCTTTTTGAACGGGCTGTCAAATGGATCGTTGGCATAGTGGTGCTCTGGATGACCAAAGTCGGTATCTAAAGTTTTGAAACGACGGTCATAAATTAATTTAAAGAACAGAGGCACTAAGAAGATCGCTAAGAATGTCGCCGCGATCATGCCTCCTAGCACACCCGTCCCCAGAGATTGACGTGCTGCCGCGCCCGCGCCACTCGAGAACGCCAATGGCACAACACCTAAAATAAATGCCAAAGACGTCATCAAAATAGGACGGAAACGTAAGCGTGCTGCTTCCAACGCTGCCGCCACGGGCGCATAACCTTCGTGTACTTTCATGACCGCAAATTCAACAATCAAAATCGCATTCTTCGCCGACAAGCCGAGCAAGGTGACCAGTCCAATCTGGAAGTACACGTCATTATTAAAGTGACGCAAATACACCGCTAGCAAGGCACCAAAAATACCGAAGGGCATTGCCAATAGAACCGAGAAGGGCAAAGACCATTTTTCATATTGCGCAGCGAGAATCAAAAAGATCATCAAGACACCCGCGCCCAACGCCAGACCAGCGGCATTGCTGCTACGTTTTTCCTGAAACGATGCACCGCCCCAATCGTAAGTCACATCAGCTGGCAATACTGCTTGTGCTGCTCTTTCCATCGCAGCGATGGCTTGTCCAGAACTGAAACCTGGTTTCGCATCACCTAGTAATTTAATCGCGGGCAAAGCGTTGAAGCGTTGGACGGAGTCTGGGCCAGTAATAAACTTCGTCGTTGTAAAAGCACGTATAGGGATCATTTGACCGCTAGTCGAACGTACATACAGATTACCGATGTCTTCTGGTTTAGCGCGGTACTGCCCTTCTGCTTGTAACTGCACCGTATAGACGCGACCATTTTTATTGAAGTCATTCACATAGTAGCTACCCAAGGTCGCTGCTAAAGTATTGTAGACATCCGATAAAACCACGCCCATAGAACGCGCTTTTTCATTATCAACATCAACGAATAATTGCGGGGAATTCGCTTGCCACAAAGTTTTTACGCCTGCCAATTCTGGTTGTTTATTCGCTTCTGCAATCAAGGCTGGCAATAAACCTGCCAAACGCTTCACGCCACCTTCGCCTTTATTTTGCAAATAGAATTCAAATCCACCGGTTTGACCTAAGCCTTGAATAGCTGGTGGACTAAAGAACAATGGCAAGCCTTCTTTGATACCACCCGTACGCATAAATGATTCACCGACTAAATCTTTCGCAGACTTACTACGTTCTTCCCAAGGACGCAATGGGAAGAACATCGTTGCAGCAGATGACTTCAAACCGCCACCGCCCAAGAAATCGAGACCGATCAAAGCAAAACGCGTATCGATATCTTTGTTCGACTCCAAAGCCGTTTCCATTTGTTTTACCATCATATTGGTACGCTCTAAAGAGGCACCTTCTGGCAAAATCGCAGCGCCGATAAAGTAACCTTGATCTTCATCAGGCACCAAACCACCTGGTACGGTTTTCCACAACAAACCAGCCAAAGCAATCATGCCGACGAATAAGCTCACGCCTAATACCGCACGCTTTAAGAAGAAAGTCACACCCGACGTATAACGCTTAGTCAATTTTGCAAACGAGTGATTGAACCAATCGAAGAAACGATTATGATTTTCCGCACCTGGCTTCAGCAAAATGGCACACAAGGCGGGCGTCAAAGTCAAAGCAACGATACCGGACAAAATAACGGCGATAGAAATCGTGACTGAGAATTGGCGATACAACTCACCCGCCAAACCACCTAAGAAAGCAATAGGACCGAATGCGGCGACTAACACCAATACAATCGCGATAACTGGACCTGTGACTTCGTTCATGGCCTCAATCGCCGCTTCTTTCGGCGACATGCCCTCTTCGTTCATCAAACGTTCGACGTTTTCCAAGACCACAATCGCGTCATCCACCACAATACCAATCGCCAGCACCATACCGAAAAGCGTTAGCGTGTTAATGCTATAACCAAGCAAGTGAAGACCAGCCATTGTACCGATCAAAGATACCGGCACTGCCAGGGTTGGAATGATTGTTGCACGCCAGCTCTGTAAGAATACATACACTACGATGAATACCAAAACCATCGCTTCAGCCAAGGTTTTTAATACTTCGTAAATCGATTCAGTGACGAATGGTGTGGTGTCATACGGTGTCGCATAGGTCATACCCTCTGGGAATTTTGCTTTTAATTCCTGGAAAGTTTTTTCAACAGCTTTACGTGTATCTAAAGCATTTGCGCCAGTCTGTAAAAAGATACCTATGTTTGCAGATGGATGACCATTAATTCGGCCATACAAATTATAGTCTTTAGAACCCAATTCAACTCGTGCGACGTCGCTTAGGCGTATCGTGCTGCCACCTCTGACGGACTTAACAATGATATTCGCAAATTCAGATGGTTCCAGCAAACGACCTTTTGCCGTTACCGTCATGGTCAACTCTTCCGTATTATTCGGCGGCGCACCGATTTTACCGGCGGCATATTGGGCATTTTGTTCGCCCACTGCACTGGCAATATCACTAACTGTCACACCTAACTGCGCCATGCGATCAGGACGCATCCAGATACGCATCGCATAATCTTTGGCACCGAATACCTGTACATTCGTCGTACCTGGAATACGCTTAATTGCATCTAAAACGTTTTGAGTTACATAGTTCGACAAGTACAAACTATCGTAGCGATTATCTTCAGAATAAATCGCTGCGACGACTAAGAAGTTAGACGAACTTTTCGACACCGTCACACCTTGACGACGGACTTCTTGCGGCAATTTCGCCTCGGCTTGTCGCACGCGATTATTGACGTTGACGGCGGCGATATCTAGATTGGTACCAACTTCGAAAGTCACGTTAATTGAAACGCGACCATCTGCTGAAGAAACCGAATCCATATACAACATGTGCTCAACGCCATTGATTTGCTCTTCAATCGGCGCAGCCACAGTACGCTCCAAAACTTCAGCAGAAGCGCCTGGATAAAAAGCCGTCACGTTCACCACAGGGGGTGAAATTTCGGGGTAACGCGAGATCGGTAAGATGCGCAAGGCAGCTAAACCGGCGATCACGATAATCAGAGACACTACGGTCGCGAAGATCGGTCGATTAATAAAAAATTTGGAAAACATTATTTATCCTTAAAACCTGTTGGGCTCACACTAAACCTTGACCATGCTGAAAAGACTCAGCATACGTAGGCAAGATTAGTGCGCTGCGGATTTTGCACTGGCTGCTGGTGCTGAAGCTGCTGATGCAGGAGCCGATGCTGCTAGCCCTGTCGGCGAACCGGGCGATGCTTTAGCATCAATTGCTACAGGTTTCACCGTCATGCCTGGGTCATGCGCTTTGATAAAACCATCAACCAAGACGCGCTCGCCGGATTGCAATCCTTTAGTGACCACCCATTCACCACGTGACCAACCGTCCAATTCAACAGGACGCGGCACCAGTTTATTATCAGGAGAAACACCAAATACCATCTTACCCATAGGACTATCGATCACAGCACGTTGCGGCACTGATATCGCATCTTTACGCGTACCACCTTGTAACATCACGCGTACAAATTGACCTGGGCGCAAAGCCCCATTTGGATTGGCAATCTGAGCGCGGGCATCAAAACCACCTGTCGTTGTATTGACTTTCTCGCTCAAGAAATTCATCTTGCCCGCCGTTGGGAAAATGGTGCCATCTGCCATTTTGACTTTGACATCAAAGTCCATGCTGCCGTTACCAGCGCGTTTTCCTGGCAATTGCAATTTGCCACTTGCCAAATCGGCGTTCAATTTTAAATAGTCTGCTTCGCTAACACTAAAATTGACATACATAGGATCAGTTTGCACGATGGTCGTGAGCAGGCTATCAGCCGGCGTTACTAAACTGCCATTCGGTTTCGTCGCGACACCCGTCACACCCGCAATCGGCGCGACCACTTTGGTGTAGCCCAAATTTAACTTAGCTTCGTTCACCTGTGCGCGTACTTGTTTGTAGCTCGCCTCAGCCATTTCCAAAGCCGACTTCGCGTCATCGTATTCACGTTGACTGATCGCTTTTTCACTCGCCAGTGGTGCTAAACGCGCGTACTCACGTTTTGCCTGATTTAGCTTTGCTTCACTCACACCTAGAGCAGCTTCAGCAGATGCCAATTGCGTTTGATACGCGCCCGGATCGATTTGAAACAGAACTTGGCCCGCTTTAACCTTCGTGCCTTCTTCGTAAACTCGCTGCTCGACAATGCCACTGATACGGGCTCGAACTTCGGTTTCGCGTATTCCAGCGGTTTGTCCTACGTATTCAAAATCGACTGGTAAATTGCGGGCTTGCAAAGTCACCACATTTACTTCCGGCGGTGGCATTGCGCCCATACCAGGTGCTCCGGCACCACCTTGTTTATTGCAAGCGGTCAAGCCCAAAAACGGCAAACTCAAAGCAAGCACTAAAGCCAACTTATTGAATTTAAATGGAAAAACCGTCGAACGACGATTACTGGTCAATAATTTATTGTTGATCTTGCTCATGAATTTCCTCTTTAAATGATAATCGCGGTGTGCTATTATATACATACACGAATGTTTGTATAGTTTTGATTCAATAAATTTGTCAAATATAATTAGAATTAATAACGTGACGATGACGCATTCACCAACTCGATAAGGAACCTTTATCATGGTCAGAAAGACCAAAGAAGACACCCAACAAACCTATGAAGCTCTGCTCAATGCGGCTGAACTGGTGTTTTGCGAAAAAGGTGTTTCTAAGACGACTTTAAATGATGTTGCCGTTGCTGCGGGTATGACTAGGGGTGCTATTTACTGGCACTTTAAGGACAAAAAGGAATTGTTTCATGCCCTGTGTGACCGCGCGTTTTTACCAATGGAAACCTTGCTAACTGAGATAACGAGCAGCTCCATTGATGACCCCATCGCCACCATACGTCGATTAAATTTACATTTTCTACGCCAAGTAACTATTAACCCGCGCCAAACCAAGGTGTTTGACATCATTTTTCATCGATGCGAAAAAACCGCAGAGATGCAATTTTTTATTCAAGAGCGCGAAAGTCGCGCAGAGTGCATAGACAAAATTGCCGAAATCTTCAAGGCAGCAGTTGCTAAAGGTATCTTGCCTGCCAATACTGATATTGCCATCGCAGTTCAGATCAATCATGCATTCTTAGTTGGCCTAGTGCACGAATGGTTAATCGACACAAGCGCTTATGACCTATCTGCTCATGCAGAAACCATGATTGATGTATTGATGGCGGGATTGGTAGCACGACCACCCTTATTAAAATCTTAAAACATTGAACAGCCGGATGGCAGTGTCTAGTCCTAAAATAAGTTGGCAACTAAAAGTGTTGCAAACACGCCCGATGAACCTCATTGGGCGTTTTGTTTTTGAGACTCGAGTGTGGTCGTTCGTTGTTATAAATTTGAATGGATTGTGCGATAAGCTTTCGTGCTTGGGCAAGA
>NZ_JBMPOP010000008.1:0-205458 GCF_049340325.1 Undibacterium sp. Di24W
CTGAATCAATCACCGTATCATCAATCGTGCTCACCGTGACCGTAAAGGCCGTCACACCACTCGGTACTATCACATTGCCACCGACCAAGGTGACGCCATTACTAAACACCGGGGTCGTGTTGTAGTCCGCACCCGCTGTCGCAGTACCGCCACCAAGACTATAGGCAAAAGTCGAAATGCTAGTAGTTGCTGCACTTAAGCTGACTGTATAAACGAGACTATTACCTTCAATCACGTTATTATCAGCAGCACCTGGCGCGCCGGGTTCCACTGTACGAACTTTTACCTCGTCATTATCAATGATGGTCGTCGTTACGCTATCCGCGCCCAAAGCAGCATTAATGGCGCCTGACAACTTCACTTGAAAGGTCTCACTATCCTCCACTAATAAATCATCAGTAATTGAAACGGTGATGACTTTACTGATTTCACCAGGTGCAAAAGTTACGCTACCTGAAGTCGAGGTGTAATCGCTTCCTGCCAACGCAGTACCATTATTTGTGGTGTAATTAACGCTAACAGGCGCATTGTTAGGCGCACTTAAACTGATAGTGTAAGAAATCGTACCCGCAGATTCATCTACAGTGACGGGCCCACTTAAATTAATTGTGGATACAGCGCCGTCGGTGATGGTACCAATACCAATAACAGGGCTAGTATTTTGCGCAGTTGCAGCCGCAAGACTTAAGGTTTCATCACCTTCTAGAAGACCATCAATTACCGTTGGGATACGAACCAGAAAATTACTAACACCCGCAGGCACAGCAACACTACCAGTTAATGTACTCCAAGTCGCGCCGCCATCTAATGAAAATTCCTGCCCACGAGTATCCAAACCTAAGGTCGCGCTACCCGATGCGGCATTGACACTAACAGGAACTGTGCCTGCACTAACACCGTTCAAACTTACCGTAAATACTAAATTGTTGCCCTCTACCACGGTAGGACTAGAGACGCTGACAACAACAATACGGTCATCGTCATTGCCTCCCAGCCCAGTGCCATCATCATGTATCGTAGTTCCTACGTTACCAGTTGCTATCGTTGCGTTGGTAGCAGCGGATAAACTAACATTAAAATTCTCAGGTCCTTCAAAAATACTATCATTAATAATTGACACTGTGATTGTTTTGCTGGTTTCACCGGGTGCAAAAGTAATGCTGCCCGTCGCGGCCGAGTAATCGCTACCGGCAAGCGCAGTACCATTGCTAGTGCCATAGTTAACGGTCACCGGAAGCTGGCTTGCAGCACTTAAGGAAATCGTATAACTAACCGTTCCAGCGCCTTCATTGACATCACCTGGGCCACTAATACTGACAGTAATCAAAGTACTTTCAGTAATGGTACCCGTGCCAGCGGCCGGACTAATATTTTGCGAAGTACCAGCAGATAAGGTCAGCGTTTCTGCACCCTCAACCAGATTATCTGTCAGCGTCGCAATACGTACCTGAAAACTACTAACGCCTGGAGGAACCGTGACAGGGCCGTTTAAAGTACTCCAGCTCGCGCCACCATTGACAGAAAATTCTTGTCTTCCTGTATCAACACCAAGAGTCGCCGTACCAGAAGCGGCATTCACATTGACCAATGTAGGGGTAGTACTAGTGCCGTTCAGACTAACAGTAAACACCAAATTACCACCTTCGGCCACGGTCGCGTCGGAAACACTATCAACAACCAAACCACTATCTCTGATAGTTACGCTTGAACTAGCATTAGCAACCACAGCATTACTCGGATTCGATAAATTGACACTAAAATTCTCTGCACCTTCAAAAACCCGATCTGCCGTAATCGGTACCGAAATAGTCTTATTTGTTTCACCCGGTGCGAACACGATACTTCCAACTACTGCGGTAAAATCACTACCTGCAATAGCAGTACCATTTGTTGTCGCGTAATTCACTGATACTGGAGCAGTGCTCGCAGAACTCAAAGTGACCGTGAATGTCGCCACCCCAGCAGATTCACTCACCTCGAGTGGGCCAGCAATACTAATCGTTGGCGCAACGCTATCGATAATCACACCTGATCCTGTGACTACACCGGTATTCGATGCGGTACTTGCCGCAAGTGATAAAGATTCTGTTCCCTCAATCAGACCATCGTTCGCAATAGCGACGCGCACAATAATGCTTGTAACACCTGCAGGAACTGCAACGTTTCCATTACTAAAACCTACAAATGTTTGACCACCATCAAATGAAATTAATTGCAATCCAGTATCAACACCAACCGTAGCACTACCAGAAGACAACGCTAAATTCAATTGTGTTGTTTGCGCGCTTGGGCCAGACAATTTAACCACAAAGTCTTGAGATCCGCCTTCAGGCGCACTTGGAGAGGAAACTGAAAGCACTTGAACACCACCATCCGCTGGTGGGCCAGCTTGCGTCGTATCTGCAGGAGGCGAGGCAGTCGCCAAAGGCACTGCATTATTCGTACTCGGCGTCACATTTTCGGCAATACGATCAATCCGGACAAAACTATTACCATCACCCACATCACCGCCACCCAAACCTGCAGCGGTTTCTTCCAATAATTTATCAAGACTATTTTCACCGACAACGGCATTGGCGATGTTCTGTGCTGAAGCATCTTGCGGTAATAAAGCGGCATTGGCCACTTCAACCTGCGCCGGTGCGAATACACTGGCATCAAGACTAAGGGTTTCATTTTGACGAATAGAGTATGAATGCCCGGAATCAAAAGCTAGCTCGACTTGCGCACCTGGCATTGTGATGATGACGTCTTTTTCATAGACAACATCGCCCACTTTTAACTGGTGCTGCTTACCATCGGGAGACTTAACAATTGCCTGACCTTGCAGCGCAACTACTTTACCGATAATACTTGTCGAATTTGCCATTACAGAACTCCAGACGAAAATAGTGAATGTCCAGAATGTAACAACAGAGGTGGGTCTAGCCAATTGTACTAAGGTACTAGAAACCGGCTAAAAACAATGATTTAACGATCTTTTACCAATAAAGCCAGTTGCAGGCGATTTTTTAGCTTCAACTTATCAAGAACCGCACCTACATGAGCCTTCACGGTTCGTTCGGTAATTCCCATTTGCGCTGCGATTTGCTTGTTGGTAGCACCCACTGCGATCGCTTTTGCGACTTCAGTTTCACGCCCCGTCAACACGCCTGACCAGGTTTCCGCGACCATATCCAACTGCGGCGCAGCTGGTGGCATTCCTAACAACTTCTGCATCAACGATTCGCCTATCCAGACGCCTCCCTGCTGCACTACACTGGCGACATTTAGAAGTACTTCTGCTCCAGCATGAGTATTGCAATATCCTTTTGCCATTACTGAAAACACGGCCAGTGCTTCCAAATCATTGGGCAAATCACTCATACCAACAAAGTACGCACCCGGCACTTGTTGTTTAAGTGCTTGCACTTGCTGCCCTACAGTTCGACCTGGTCGTAAATGCAGCCATACTATTGCGGCTCCCGAGCTAACATGCAAAGTAGACCGCTGATCGACCATTTGAATTTGCGGAAACGCCTTGGCTAACCCCATAGGGATTTCCATACCGTCTGAACAAAAGTAATGCATCATAAAAAGATTTTGTTGCGACAATTATGCACCTATCTCTCAGTAAAAGCGGCTTGCTTGGCGCGCAGGACAGGTTTCAACAAATACGTCAAAATGGATTTTTTGCCGGTAATAATATCGACTTCGGCAACCATACCCGGAATAATCGGCTGACCGCCGGCTAAGGTCGATTTATCGGTAGAAACACGCACGGTATAAAACGTATTGCCACGTTCATCGGTCACAGAGTCGGCGCCAATATGCTCCAACTTCGCGTCTAAGCCGCCATAAGTAGAAAAGTCATAAGCAGTAAATTTCACCACTGCTTTTTGCCCCGGCACCAGGAATGCAATATCTTTAGGCGCCATTTTGGCTTCTAAGATCAAACGACCATCACTAGGCACAACCTCCACTACATCTCGACCTGGCTGCACCACACCACCCACAGTATTCACCAAAAGACGCTTCACCGTGCCACGTACCTGTGACCGGATTGCCGACTGCTTGACCCGATCTGCCAAACCGGTGCCACTTTGAATTAATGAATTTAAACGCGCCATGGTTTCTGACAATTCTTTACTGGCGTTATTTCGGACAGCCAATTCAACTTCCTGAATTTTCCCCATCGCTTCCGACATAGCGGCGCCAGAACGCGCTATCTGTGCTGCCGCAACGTCTCGCTCGCCCTTAAAACGAGAAACATCACGCTCCAAGCGCAACAATTCAACTTCAGAAACTGCACCAGTACTTAATAGTGGTTTGGTGAAATTGTATTCTTTCAGACTCGACTCATACGCATTCGCCGCTTGTTTTTGGCGAGCATTAGCTTCCGCTTGTTCCTGACTGCGTTGTTCATATTGCCGACGTGCGATTGACACTTGCGAATGCAATTCTGAAGTCGCAGTTTCATATAATCGCTGCTCCTCTTCGGCGGTTTTAGGATCCTCTTTTACTACTTCTTCAGGAGGTACATAAGGCTTACCATCGCCGATCGCACGCAAACGAGCTGCCTTTGCAGTCAACGACAGATACAAAGACCGATTTTCTTTTACCGAAGATTCAAAACGGGTCGTATCGATCTGCAATAAGATTTGCCCTTCATTAACGACTTGCCCCTCTTTCACCAAGATGTCGGTCACAATACCGCCATCCAAACTTGGATAAATCTGCAACTGCTGCGAAGGAATAACTTTCCCTTCACCTTTAGTAATTTCATCGACACTCACCAACGCTGTCCAAATCAAAAACAGCACAAAAACAAACAACACAGAACGCAACAAAATGCGTGCACGCATTGGTTCTTGCTGAATCATGATGGTTTCAGCGTCACGCATAAAATCAGATTCAGGAAGCGCGACATTATCCTTCCAGCGTTGCAACCAGCCGCCGGGAGACAACATAAATTTCAAACGCAATTTTTCAAGCAGCGCGATAATTGCTAGTCCGAAGCGACGCCAGAAGCTCATAATTTTGCTCTTCCAATTTGACCGTTTTGTAAAGCGTGCATAACTTTATCGCGCGGACCATCGGCCACAATGACGCCACTATCGACCACAATGATACGAGTCGCTAAATCCATCAAGCTAGGTCTATGCGTAACAATGATCATCGTTTTATGCTGACCATAACGAGAGATGCGTTCTTTAAATTGCGCCTCGGAAGGATAATCCATCGCACTGGTAGGTTCATCAAGCAATAGCACAGGAGGATCCAATAATGCGGCGCGCGCTATTGCAATGCTTTGTCTTTGTCCACCAGAAATAGATTCGCCACGCTCGCTGATGAGCATATCAAAACCTTCTGGATGACCATTCACAAATTCAGTCAAACCTGCCAATTCAGCGGCGGCAACCACCGCCCTATCATCTGCGTAAGGGGCACGAATCGTGATGTTTTCTCTGAGCGTGCCATAGAACAACATAGAATCTTGTTCTACATAACCGAGATTACGACGTAAATCAGCCGGATCTAATTGGCGCAAATCAACATCATCTAACAACACGGAACCTTTGGTCGGCGCGTACAAGCCTAAAATCAATTTTTCCAGTGTCGATTTGCCAGACCCGATTCTACCGATAATGACCAATCGTTCGCCTGGCGCAATTTTAAAACTAACGCCACGTAAGGCCTCTTCCGTGCGTCCAGGGTAGCTAAAATGTACATTTCGAAATTCGATTTGGCCCTTAATTTCGGGTCTGTGAACAAAAGCAGTTTCATCGCTTCTTTCGGTCGGCGTTGCCATAATTTTCTCGAGAGACGCCAAAGAGTTTTTAGCGCCTTCGAATTGCAACATCAAACCAACAACCTGTGCTACCGGTGCCATTGCTCGACCAGCCAACATCGTGGCTGCAATTAAGCCCCCCATAGACAACATTCTTTCCTGAATCAGATACACACCAGCCACTACAACGGCCACGTTCACCAACTGCTGAATAAGCGACGCGCCGTTCATGCTGGACGCAGACAGCAATTTCAATTCAGAATTTACCGTCGCCAAAAATGCCGTGGTCTTTTCCCATTTGGCCTGCATCTGACTTTCTGCACCATGCGCCTTAATAGTTTCCAACGCAGTCAAACTCTCGATCAGCGTCGAATTACGCAAGGCAGCTGCGCGGAAAGTTGTCTCAGACAATTCACGCATTTTATGTTGCACCATATAGCTGTAGATAACGACAATAATAATGCCGATGATAGGCAACAACACAATAGGCCAGGATATCCACACCAAAGCAAACAAAAACAGTATTGCAAAAGGCAAATCAATCAGCGCTGTTACTGTGGCAGAAGCAATGAAATCGCGCACGGCTTCAAAGGATCGTAAATTCGAGGCGAATGCACCAACTGACGCCGGACGTTGCGACATGCGCATTCCTAGCACCCGCTCCATTATCAGAGCAGACAATTTTAAATCAATACGATTACTCACCAAATTAATAAAATGCCCGCGCAATAAACGAATCCCATAATCCAAAATCAAGACCAAGGTAATCCCACCCGCAAACACCCATAAGGTTTGTACCGCGAAATTCGGCACCACCCGATCATACACATTCATGGTGAACAAAGGCATCGCCAAAGCAAACAGATTAATCAGCAAAGCAGCCGCTAAAATATCTTTAAATATAGGACTTTGCTCTAAGATCGCGCCCCAAAACCAATGGCGTTGAGGTACCTCAACCAAGGGAGGCGTACGTCGATCAAAACGGAAATGTG
The DNA here is from genome assembly GCF_049340325.1 of Undibacterium sp. Di24W. Taxonomy (NCBI): domain Bacteria; kingdom Pseudomonadati; phylum Pseudomonadota; class Betaproteobacteria; order Burkholderiales; family Oxalobacteraceae; genus Undibacterium; species Undibacterium sp. Di24W. Next base: position 6,763 of record NZ_JBMPOP010000008.1, read on the forward strand.
GTCGAGAGAAAATCGCAACGCCGGTATAACGCGCCGCCAATTCTTCGCGCGTTAAATTGACGGCACCTTGCCCTGAATCCGGCATCAAAAGCTGCGCTGTCGCACCATCACTACTCCAGGCTTGCAACAAGCATGCTTCGTTATTTTTGAGCAGCAAAATCACGGGAAATAATGCTTGATCAATCTTCACGAGATCGCGGCGTACAACTTTAGCGGAAAAGCCGGCATGGGCGGCAGCACGTGCGAATAATGAGGGCGTCAAGCCTTGCGGCAATAAAGGCAAACCCGCCGTCAGTGCAGCACGAGTACTTGGGCGACCATGAATTCGAGTTAGCTCCACTAGGCAATCCAACAAAGGATCTCGATGCAATAAATCTTCACGTATGCCAGAGCCGAAGCCAATATTATTGGTGGCTTGAGTCGCATTGACATCAATCGTTTTGTTCAAGACTTTATTCGACGCAGCATCCAAGCTAGCACCAGCATCTTGAGAAGATTTTTTTTCTTGTTGTGTCATGCCTTTTCGCCATCGCAATTCGTTAGGAGAGTCAGCTAAGCTAAATCATCGTAGATAACAATTATCAACGAGAGAGAACTTACAATGAATTCATATGCTTAATTTTACAATAGTAATAACTTTCCGGAGAGAAAATCTACTGCCAAATCACACTATTGACAATTCTTAACAAAGTTACACCGCTTATTAACAAGAACTACCCGCTATTCTATGCATTTGTATGCTTTTTTATACTCATTTCAACCAACCACGACGCTTAAAGTACCAAAATGGCGTAATCGCCGATACCAACATCAATCCAAGCGCGAATGGATAACCTAAAGTCCACTCCAATTCCGGGAACCAGACCTTGAAATTCATACCGTAAATACTGGCGATCAAAGTTGGTGGCAAAAATGCTACCGATGCTACAGAGAAAATCTTAATGATCTTGTTCTGATTAATGTTAATAAAACCGACGGTGGCATCCATCAAGAAGTTGATCTTATCGAACAAAAATGAAGTATGTCCATCCAGTGATTCAATATCGCGCAAAATCTGACGGGCTTCTTCAAACTGCTCTGCATTAAGCAAACGTCCTCGCATCAAAAAACTGACTGCACGACGTGTGTCCATCATATTACGTCGAATACGACCATTCAAATCTTCCTCTTGCGCAATCGCATTCAAGGCCACCGCCGCATCTTGATCTGAAAAGTCTTTCTGTAAAACTGCACGACTAACGTCTTCTAAATTTTGGTAAATACCTTCTAGGGCATCCGCAGAATACTCGGCATCAGTCGCATACAAATCCATCAATACGTCTTTGTAATCCGCGATTGATCCGGGGCGTGAACGGGCGCGCATACGAACTAAACGAAACACTGGCAAATCAACGGTATGTACTGAGAATAAAATCTCGCGCGCCAAAATAAACGCGACCGTGACCGTCCGCGCTGGTTCATCATCATCGTCGTCATCAATCAGGAAATCGGTACGCAAATGCAAATCGCCGTTATCTGCTTCATAGTAACGGGCCGATGCTTCAATATCTTTAACTTCATCCTCACCTGGCAGCGTCACACCGTAAATTCCTTTAACCCACTCACGCTCTTCCTCATTTGGATCAGTCAGATCAACCCAAACTGGCAAAGTATTCTCAAGATCTTCCCGACTCTCAATATGAATTTGGCTTAAGCGCCCGTTATGCAGTACAAATACATTAATCATACTTAACTCCTAGATCGCTACGGCAACTCAGACGAGTTCATGCGACGCAAAATAATCTCACTCCGTCTCTGCAAATAAGCAGACCCAGTGTTCTTGTCATAGAAACGTGGTTTAGGCAGCATCACCGCCATACGTGCAGCCTGAGATGGCGACAGGGCCGCGGCACTGATCCCGTAATAATGTTTGGCAGCGGCCTCCGCACCAAAAGTTCCTACGCCCCACTCCACCACGTTTAGATAAATTTCAAAAATCCGCTCTTTATCCATACACATTTCCAGCATATAGGTAATAATTAACTCCTGCCCCTTACGCACATAACTGCGCTCGCCGGACAAAAACAAATTCTTTGCCAACTGTTGCGTAATGGTGGATCCACCTGAAACCACTTTGCCTTTTTTCTTGTTTTTTTCAAAGGCTTTTTGCATGGCATCCCAATCCACACCTTCATGCTCTGAAAACCCATCATCCTCTGAGGCAATGACCGCGCGCTTCAAATTATTCGAAATCCGATCGTAGGCAACCCATTTATGTTGCAATACAAATTTGGGATTTTTTTCCAACAAAATAGCTTCTTGCTGACGCATGAAACTAGTTGATGATGGATTGTATTTAATCCACCATAAAATATGAATCAAAAAATAGAGTTGTACAACGATGAACAGCGCCAAAGGCATCAAGATCAACCATAAAAAAATACGTTTTTTCACGGACGCACACCTCCATTTTCTTTGCTACTTTGTCCGACTGCTTGTGCATTGCCTTGCAACTTGCGCTGTCTATTCAACTCTGCAAGGACTGGCTGCGTATCTGGGCGCTGGCCTCGCCAAATAAAAAATGCTTCAGCCGCCTGCTCAACCAGCATGCCCAAACCATCTCTGGTTTTGGCACCGTGTTGCGCAGCGAACTTCATAAAACTGGTAGGGTCATTCGCATACATCATGTCGTATGCTAGGCAGTGCTTCGCGAACACGGCTATTGGCAATGGCGGCACATCGCTAGATAAACTCGCCGATGTCGCATTAATAATCAGATCGAATTCATCTGATTTTTCAGCTAACTGCTCCCAAGTACTCGCAGCGACGGCGGCATTTTTTTGACTTACTTCGTTAGCAATTCTCACCAATTCCTGAGCCTTACTTAAAGTTCGGTTCGCAATGACTAAGCATGCTGGTTGTTCCGCCAACAAAGCTAACAAAGCGCCACGTGCCGCACCACCAGCACCCATTAACAAGACGCGCGAACCAGCTATCGGAACCTCAGCATTCACAACAATATCACGCACCAATCCGGCACCATCCGTATTATCCCCAATGATTTCCCCACCGAGAAAACTCAAAGTATTGGCAGCACCAGCAACCGCGGCACGCTCACTCAACTTTGTTGCAAGCGCAAAGGCGTCGAGCTTAAATGGCACGGTGACATTTGCACCTTTCCCTCCTGCCGCAATGAAACTGCGAACTGCTTCGACGAATCCATCAACTGGTGCCAGGTATTTCTGATAATCGATAGACTGTTGCGTTTGTTGTGCAAACATCGAGTGAATAAACGGCGATTTACTATGCTCAATAGGATTACCAAATACGACGTAGCGATCTGTCGTCAATTCTGCGACACTGCGATTACTTTCGATGCCGGTGCTGAAGCAACTACTCATTGGGCACCTCCCCGCATCTCGGTTTCTAGTACTTGATCGCGAGTAAATTTAAAACGAGTAATCACGATCCAGATGTCGTCTTTGTCTTTCGAACGCATATTCGGTGGAAAGTTACCAAATGGTGCTGCCTTACGCACGATCTTCAATGCGGCATTATCGAGAACGCGATTGCCAGATGTTTTTTCAACTTTCGGCCCGCCGCCTTTTTCGTAAATCGTCCCATCTTGAAAGATGGGAATATAAATAATGACTTCGCCATATATTTTTTTCCCATCCACCTGCGGGAAATTCAGTGTGCCTACGTCTTCCACTTTCTTCTGCAAAGCTTTGTAATAAATCGCATGACCAACTGCTTGGGTACTTGGCGATAAAAAAGTTTTACGCGGGCGCTTATTTTGATCCTCAATGGTCTGTGAAATCTCCGCAATCGAACGTGCTAAAGCTTTACTGCTATCGACCTGATCACGCCCGTTCTCTTGTTGCTGGTTATCTTCCAGCTGTTTTTTATCCAATACCCGCTGTGATTTGAAACGGGTTTCATTGCGTACCTGATCAATCAACTGGCGCTGACGCTCTTCCAATTCCTGCACTTTACGCTGTGCGACCAATACACTATCACCATCTTCTGTACGACGCATATCTGGCAAGGGTGACTTAGCGCGCCCCTCATCATGCGCGCCGCCGCCATCTAAATTGACCTGTGCCAAAGCTTGTGCATTCATTGGACGTTTATCATGCTTGGCGTTGACCAGAATAATCTCTAAACCAGGATCAGTAGCACTAGTTTCTTCTGGCTTAGGCATAACAAAGTGCACCAGCAATACCACGGTGTGAAACAGCACGGACACCAAAATGGCCGCGCTTAAAATCAAATTATCGAGTATCGTCTTCACAAATTAATCCAATAAATCCACTAGCAACTTTGCGTTATTCCGAAGGGCTTTCGTTTTCTGCATCAGACACCGATTCAGAAACTGATTCCAGATTTCCGGCTTCAACTCCTTCCGTATTCACCACATCCAATTCTGCTGAACTTTCTTCCATTGCTACATCGATCGGCGACATATCGTCTTCCACTACTTCTTCTAAATCTTCATCCGTCACCGTTGCCAACATTTCCAACAAGCGCGCTTCAATACTCAAATCCAATTCATCCCAACGCAAAATCTCAAGGCGCACCTGCGCACCACGAGCAACTTGTGGCATACCCGGTAAGCGAATGATTAAAGGAATCTCTAGCAAGCGCAAAACCTCATCTTTTAGCACAACGGCTTCAACTTGGCGTTGTCCCTCTTGCGCCAACCAACGCAAACACCAATAACGTTCCATGTTAGTTTGAAAGTCAGCATAGGCCGCATACGCTGCATCAAAACTAGAAACGATAGCAAACAAGTCGGCGTCTTTAGGCTTAAATGGTGCAACCAATGCCGCCGTTACACCATGCTGCACGCACGCAATGATTTGCCATTGGTTCACCAAATCAGTATAACGACGCAGTGGTGATGTGCTCCAAGCATACTGATCCACACCCAAACCTTGATGGGGTGCGGCGTGCGTCACCATGCGCACCTGCATCTTCGCCGCCCAACCTCCAGAACCGCCGCCCTGCGCACGATAAATACCAGGGATGCCGTGATCATGTAATAGCTTACCCCAAGTGCTATTTGCTAAGATCATCAATTCTGCGACGATTTTGTCGAGCGGTGCACCGCGCTTGCGACGAACAATGCTGACCACGTCATCTTCCACATAAAAATTGAAATCAACGCGATTAGTCTGCTCAGCTTTCAAGCCAAAACTTTCGCGTTTTGTCATACGCCCAGCTTCCAAAACCTGCACCCATTTCCATAACAAAGCAAGGTCTGCTTTATGTGGGTATTCGCCAGCATCATTCGCCAAATTCTCTTCGGTAACCAGACTATCCAAGTCGTTGTGGCGTAAATTAGCCGACATAGGCACGGCTTCAATCTTGGTCTCAGTCGCAAGAATCTGCCAGTCTTGCGTCTTCAACGTGACATACAAGGACACTGCTGGTCGGGTCTGCCCTTCACCCAAGGTGTAAATATCCACTAAAGCGTCAGGCAACATCGTAATTTTGTCACCCGGCATATACACCGTCGACATACGATGACGCGCAATCTGATCGAGCGCGTCACCTGGCCGTATTCCCAAAGCAGGTGCGGCGATATGGATACCGACTTTAACGGTACTTTCGTCAATAGTAGTGATGGAAAACGCATCATCAATTTCTGTCGTGGTGACATCATCGATTGAAAATGCGCGTACGTCAGCAACCGGCAAGTTCTCAGGTAGAACTGGTAAAGCAGTGACAGGAAATACCACGCCTTTAGGGAAATTTTCTAACAAAAATTTAGATAAATGAAACTGTTTCGCATTTGGCAAACCACCCGTCGCTAACATAAGACGCGCTGGATTCATTTGCAAAGCAGAACAAGCTTCCACCAAGGCCTTGTATTCAATGCTATTTTTATCCGGTTTAAATAGTAATTGCAAACCAAGCACTTTAAACTGTTCAGGCAAACGCAATTGTTTGAGTTCGTCTACATACGCAGCTTGAATGATAGCTTGTTGTTTCTTTTTTTCTATGCCTGCTAGTGCTGCCTTGAGCGCAGCTTCCGGTGCCGCTTTATAACGTCCACGGCCTTTTTTATAAAAATAAAATGGCGCATTATGTAAAGCAAAAATTAATCCCGCAGCTTCCGTCGCTTGCGGCGCGTGACCAAAGTATTCTGTACCCAATTCAACAAAACCAAACTCTTCTTGCCCCGCTACTTCCCACAAAAATTCCAAATCAATTTCTGCAGCTTGCGCCTTTGCTTGCTCCAACAATGTGGCTGAATCAGGTGAGCTAAATTGCAAAAGTACGTCCTTTGCCTTCACCTTGGTGCGCTTACCACTTGGCAATTCAACTTGATATGCTTCACCCGCTTGCGACAACACTGAGCCAGCTTTAAAGTCACCCGATTCTTCAAAAAATAAATTCATTCTGTCAGTCTTTTTTAAAATTATTACGATTACTTCTGTCGTTATTCTTATCTACGTTACCCGCTAACTTTTATTCTTGGTTCCGACTTTCCGCATTCACATTTAAGTTTCGAATCGCAGGCAAGAAAACTTCCGTGACCAATAGCTTGGCACCACGTCGCATAAAAATCGAACGACGCGCCAACAAATAAGGTTCCGTCAATTCAAACAAAGCCAATTTTGCGATACGGCGCATTAAAGGATGTGCCGGACGCAAACGAGCGTAACTTAAATCACCACGCTGTACTAAAGGATCGCTAAACAAAGTCGTTCCCAAGGAGCGATTACCTAAGGATGCGAATAGCGGCCACTGCTGCGCATTCGCATGCAGAGGCAACACGGTATGCGCATAAACCACCGGCACTTCGTCACAACGTAGTAAGACCTCGCGTTCCATCACTTGTTTTGCACTATGCAGTTGAACCTCGGCGAACTCATCTTGCAAGCATATACCGCGACCTTGATACAATCGTTGCACACGAAAATGCGTACTACGCGCCATGAGTCGCTCCGTCAATGAATCGCGATTACTCAGCCAATCAGCCATAGACGGTGATGCTTGCACATGATTAACGTGCGTATGCCACTTCGCCATTGTTGGAGATAATCCCTTATGCCGCATCACAGAACGCCACGACCAAATCTAAGTAATCAGCAAACTCGCTGATACCATGATCACTACCTTGAATTACATGCTGTTTAGCGGCTGGGTAATGTGCCACCATCTCGCGCCAATCAAGCACTTCATCACCTGTTGCCGCCAATAAAAAATAGCGTTCCGGGCGGCTAATTTTCGACACGGCTAATTGCCTCAACTCCTCAACATACTCAGCTTTAAATTCAAATACCTCGTCGCTATGGTAAGCCGTCGTCACGCCCACATACTTTTCTAATTCGCGTGGCGGCGTCACTGCAGGATTAATCAGCACCGCTCTACAATTATATTTCTCCGCGAGATAAGTCGCGTAGAAACCACCTAATGAAGAACCGATCAAACTTAACTCTTCTGCGGAATTTTGATCTAAATGTTGATTTATTAGGCGCTGCGCCAAAGCAATTGCTTGCGCAGGCGATGCAGGTAATTGCGGGCAAATAAATTCTGCTGCGCGTTCCCGTGCAGCGAAGTAATCAGTCAATAGTCGCGCTTTCAAAGACGCAGGCGAGGAACGGAATCCGTGTAAATACAAAATCATGAACAGAGCCCGTCTAGTGCGAATTCGCTGTTTTTAATGCCAGCGCATCTAGCAGCAATTGATGTACGCCACCAAAACCGCCATTACTCATCACCAAGATGTGATCTCCGGCCCGCGCTTCCTGCGTAATATCTGCCACCAAGGTCGACAGTTGATGATGAACTCTGACTTTATCGCCCAATTCCTCAAAAGTCTCGCCGAGATCCCAGCCTAATGCATCTTTACCACTTTGTGCACCATACACAAACGCCAAATCAGCATCTTTCAAGCTGCCAGGAAGTGCCTGCTTAATCGCGCCCATTTTCATAGTATTTGAACGCGGTTCTAGTACCGCCAAGATACGAGATTGGCCAATCTGATACCGCAAACCTTGCACCGTCGTTGCAATCGCTGTCGGGTGATGAGCGAAATCATCAATAACCTTAATACCACCCGCTTCGCCACGTAATTCCATACGTCGCTTTACATTAACAAATTCTGATAGAGCCGTAATCGCAGTCGCGGGCGTAACACCAACGTGACGTGCAGCCGCGATGGCTGCCAAAGCATTCATACGATTGTGTGCACCGTTTAAAGCCCAACGCACGGTACCTTGCAATGCTGATTTGAAATAAACATCAAAATTTTCAGCTTCTTGCAGGACCAAATGCCAATCACTTTCGGCACTCTCTTTTCCGTCAGTAAAAAATTCTTTATCGCTCCAACAGCCACGCTGTACTACACGGTGTAGCGACTCCTCTCGTGCGTTGACGATCAAGCGCCCGATACCCGGCACAGTGCGCACCAAGTGATGAAACTGCGTTTCTATCGCAGCAACATCGGGAAAGATATCTGCGTGATCAAATTCCAGATTATTTAAGATCGCCGTTTTCGCATGGTAATGCACAAATTTACTGCGCTTATCAAAAAACGCAGTGTCATATTCATCTGCTTCGATCACGAAGAAATTAGATTCTTTCCCAGCACCTTCGATGGTCTCGCCGGACAGGCGCGCGGATATGCCAAAATTTAAAGGCACACCACCGATCAAAAACCCAGGCGCATAACCCGCATAGTCCAAAATCCATGCCAACATCGACGCCGTTGTCGTCTTACCGTGTGTGCCGGCAACTGCCAGCACCCATTTATCACTTAATAATTGTTCACCTATCCATTGTGGGCCAGAAACATAGGGCAAACCACGGTTCAAAATCGTTTCCATTAAAGGATTACCGCGCGACACGACATTGCCGATCACATATAAATCGGGCGCAAGATCAATTTGCTCTGGATGAAAACCTTCGATCAAAGTGATTCCCTGCGCTGCCAACTGGGTGCTCATGGGCGGATACACGTTGGCATCACAACCAGTCACATGATGTCCCGCCTGTTTTGCCAGTACTGCCAAGCCCCCCATAAAGGTGCCACAAATACCCAAAATATGAATATGCATAAGATAATGCCAACTTTCCACAATACTTGATCATGAACAAGACAGGCAAAAGTTTGCGCTTTTCATTCAATTTGACCAATTTTTAACAATTGCCGCAATTCTACCTGAGCAAGCAGACTGACACGACTAAACCGAATGCGATATGATGCGCAAATGACGAATTTTATTTTTAATGAAGGCGGTTCGGCAACGCAAATACGTGATGAAATAGCATCACTCGCTGCCAAATTTATCGCAGAAGAAGGTGCTGAATATGGCACGGCAAAACGTCGCGCCGTCAAACAATTGCTCGGCAATCAAAAAATCAACGGCAATATCCTGCCAGATAACGAACAAATAGAACAAGAAGTCCGCGAATATCAGGCCTTGTTTTTTGCTGAGACACAACCTGCGCGATTACATCACCTGCGGCAGACAGCAGCGATATTGATGCAAGAATTCGCACAATTTAATCCTTACCTAATCGGCGCAGTGCTTAATGGAACAGCAGGTGAGCATTCCGACATTCATCTTCACTTGTATACTGACAACAGTAAAGATGTCGCCATTTTTTTAATTAATGCAGGGATCGATTACGAAGTGTCTGAACACCAAGGCAAACGAGGTGACCCAGTGGAGACACTAAGTTTTATGTTTAAAAACGAAGGCGTACACTTATTAGTTCATGACATGGATGATGTACGTCATACCGACAAAAAAGAGCGGGGTAATCTCGCCAACCTGAGAACTTTGATAGAACAAGCTGAGAACGATGATGAATAAACGATTTACAATTTCAGCCATAGTTATTGGCTTAGTATTTACAGGTTTGGGCGCAACATTAGGTGCCAAGAAATTCGAACCGGCGCCGGCCGCAGACAATGCCGTCCAAAAATTATTTGCATTAACTTTAAATGATGCTCAAGCCAAACCACAAGCCATTAAACAATGGCAAGGTAAATTCCTGGTTGTGAATTTCTGGGCAACTTGGTGCAAGCCTTGTGTTGAAGAAATGCCAGAGTTGGTACAATTGCAAAAAGACTTGGCAACAAAAAACGTACAACTACTCGGGCTGGGCATAGATACCCCAACAAATATTGCGGAATTTACACAAAAATACCAAATCAGCTACCCCGTTTTCGCGGCGGGAATGGATGGCACGAGCCTATCGCAAGCTATGGGAAACAAAGCAGGTGGTCTGCCTTACACAGCCTTAATTTCGGCCGAAGGAAAAGTGGTGAAAACGTATTCTGGCCGCCTAAAAATGAATGAATTACGTGCCGATATTCAACGCCTGAATATAAAAAGTTAAAAAGATTCCGTGTTTTTACTTGCCAATAACAGGTAAATAACGGCAAAATGCCTGCAACTTCGGCAAAAAAATAAATTCTATGGCACGCTCGATCTTGCTCATCAATGGTCCCAACCTGAATTTACTCGGGTCACGTGAACCAGAAATCTATGGCAGTCAAACACTGACTGACGTAGAAGATGCAGCAAGACAACAAGTAGAACTTGCTGAAGCTAAGTTTTATTGCTTTCAAAGTAATCATGAAGGTGCATTAATCGACAGAATTCACGCGGCGCGCGCTGAAAATATTGATGCCATTGTGATCAATCCCGGCGGATTTACCCACACCAGTGTTGCATTAAGAGATGCCTTGGCGGGTGTTGCCATCCCGTTTTTAGAAGTTCATATTTCCAATATTCATCAAAGAGAAGCTTTCCGGCAACACTCTTATCTTTCCAGCATTGCGAAAGGCGTCATCTGCGGCCTCGGCATCGATGGATATCGCTTAGCAATTGACTTTGCACTAAAAAACCTTTAAATTCTCGCATCTTCACGCAATTAACATACATCAATCATACAAAAATGATTCTCAATATGCGTTGCGTACATTCCAATAACCACTTTTAAGCTACCAAAAGTAAGCTTATACGGCACATTTTCAGGAGATTTCACATGGATTTAAGAAAACTCAAGACCCTCATCGACCTCGTTGCGGAATCCGACATTTCTGAGTTAGAAGTCACCGAAGGCGAAGGTAAAGTACGTATTGTTAAATCATCACCCGTGCCACAAGGCCAAATGGTGATGATGCAACCACAAATGCAACAAGCTGCACCAGCACCTGTTGCCGCACCAGTTGCTGCTAGCACCGCGCCTGCCGCTGCGCCTGCTGTGGAAGGTCACATTGTCAAATCCCCTATGGTCGGTACTTTCTATCGTGCGGCATCGCCAGGTTCTGCTGCATTTGTTGATATTGGCAAAAATGTCAGTGCTGGCGATACGCTATGCATTATCGAGGCAATGAAATTACTGAACGAAATCGAAAGCGATTTCACAGGCAGCATCAAGCAAATTTTGGTCGAAAATGGCCAACCTGTTGAATTTGGTCAACCCTTGTTTATCATTGGTTAAGTTAATCATTGGCGCTGGCATTAGCACCGTCGCCTGCAGCTTGATGACGCTGTTTGCTTCGCTAGCTGCTACTTTGCTAGGATATCTGGCGAACACAAAATTGACTGACCTTAAGCTCCCGGGCTGCAACCTCTGCCAAAGCAAAATACATTATGTTTGAAAAAATTCTGATCGCCAATCGCGGCGAAATTGCTCTCCGTATCCAACGCGCTTGCCGCGAGATGGGTATTAAAACTGTGGTCGTTCACTCTGAAGCTGACCGTGAAGCCAAATACGTCAAGTTAGCTGACGAGTCTGTTTGTATCGGCCCTGCCGCATCCAATCTGAGCTATTTGAGCATGCCTGCCATCATCAGCGCGGCTGAAGTAACGGATGCGCAGGCTATCCATCCAGGTTATGGCTTCCTTTCCGAAAATGCAGACTTTGCAGAACGCGTAGAACAATCAGGTTTTGTGTTTATCGGTCCACGTGCCGAATCGATTCGCCTGATGGGTGACAAAGTGTCCGCAAAGCACGCGATGATCGAGGCTGGCGTACCTTGCGTACCTGGCTCAGAAGGCGCACTGCCAGACGACCCCAAAGTCATCGTGCAGACTGCGCGTAAAGTGGGCTATCCGGTCATCATCAAAGCAGCTGGCGGGGGCGGCGGGCGCGGTATGCGTGTGGTTCACACCGAAGCTGCATTATTAAATGCAGTCACCATGACAAAGACTGAAGCGGGTGCAGCGTTTGGCAATCCTGAAGTCTACATGGAAAAATTCTTGGAAAACCCACGTCACGTGGAGATCCAGATTTTGGCCGACCAACACGGTAATGCGGTTTGGCTGGGTGAACGAGATTGTTCTATGCAACGCCGTCACCAAAAAGTGATTGAAGAAGCGCCAGCACCTGGTATTCCACGTAAAATTATTGAAAAAATCGGTAACCGTTGCGCAGAAGCTTGCCGAAAAATCGGCTATCGTGGCGCGGGTACATTTGAATTTTTATACGAAAACGGCGAATTCTATTTCATCGAAATGAATACCCGTGTACAAGTTGAACACCCAGTCACCGAAATGATTACGGGTATCGATATCGTTCAAGAGCAAATCCATATCGCTTTCGGCGACAAGCTACGTTTCAAACAGTCGGATATTGAACTACGTGGCCACTCCATCGAATGCCGTATCAATGCCGAAGATCCATTTAAGTTTACACCATCACCAGGTCGCATCATTACTTGGCATACACCGGGCGGACCCGGAATACGTGTAGATTCACACGCCTACGCTGGCTACTTTGTACCACCTAATTATGATTCTATGATAGGTAAAGTGATTTCTTACGGCGCGACTCGTGAACAGGCGATACGTCGTATGCAAATCGCTTTGTCTGAAATGGTCGTAGAAGGCATACAAACGAATATTCCTTTGCACCGTGAATTAATGGTGGATGCCCGCTTCATTGAAGGAGGTACAAATATTCACTACCTCGAGCATAAACTAGCGGACATGCCAGTTTTGTCTAAGAAGGCAAAATAAACCTTCACAGCATAGCTAGTTTGGTAGTTTCCACGACGCGATTGAGATACTATATTCAATCGCGTTTTTTGATTTAAGTCATCACCGTCTTTGTGATTGACGAAGCTGTTTTTAGAATTTGAGAGCATATTATGGCCTGGGTAGAAATCATCATTGAAGTAGCACGCGATCACGCAGAAAATCTATCCGATGCCTTAATGGACGCTGGTGCTTTATCTGTCTCAGTCGAAGATGCTGACGAAGGTACCGATGCGGAAAAACCCTTGTTTGGTGAGCCTGGCATGGAAATTACCGAGCGTGCCTGGGAACGTAGCCGTGTGGTCGCTTTAGCCGATACTGACATTGATCATGCTGCCTTAGTCGCGGCAGCTGCGGCCTCCATCAAACTGACCGAAGTGCCTGCATTCACTACTAGGAACGTCGAAGAACAAGACTGGGTGCGCTTAACCCAATCCCAATTTGAACCTATCCATATCGGAAAAAACATTTGGGTTGTACCAAGCTGGCACGCAGTCCCGGATCCAAGCGCTTTGGTATTAGAATTAGATCCAGGGCTCGCTTTTGGCACGGGTAGTCACCCTACTACTCGTTTATGTATGGAGTGGCTGGAGGCTCACGCACCACAAAATCTATCGGTACTCGATTACGGTTGCGGCTCTGGTATTCTGGCAATGGTAGCGAAAAAATTACACGCCGACAAAGTGGTCGGCGTCGATATTGACCCACAAGCGATTGAATCAGCAAATTTCAATGCGGAACGCAATCAGTGCGACATTGAATTCTCATTACCTGAAGAGTTCGGTGAAAAATATCCAACGGCACATCAGTTCGATGTCGTCGTTGCGAATATTTTATCCAGCCCTCTGAAGCTGATGGCACCGATGCTATCCGGTCGCGTTGCACCTGATGGAGCCCTGATTTTATCAGGCGTGCTAGCGCGCCAGGCAGAAGAAGTTGCAGCGGCTTACGCACCATTTATTCAATTGAGTGTGTGGCAAGAACGTGAAGGCTGGGTAGCCTTACACGGTCGCCTCGCTTAGTTTTCAAATGATGTCCATCAATGCCTACTTCAGTTTTGACTTTCGTTAATTAAGAAATATCATGGCACTCGCAACCCAATGTCCTCATTGCTACACCAGTTTTCGAGTAGCCAACGATCAGTTAAAACTGCACGCAGGCATGGTACGTTGCGGCTCTTGCAAGCAAACCTTCAACGGTATTGAACATTTGCTAGCTCCCGGCGCGACGCCAAAGAGCCCTCCGAGTCCACAACAGTCTTCAGAAATTTCGGCACCCGCGCCCGACAACGGGGACCACCGTTCCACAGATGTTGTGCGTCACGAAACAAGCGATACAGAAGTAAAAATTAAAGCTGAGATTGATTCTACTGTTGAGGTTAACGCAACTCCAGTGAAAGCTTCAGCAGACGTGCAAGAAACGATAAGCCACACCGTCGACAAAGTAGATTTGGCTACGATAACCACTACCTCTTCAACACGGATCGACGACCCACAATCTAAAGAACAAATCGAATCAAACGTAGAAGGCCAGGGGATAGACACACCGATATCAAGTATGAGCAGCGACAGATCGCAAGCCTCATTGATGGAGATAATGAATACCAAAGTTGTTCAAGAAAATCTCAACAATCAAATAGAGCCCGAACGACATTCCGGCATTGAAACGGCTGATTTACCCGATGCATCCAATTTATCTGCCTCTTTCGAAACAGATAAGATCAACACCATTGAACCGGCAGCAAATTCAAGCATAAACGAAAACCTTTCGCTAGAATCAAATTCGACTTCATCAGCTTTAAGCTTGGAATTTGATCTTGGAGAAGATGACTCAGAATCTGATTTTTCAGAAAACATTAAACAGCCAATAGCAAACAACGAAACTGATGTGACTGTCAAGGCAGATACAAGAACTGGCAGCACGACCACCAATAACAGTCATCAGCTGAATACAGAAACTGTTTCTCAAGCAAATTTGCACGCAAACTCTCATGAAAAATCTCAGGCGGATTCTCACATAGATTTAGCAGCAAAAGCCCAAGAAAAAGAAAACGAATCTGCCAAGCCTCAATTAGCACCTGAAACAAAAAAAACAGCAAAAAAACCAGGTGCACTCACAGCCAGTTTGGATTTTGAGCTGAGTAAAGAAGAACGAGAATCGGTTGACGAAATTGCCTATATCCACAAATTAGAATTAGAAACACGCGCAGCCGTGCTCGACGAAGCGACTGACGACTGGTCAAATCATGAACCAAAGTCAGTACAAGACGGTTTTATAGATTCATTGAAAGAATTAAAGCCGATACTCGATGATATTGGTGATTTCGCACCCACTCAACAAGCCTCACTTAAATCAAATGTAAAACATCAAACGCTCAGCGACTTGAGATTTTCCAACCGCAAGACCGACAGTGTGGCTGATTTGGAAGTCAATTCTGACAGGAGTCAGGATGTAGAAAAACCCGACATCACACCTGCTTTTGTAATACAAGCAGAACGAGCACAGCGCTATGGCAAATGGAAACGATTTGGATTGGGCTTAGGCGTTTTTTCATTTGTGCTGATTGGAGCAGCGCAGACCATCTACTTTCTTCGTTCAGACATCGCGGCGATGGCGCCGCAACTGAAACCACAACTGCTTAGTATCTGCAAAACGCTGTCATGCCAAATTAAGTTGCCGGCGCAAAAGAGTTTGCTTGAAATTACGGGCAGTGAATTGTTAATCGTGAATGAAGAACTCAGCATGAACACGCTTTCAGTTCAAATCCAGAATAAGAGTAGCACTGTACAAGCTTGGCCTCATTTCGATCTAACACTGAAAGACAGACGTGGCAAAGACCTTTTACAAAAGGCATTCGCACCAACACAATACTTAGAAAACAAAGAATTGCTAAACAAAGGTATGGCGGCAAATAGCGAGTCAAATCACAAAATATTTTTCCAACTAAACGGACTCAAGGCCTCCGACTACACTGTAGAAATTTTTTATCCTTAAAATTTCTTTACGTGCAGAGATAAAATTAAATCTAGATCGATTTCACTATACGATGAAATAGATTTTCAAGAGGTTCGAAAGCAAACAATAACTGTTTGAGTCAATTGTAAAAACCGCGGTGTATTTGGTTTACATTTTCTTTCGCAAATTTCGATAACGCTCAGCACGTGCTGAAATCGATGAAATTAATTTCTCAGGATCGATTGGCTTTGTCAGAAAATCATCCGCTCCTGTTTCCAAAGCCCCTATTTGCTTCTCTGACTCTGTTTCTGACGATAAAAAAACAATCGGAATATCCAAATAATGATTATTCTGACGTATTAATTTCGCCATCTCGATGCCACTGCACTGCGGCATATGCAAATCGGTCAAAATTAATTCTGGCTTAAACTTTTTTATCGCCATCAAAATTTGTGTAGGGTCAACTAAGGGCATCACGTGCATACCCGCGCTACTCAATACCGCTTCAAAGAAGCTCAAAAAAAATTCATCATCATCAACAACCAAAACACGATATGAGCGTACAGTATTTTTGGCAATCTTTTCATCAATACGCACACTTAATGCTTGAACATCAACTGGTTTAATAAAATAGCCTTCTGCCCCCTCTCGTACTGCAACCAATCTATCATCAAAATTATCTCGCGAGGAGACATAGATCGCCGGAAAAGTCGTGATGACCCGAACCGCCATAGCCGCTTTGGCGCGCTGCCCTTCTTCGGAATCAATATCCAATACGACCGCAGCAGGTGCTCTGACTAGAATGGCAGAACGAAACTCTTCCAAATCGCTGAAATGGACTACTTCATAATTAAATAATCCCAATAGTTGAGCGAGTTCTGCGCCATATGTAATATTCGCAGCATATACATAGACCAAATCAAACTGGCGAGTTTGCCCTAGTTGTAATGAATCGTTCATAGTTTGCTCGTTCAACTCAGAATTTTTCTGCATAATTTACTCAATATTTGGGAACAATGAATTACGGCCAAGGCTCGTAAAAAAATCTATCTCCAGTATTTAATAAGACATCTACTCCATTGCGATTTCACCCCACAAATGGCGCATACTAAATCTCACTGGAACCTGATCTCTATGTAGGACTTCACGGATACCATGTAAAGTCTTTTGCGTGTCGCGTTTGATTGCCGCCGGAAGTGGCGCTCCCCACGGACTGGTAAGTGCGTGTACATACGGTGTGGTGGCACTTGCACCTTTACTGGTTACGACACCCATCTCGCCGTTTTCTAGCTTCACAAAAGTACCGATAGGATAAGTCCCTAGTTCGCGAACGAACAAAGCAACTAGCATCAAATCTACTGTGGATTTTCCTCCAATCAGGATATCGCGCAGTGCCGCACTTGGCAGCAAAGATTTACGATAACTCCGAGAACATATACGAGCGCAATAACGATCCGCTATCGAAATAATTTTTGCGTTTTTAGGAATATCAGCACTTCCTTTTTTACCCGGATAACCGGTGCCATCCTCGTTTTCGTGGTGATGTAAGACCCAAGACAGCCAAGTCTCATCATTTACGCCAGCAGCCTTTAGCATTTGTACGCTTTGCTCAGGATGATGAAAAATCATTTCCTGCTCTTCCCGGCTAAGTCCTTCACTTTTCCCTTGTAAGTGTTCTTGATGACTTAACATACCGATATTCATACTCAAACATGCGGCGACCAAAAATATGATTTCATCATCGCTCTTCTTAAGCGCTTTTGCGACAAGTATTGATACTACAGCGACATCGACACAATGCCTGACCGCGTACCCGCCATTTTGATGCAACAAAATGCAGCCCAAAGCCACATCGGAATCTAAGTAAGTAGCAATCATTGTTTGCTTGGCGAGCGCCAAAAACTTAGTTCTTGCCTCAGGCTCTTGATCAAGATTAAATGAGAGAACGGCAAGCTCTTCACGTATGTGTGAAATCATACGAACGACGGAGGATCGCTCTAGTGTTTTGGGAAATATTTTTCTACCATCAGCATCGACTAGAGGGTCCTCTTTTTCATCGTCGTCACCAAGGTATAAACCACGCTGTAACAAAATATCCACTTGATTGCTATTAGTTACAACAAATCCGCGGCGCAGAAGCAGGCCGCCATCACTCCCATAAACATCCCACTTCAAAGGCTGTCCGAGTTGAATATCGGATATTGAAATACGCTTATTTGACATACTTACCCCAGCCATGCTCTACCATAAAAAACAAAGCTAACCAAATAAAGCTCATAGCTTGAAACTCTTATGCTAACAGAGGATTGGACAATTGCACGTCTTTCATTAGTTTCCTTAGAGGTTTTCACAACACGTGGGCAAATGGCACTCTGGTTACACCTAAAAAGAATGTCTGTTCGCTATTTCATCAAATCGAAAAACGCCAGCCGACTTTGCGTAGGACGAACATCAAAACTGCAAAGAAACCTGTAAAACTCGCGGCAAAAATAAAAGAGGAAAACTCAGCACCCCAAATTGACACTAGGTTAGCAGCAAAATATCGCTGGTAAAATGGCGACATCCAGCCTGTCCCAGCCAAAATGCAGGTCAATATCCAGGAGCCAGCATAAGCCGCAATAGCATTAATACCAAAACTTATGCCAATCGCGGGCCACTGAGCTTGATCAATCAATCGATGCGCCAGCCATAATGCGACACATGCAAAACTAGTCGTGCACAAGACAAAAGACGAAGTCCAAAGCTGCTTATTCATGGGGAAATAGAAGGACCAAGTCCATGCCAATATTGCGAAAAAAATCGCGAATTGCAAAAGTCGTTGTGTTTGACCTGTGCGTAGTAAGGTGCCAGCGAATACCCCAAGCAACACAGAAACCAGAGCAGGTATGGTGCTCAATAATCCTTCAGGCTCCTGCGCCAATCCGGTCCTCGCATCAAAACTATAAGCAAGCTTACCCAACACTCTGCTATCAATTTGATCTACCAAATTGATATGTGGCTCATACGATCCAGCCAAGCTTAAAAGACCCCAATAGAACAATAAAATTGCCCCGGAAATTATCGCGAGTGCAGAAAAACGCCGCACATAAATTAGCAACAAACCTGCGAAGATAAAACACAGTCCTATCCTTTGCAGCACCCCCATCAAGCGAAACTCGCGGCCAGGAATTAATGCGTAAGCGATGAGATGTAAGAACACACCCAAGGCGATGATACGTGCGCCACGCCACATTACAACGCGCGCCAATACTGAATTACTCAGCCCATTCGCCAAATTTTTTTCCAACTTCGGCGTCAATGCTAAATACAAAGAGACGCCTACAATAAACAAGAAAAAAGGAAAAATAAAATCTGCGGGCGTGACGCCATGCCAACTTGCATGCTCCAACCATGGATATACGTGATCCCAATCACCGGCACTATTTACCAGCAGCATCGCGGCGACGGACAAGCCGCGTAGGGCATCAACAGATAAAAATCGTTGAGGACTCTTCACTTCAAGCATATTTATTTCTTTCGCAAACTAAAAACTAACAAAAAAGCCATTCTTCCTAGCACCCGGCTCATACAACTAACACCATACCAGTTCATCTTTTTTTCAAGGAAAGAGTAGAAACAACGATTAGGTTCAACCACTTTTAAAATCTAGGTCGACAAGTCTTAACTTCTTCAAATTATAGGTTTTTTTATCAGGCTTTGTAATAAATGAACCATGAAAAACAAGATTTAGTTGTATATTGGTACTTAAGTGGCATTATTTATGTAAAACCAGTTGACCTGAATAATTGAGGATAGTATGTTGTACGATGTAAAGCACAAAAAAGCTAAATCATCACCATGTCATCATTAGGAATTCGTTCATGACAACCAAAAAAAATCACTCGCGTTCGCCTATTTCTTGGGTGCCGACCTTATATCTTGCAGAAGGACTGCCCTTCTTCGCGGTCGCTCTGGTAGCGGGCTTAATGTATAAGAGTTTGGGTGTCTCGAACGAGGACATTGCTTACTGGACTGGCGCAATTGGTTTTGCTTGGGTATTCAAACCTTTATGGAGTCCGTTTTTAGAGGCCGCACGTAGCAAAAAATTTCTCGTAGTGTGCTTTCAATTAATCGGTGGCGTGAGCTTAGGCATGGTGGCGCTATCTATGCAACTACCCAATTACTTCGCTATTAGCATCGCCTTGCTCGGGGTAGTCGCGATTTCATCGGCGACCCACGATATTGCAGCCGACGGTTTATACATCGCCAGCTTAAATAACAAACAGCAAGCTGCCTATGCTGGGTGGCAAGGTGCTTTCTTCAATGCAGCCAAATTTATCTCTCTTGGTGGCCTAGTCATTCTAGCTGGTCATCTAGAAAAGAGCATGCCCCCTGCACAGGCATGGTCAATTATTTTTGGTTTGTTGGGAGCTATGATGGTTGCCCTAGCGCTGTATCACAGTTGGTCTTTACCAAATACAAAACAAGATGAATCGAAACAATCTATGCATAGCATCTACACCACTACAGTGGATGTCGTCATTGAGTTTTTCAAAAAGCCGGGAATCTGGATGGCGATACTCTTCATCATTTTGTTTAGAACGGGAGAAGGTCAGATCCAAACGATAGGCCCACTATTTTTGAAGGAAATGAAAGCCAATGGCGGCCTTGGTCTGAGTAATGAACAGGTAGGCTTAGTTTACGGTACCGCTGGCACTATTGCCTTTTTGGTTGGTAGCATACTCGGGGGTTATTTCACATCATGGCTAGGCTTACGTCGCGCCTTACCTTGGCTCATTATTGCGATGAATTTTCCGAATGTATCGTTCTTCTTTCTCAGCACCACAATGCCAGAAAGTTTATTGATCATAGGCTCGGCACTCAGCATAGAAATGTTCGGTTATGGTTTCGGTTTTGTTGGACTAATTCTATTCATGATGCAAGTGGTCGCAGTCGGCAAATATCAAACCGCTCATTACGCACTAGCAACCGGTGTTATGCAATTAGGTCTTGTCATCCCAAAAATGATCAGCGGCAAGATCCAAACCATGCTTGGCTATCACAACTTCTTTATCTGGGTCTTGCTATCAGCACTACCTGTATTATTGATGTGTCGCTTCTTGAAGATCAAAGATCAAGAGCCTAGCACAATTGAAAACAGCGTTACTAAAGATAATGAAGTTAGCGCCAAGGCTTAATTTTTTAAGAACCGTGGAGACGGAAGCTTTTAAATAGCTCGCACAGAAAATTACTTGTATAGGGTTTTCTGTTCGATATAACACGGTGCATCAAGAGAATGCCGCCTATACATTGAAAGTATTCACGAAGCCTACTTAACAATAGACTGGCCAAGAAGCCAATATCGAATTCGAATTTAACAAACAAAAAAACCGAAATGCAAATCTGCATTTCGGTTTTTTTGCTTTTATTCGACTTACGTCGACAGTTTCCATAACCAATATTGCATCAAGCAAGTCGGTCAAAATCAGCCACAGGCACCTGACCTGTGGCGTCAGCTCTACCAGATAACCAATTAGCCACCGCTTCTATTGCGGGTGCGGCGAAACCATAAGTAATCAAAGCCGGTGCCGCGATATCCAAGCTCTGGAAGGGATTCCACAGAACCAGATGCAAATCTGGCTTCCAGGTTTTACGCGCATAATCGTTGTAACGAATACGCACCGTAGAAGCCAGAATCACGGTACGCCCATCACTAGGTATGCTGGACCATTCGAAGCTATTGGCATCGTCAAATGTCGTTATTTCGAGATCATAAATTTGCGCCAGCATGGCGGCGACTTTATGCGCAGGAATGCCGGCTTCGGAGACGCCGTCACTCACGACATCTGCGCTGATTACCAATCGAACTTTACTCCCTGACTGCGGCGCGTGAGGTTGGCGATATGGCGTCAATCCACGTTGCCAAGCTTGCGCCATCAGCACACGATCTGCTGCATCCGTCTGTTCAGTATAAGTACCGCTGAGACTAGGATAAGTTTCAGTTAAGTGTCGAATACGCGCCAACTTTTTCTGCAAGCTAGCGTAGTCAATTTCTCCATTGAGGATCGCGGCACTCAGCGCATCCAATGTCTCTAATTGAGTTTCAGTATTACCCAAAGCCATGACCATATCCGCACCTGCGGCCAATGCCTTCACTGCAGCGACTCCTACGCCGTAACGACCTGCGATTGCGTGCATATCCATACCATCGGTAATCACGACACCATGATAATTCCATTCATCACGTAAAATACCCGTGAGTATCGTCTTCGACATCGTTGCTGGATTTTCTGGATCAATTTGCGGATATACAATGTGTGCGGTCATCATTGCTGGCGCATTTTTTGCTGCCGCCTTAAATGGCGCTAACTCTAAAGCATCAAGCTGTTCGCGAGACTTGTCCACTTCCGGCAAATCACGGTGCGAATCGACATGCGTATCGCCATGACCAGGAAAATGTTTAATACAGCAAGCAACGCCTTCGGCCAAACTACCCTCCATCCAGGCGCTAGCAAGCTTATGCGCGTGCACTGGCTCCGCCCCAAATGAACGTTCGGATATGACCGGATTATTCACGTTATTATTTAAATCCAAGACTGGTGCAAAGTTCCAATTAAAGCCTAAAGCTTTTATACTACGAGCAACTGCGGCACCAACTTGGCGACATAAATCGGGATCATTACTTGCCCCTAAGGACATCGCTGCTGGTGGCTGCGGCACCCAAGTAGCGCGTACGACCGCACCACCCTCTTGATCGATACCAATCAACGCCTCAGGTCCCATCACTGCACGCAAATCAGCCGTCAGTTTTGATAACTGCTCTTGATTCACCATGTTCTGGCGGAACAGGCAGATAGCACGGATATGATTGTCGCGAATAAAATTGGCAGTCGCTTCACTCAAGACCGTTTCTGGCATGCGGATCATGATCGATTGCCCAGCGATACGACGTGCTTCTTCTTTACTGATCAGGTTACTCATTGCTTTTCCAAGTTCTCCAAATAGAGATACGAAATTAAAAATTCGGATTAAAAATACGGAAAAAAATACCCAAAGAAAAGCGGGAATCAAATTGTCTGATTTCCCGCTTCGGCTAATTAATTCGTTTTGGTGACCTTACTTAAATGACGTGGCTTATCTGGATCTAAACCACGTGCGACGGACAAATGCGCCGCCATTACGTAAAACGATTGGATCGCTGCGATAGGATCAAGATCAGGCGTCGCAGCAGTAGCCAAAGTCAAATTACGTTCCTTAACGTCAACAGGTGCTGCCAACAATACATTTGCACCACGACCGCGCATCTCCTCAGCCAATGCGATCAGACCCGCTTGCGCTGGGCCACGTGTTGCAAAAATCAACAATGGATAACCATCGTCAATCAAAGCCATAGGGCCATGTTTAATTTCCGCGCCACTGAACGCTTCCGCTTGAATTACCGAAGTCTCTTTAAACTTCAAAGCTGATTCCAAAGCGACAGAAAAACTAATGCCACGGCCTACTACCATAATTCTCTGCGCTGGTGCTAACACGTCCAAAGCATTGGACCAATCCAACTGGGTCGCTTCATGCAAGACCTGAGGTAACTCTTCAATGCCAGCAAGGAACGCCGGATCGTTTTGCCAGTGCCCTGCCAGACGTGCACCAGCCACCAGGGATGTAATAAAGCTTTTTGTCGCTGCAACACTTAACTCAGGGCCTGCATGTAAGGGCATGGTCCATTGCGCACTTTGCGCTAAGGGTGAACTTGCATCATTGACCAGCGCGACTGTCGTTGCGCCATTTTCGCGGAAGTAACGAATCGGCTCCACCACGTCTGGACTTTGACCCGATTGTGAAATCGCGATTGCCAATGCATTCTTTACGTGCAGTGGTGCTTTGTTCAAAGTCACTAAGGACATAGGTAAAGAAGCGACGATATGACCTAAGCGCGCCATGATCAAATACGCTGCATAATTTGCCGCATGATCAGAACTTCCGCGCGCAATAGTAACGACTGATGACGGTGGCGTTGCGCGTAGAGATTGTCCCAACTCGACTAAACGATCACGATCTTGACTTAACTGTGCAGCGACAAATTCCCCTGACGAACACGCTTCTTTAAGCATCTTTGAGCTCAATTTTTTCCCCCTCAATATAAACAGCAATTAGATTCAAATCCCGATCAAGAACTACTAGGTCCGCATAAGCATCGACTTGCAGACGACCACGATCAGATAATCCTAAAAAATCTGCTGCGTAGGTAGAAACACGCTTAGACGCATCTTCCAGCTCTAAGCCAATCTTGACTAAATTCTTTAATGCCTGATCCATGGTCAAGGTGCTACCAGCTAGCGTGCCATCAGCCAGGCGCACACCGCCCAAGCACTTATGCACGACTTGACGTCCCAGCATATATTCACCATCAGGCATACCTGAGGCTGAAGTGGAATCAGTTACGCAATACACTTTAGGAATCGCACGCAAAGCGGCGCGGATTGCACCCGGATGCACGTGCAATAAATCAGGAATAATTTCGGCGAAATTCGCATGCGCCAACGCAGCACCAACCATGCCTGGTGCTCTATGATCTAAACGCGACATCGCGTTATACAGATGCGTAAAACTACTTGCACCGTTTTCTAATGCAGCGACACCATCTTCGTAAGTACCCAGCGTATGACCAAGTTGCACACGCATACCTAGATCCGTCAATTGACGCACCATCGCTAGGTTACCTTCAACTTCAGGTGCCAAAGTAATCAATTTAATGGGCGCAATACTATCCAGATACTGTACTTGCTCCAACGAACCAGCATGGGCAAAGTCAGGTTGAGCTCCCAACTTGCCAGGATTAATATAAGGACCTTCCAAATGTACGCCTAACACTCTGGCAGCACCGCTAGCACGTTGCTGACAAACGGCCGTCAAAGCCCGCAAAGCATTTTCTAGATCAGACATGGGGGCCGTCATGGTGGTTGCCAACATACTGGTCGTGCCATGCTGTGCATGCATGCGCGAAATCACATCAATCGCGCCCTCACCTTCCATCGTGTCTTTACCACCCGCGCCATGAACATGCAGATCAATAAAACCCGGCAAAACATAGTAAGCCCGATTTGCATCTGGATCGACTGCCTGGGTTGGCAAAGCGGTGATCTTTTGATCGAAACTAATACGACCGCTTACCCAACCGGTTGGTGTCAACACATTGCCATCTATACTTTGTGCGACTGATCCCATTGCACTCATCTAAACAACTCCACAACAAAGTCATAATAATCACTACGGCAATAGGAATGTGTTAACTCGACCGCAGCACCATTCGCGAGATAACCGACGCGAGTAATTAACAACATCGCCGTGCCTTGTTTAAGCCCAATTAACTTTGCCTGTTCTGCGGTCGCACTCACCGCGCGAATATGTTGCAAAGCGCGAGTTGGGGAGGCATTATTTTGATCCAGATAACCGTATAAACTATCCGTGACCAATTTGGGATTCGGCAAATACGCATTTGGGATGGTCGTGCTTTCAATTGCCATCACCACATTGTCTGCAGTACGCAATCGTTTCAAGCGCGATACCACCGAATGCGGCGACAGACCCAAAGACAAAATCTCTTCTGGAGAGGCAACCCCAGTATCTCGTGACAACCATTGAGATCCTGGCATAAAACCACGTTGGCGTAACTCTTCACTAAAGTTAGTGAGGCGTGACAATGGCTGCTCCAATTTCGGCGTGATGTAAGTACCAGAACCATGCTTACGAGTCAGCAAACCACGCTCACAAAGCATCTCGATGGCCTTACGAGCCGTGACGCGCGAGATTTCTAAAGCTTCAGCTAGCATGCGCTCAGAGGGTAAAGCCTCATCAGGCTGCCAGTAGCCATTGTGAATACCGTTTGCCAACTTATTCGCGAGTTGCAAATAAAGTGGTGTAGAACTATCACCATCAGGTTTGAAATCAAGTAGTTGTGCCAACATCTTTTCTATCCTCTGAATTCGCTATGATTATTACGACTTCAAAAATTGCTTTTTGACTAAAATCAAGGCGCCTGCGGCAGAATCACCAATAGGCTTAGTCACACGTTGCAATAATTTTTCTGGCAAATACGCCCAAATTGCGTCTGCCAAACCACCGCAAAGTGCAATTGGCATAATACCAGTTGGATCTAAGGCATGCGCCATTTTCTCAACTTCTAGACCAGCGTCCAATAAGATATTTTTCGCTTTTTGATTATGACCCGCATACTCAATTACTAAAGGTGCCAATTGTGCGAACTTAGTTTGATTTGCGCCACCCAGCCAAGCGAAGACCGCATCACGACTGCCACCACAAAAATCGATCAGAGCTTGAGCGAAAACATCCATAGGACTACGACCATCGAGTGCATGCTGTACGTGATTCATGGCGCGCAAGCCCATCCACGCACCGCTCGCCTCATCACTAGAAGGGAAACCCCAACCA
The DNA here is from genome assembly GCF_049340325.1 of Undibacterium sp. Di24W. Lineage (NCBI taxonomy): Bacteria > Pseudomonadati > Pseudomonadota > Betaproteobacteria > Burkholderiales > Oxalobacteraceae > Undibacterium > Undibacterium sp. Di24W. The sequence continues at coordinate 33,132 of NZ_JBMPOP010000008.1, forward strand.
CCAACTTCACGTCGACTGCCATCCGCATGCATGACCTCGCCAACACTACCAGTTCCCAGCGCAATAATGACACCGGGCTGACCTTGGTGCGCACCAAGTAGCGTAGTACCTGCATCAGTCTCTAATGCCAAACCAGCAAAACCCGGGTTGGTGGCACGAAATTCATCTGCCCATACCTTGTTGTTTACACCGGCCAACCCACAACCTATCGCCATTTTCTCAAACGCGGGGGTAGCAATACCAGTTTCTGCAAATGCTTTGTCAATTGCCGTTAGAATAGATTCCCATGCGGCCTTTGCACCATGCATCAAGCCTGAAGGACCAGCACTAGCACGCGCCAATTCTGTACCGTCTTTGTCGACCAATAAAACACGGGTTCCCGTGCCTCCACCGTCCACACCGATCAGGTATTGAAACTGCGACTGGAACTGAAGTTGCGGCTGCGCTTGCTTAAAATCGTTCACGGCATCATCCAACAAAAAAACTCTGCTCTCAGCTATGCCAACACTGGCATAGTGCAACAGAAATCTAAACAGAAATTACGACTTAAGTACACTTTAGGTGTTTCCAAAGTGGCTGTCAATAGGTATTTAAGTGGTATTCAAACTATTTACAATTTACATCTCTATTTTTGAATAATTTACGACAAAAATCGAATCGTTTTCACGACACCTCAACTTGCGACAAATTCCCAAAAATCTTATTTTTACCTTTATGAACCAGCACCAAATCAGTCCATAGGAAAAGGAAAATTACGGCCGAGACCGACTCAATCAAGGCCAACAGTTTCATCCAAGACCACTAACTCACAAGCAAAAAAGAAAAAATAAACCTTCTTAAATATCAACTATTTGATCAAGCAATAGGCTCAACAAATAACATGGCCTAAAAAAAAGTGACGAAGCAATTTCCGCCTCGTCACCCTTTCTTAATTACAGTTAAAGATACATAAACCAAATCGCACAAAACTGAACTACCAAGTTCATCAATTGCGCCGATCTGGCTTACGCCTAAATTACATCTTCACGCGCAGAGTCAAATAATACTGACGACCACTTTGATAAATTGAACGTGGTTGATTATCATTCAAAGCAAAATACTTCAAAGTTGGGTTATTCAAATTATGTGCATCGAAAGAAACAGCAAAGTTTTCGTTAATTTTATAACCCAATGAAGCCGACAAAGAACCTGTCGCAGCTTGAGAGAACGCTGTTTCACGGTCCAGACCACTATAGAAGGCTGAACGGTAGCTATAAGACAAACGTGCGTTAAACGTGTCATCTTCATAGTAGCCACTCAAGTTATACGTGTTCTTCGAAGCACCAACGACTTCTTGATCTTTCGCATCTTTAGCATCAGCATAAGTGAAATTTGCTGCGAAACCAAAGTTTGAACTAATTGGTTGTTCGTACGCCAATTCGAAACCCTTAACCTTAGCGCTAGAATTAACTGGAACACTCAACACGTAAGGAACCATTGCACCTTTAGGAATCGCAGAACTGGTAGTGAAGTAGCTTTGTGTCGTTTGACCAATACCGACATAACTAGTCAGATCCATGTAGTACAGGCTACCAGACACCAAAGCGCGTGGTGCAAAGTACCATTCCAAAGATGCATCAAAGTTATTCGAACGAATTGGTTTCAAATTTGGATTCGCACCACTGCCACTTCCTGTACCAGTTGCGGTCGACGGTGGACTCAAGCTAATCGCACTCGCCAAAGCACCAAAATCAGGACGCGTCATCGTTTTAGAAACAGCGATACGGGCTACCAGATCTTTTTGCACATCGAAGCGCAAGTTCAAGCTAGGCAGTACATCATTGTACGTATTGTCGCTCTTCTCGAAATGGAAAGTACCAAAGTCCGACGTTTTCTCCCCTGCGCCTGGACCAGTCAAAGTGGAAATCACACTCTCTTTAGTTTGAACAACACGTACGCCAACATTACCACTCCAACCTTGGCCTTCCATATTACCCTGAACATAGAAAGCGTTGACGTTTTCTTTCAAAGCAAACTGAGTACCGTAATCGAGACGTGTTCCGTTGTTATCTCGATTTGAGTATTTATTAAACTCAGCCAATTGCGCTGGCGTGTAATACCAAACGTTAGAAGGAAATTTGCCGCCTAAACCAGAACCATAATTCGATGGATATTGACTGACCGCTGATGGGAATTTAGCTGGATCGTTTTGTGCAACCGTACCAACTGGACACCAAGTAGATTGCGACCAGTCCCATGCTGCCTGCGTACCTGCACTATTCTTACAACCAGGACCCTGACCTAAAGCTGCACCACTATCACGCTTATGCTCGGTAGCACGAACACCAAATTTCAAAGAACTAAACACACCTTGATTCAACTGATATTCACCATCCAATTTTGCCCATGATTCCTCATCATTGACCAAGGTATTTTGATAACCGAAAACCCAGCCTAAAGTGTCTTTTGAACGACTAGCATAGTTGGTATTGCCCAAGCTCCAGTCCGCCGCATTGTTCACGCCGTTAATTTTATATGATGCGCCAGAACCATTACCTACGTTCCACTCAGCCACGTCTTGAGTCGGCGTTTTACCCTTAGCTTTTGAAGTTCCCAGCTGACCGTTGAAGCGCAAATCAGAACTTGCTTTCCAGGTCGCTTCAGCACTGAAGAAATTGACCTCGGAGCCGGCATCTGGGCGAGAGATCTGATCATAAACGCCGTAAGTCGTTCCTGACACTGGTTTAAAAGTCGCACTAGTTAAAGTCTTAATGCCATTTTTTGTAGCAACGGTATAGCCTGGCTCTGGCGCCTGACCATTACCATTATCAATAAAATGAGAACCCCACAACATGTAGTTACGGTTGTAGTTTGCTGCATCCAATTTAGAACTGAAACCACTCAAGACCACATCAAATTCATTACTTGGTTTAAATTGCGCACTGATCAAACCGCCAGTGCGATGGCGAGTTTGTTCGAACAACGCAGAACCCATTAAACTCGGATAGTAAGCGCCGGCCAAATCTGGATTGGTTTTTGCCATAGGACTAGTCGCAGAGATTTGCGACCAACCCAACGTTTCCTGACCATCGCGACGCAAGCTACGTTTTTCAGAAAATGCCTGCACCATCAAGCCAAACGTGTTTGCATCATTTTTCCAGTTGATCAAACCACTCAACTGAGGGTCAGATTTTTTTGGCAGATCAGCATAAACCAAGCCAAGAGAGGCTTCTGCAGTCAATTGCTTCTTAAACTCCAGAGGCTTGCGCGTAATTACATTAATAGAACCAGCAACGCCACCTTCTACCAAGCTAGCTTGAGAGGTTTTATTGACTTCAATACGTCCCACCAATTCCGAAGGCAACAATGTGTAACTGATAGAACGACCCACACCTGCACCAGACTGATTCAACACGAACCAATCGCCTGCCGCCATGTTGTGCCCGTTGATCAGCGTTTGCGTCAAGCTTGGATTAGTACCGCGCATACTAACGCGATCATTCTCATCGAAACCACCTTCATTACCAGAAGCGGAACTGGTCGTCACACCGGAAACACGTTGCAAAGAATCGGCAACGTTCTTATCTGGCATTTTGCCAATGTCTTCGGCAGTAATGACCTCAATATGTGATTCTGCATTGCGTTTTTGATTCAAAGATTGCTGCATTGAAGCGCGAACACCAGTCACGATAACTTGTTGCTGCTCTTCTTTTTCAGCTTTCTTTGTATCGGCCTGTTGTGCCTGTGCAGACATTGCCACGGTCATCATCAAAACTGTGACAGCAGATGCTATAGGCGTCAAACCCGGTCTCATATTACTTTTCATGTATTCCCCCAAGACTTCCATAAAGACATTTATAAAGGTAATTTGGCTCAGTAAATTTATCGATTTAGGATTTACTTTGCGCGAATTTCCACTTATTAAGAAAAATCGAACCAATTGATATCCTTCTACAAGAATCGGGTTAACACGTCTAATCTACATCAACCCAATCACTGCGAAATCTCCAACTTTGCTAAACATAACTTATATGACTACTGCGACTTCAAACACTCCCCCCACAGGAATATTTACGACATCACTACTCATACATCAACATCAAGCATCAGCCAAACATTTTCTTTTTTGAAGAGTCTTCACTTTAAATTCATCAATACCAATTGTCAAACGGTATTCATGTGGTATTAGATTTAATTGATTGGTATTGCATAATTTTTAGGCATTGGTATTAATGCCAAATACCCATCTACATATACAAGTACATGTTTATAAAAGGTTTTTTTGCATTTCACTGCCAATTGGCATGCAATGGTATGTTGACTCTATCCAACACCCAATAGAAAAATACCACTTCCAACATACATTGCAGTCGAAAGTATCAGAATTTGCTGCCGCAATCCTTATTCAAGACACTTTTTTTTGCGGCTATATTTAAAAAAGATGGCCTGTGTCGATAGCGAACTTGGCAAGCTTCAGTCTATATGAGCATCTCTGATGCGATATAGACTAGATTGACTTTTCCGATGCAATTGATCAATAAAAAAGTATTACAGGACATGCCATTCAATTTATTTGCTGATGACTGCCAACTTTTCATCATACTTTTCTGGATTACTTTTGACTTAGAGATGCCCTACTTGTGATCAACCTAAAAATATGGAATACTTAAGCTCAGCTATTTTGATCTCACCACCTTCACGAAACAAAATCCTCCTCCCACATTGATGTAAAGAAAGCGCAGCAAGCGTTGCGCTTTATCCCTTTTTTATTTCAACTTGGTGGAAAAATGAAAGTTAAGCGTATTGCGATTATTGGTGGAGGTACCGCAGGTTGGTTGGCTGCGAATCATTTAGCAGTAGAATTAAGAGCAGAAACAGATATCACCATCACAGTGATCGAATCGCCTGAAATCGGCATTATTGGTGTTGGCGAAGGCACTGTGCCACACATCAGAAAATCACTAATGAAATTTGGCATCTCAGAAGCTGAATTACTAGCTAGCTGCGACACGACCTTTAAAAAAGGTATCAAATTTATTGATTGGATGGCTCCAAGTAAAGATCCTTCAAATAACTTCTATTACCACCCTTTTTCTTCGCCCTATCCCGCAGGTGTTGATGTCACCTCACTCTACTTAAAAAATTCTAAATCGATGAATTTTTCGGAAGTGACTGAGGTTACCCAATTAGCTGAAGCGATGAAATCCCCAAAAAGAATTTCCTCGATTGAATATGAAGGTTGGACTAACTATGCTTACCATTTTAATGCGGTCAAATTTGGGCAACTCTTAGCGAAGAACGCGAAAGAAAAATTACGCGTACAACACAAGGCAGCGACCATCATCGATGCACAGTTGAATGCAAGCGGTGAAGTCGACTACTTAATTAGTAAGGAAGGCGAACAACTTCATTTCGATTTTTATGTCGACTGCTCAGGCTTTCACGCTTTAATTCTGGGAAAAATGTTCAATGTCCCTTTCGTTGAGAAATCCTCTCAAATAAGGACAGATACCGCTCTCGCAGTGCAGATTCCTACAGAGCAAACAGCAGAAATACCGCCCTATACTCTCGCAAAGGCACACTCAGCTGGCTGGCTATGGGATATTCCCTTGACCAATCGGCGCGGGGTAGGTTTTGTGTACTCGAGCGCCCACATGACCGAATCGGCTGCAATTGAACAACTATCGCGACATCTTCAATTGGATGCTGAAAAATTCTCTCCTAGAAAAATTCCTATGCGCATGGGTTACAGGGAAAAATTCTGGCATAAAAATGCTGTCGCACTAGGACTTGCACAGGGTTTTGTCGAACCTTTAGAAGCCACGTCTATCTTTGTCACCGACTTTGCCGCCGAACTGTTCGCCCGCAACTTTTCCACTGAAAAAGACAGCATGTCAGTAGCCGCGGATTACTGTAATAAAGTGGTCACTTACACGTGGGAGCGTGTTATCGACTTTATTCAGTTGCATTACTACCTCTCAGATCGTCAAGATTCGAGCTTTTGGCGCACTAATAAATACGACACAAAGTTATCCGAAGTGCTAACCGAAAGGCTCGCCATATGGAAAATAAACGCACCAAAGAAATCCGACTTTTTTAGCCGTTTTGACTTATTCGATGTGGATAATTTTCTCTTCGTGTTGTATGGCATGAAATTTACAACAAACAAGAAAAACATGACGCCTTATGAAGAACAATACTACGAACATGAAATTCAAAATATAAAATTCACAGGACTCAAACTCTCCCAAGAATTATTGGGGCATCGCGAATGGCTGGAGAAATTCAAAGTGGCTTATAGCCAGTCGTTGAAAGCATAATATGAAAGCAGATTTTTTAATCAACCTAACACCCGACCTGCAAGCGGTGAATATCGGTGAGCACCAAGCACTCATCATCGATGACTTTTTACAGAATCCAGATGCCATGCTAGAAGTGGCAAGGCGAAGCCAATTTGAGAACTATCCGGGTTACGCTGAACACAAGGGCTACCCAGGTATTCGAGCGCAAGCGCCCGAAAACTACTCCGGCAACATTACCACTTTTCTTGAACCTTTAATCAAAGCACATTTCAAGGTACCGGAACCTCTTGAGCTGCGTAAAAGTATTTGTGCATTCTCTCTGACTACCATGCCGTCGGCGGAGCTTGGGCCGCTACAAAGAACGCCACATTTTGACTCTAGTACACCACACCATATGGCGGTACTACTCTACCTCTGCAATGAAAAACATGGAGGAACCGGTTTCTATCGCCATAAAGCCACCGGATTACAACAAATCACTGAGGCAAACCGCGAACATTATCTTGATGTGTACTATCAGGAGATCAATAGCAGACGTCCGGCTCAACGATATTTCGATAACTCGAATGAATACTTCACTTTTCTTGGAATGATTCCGGCAAAGTTCAATCGCTTAGTGATCTATCGTGGCAGCTTGTTGCATACCGCTTGTATTAATCCCGCGATTAGCATAGACGCGCGACCAGACAGTGGGCGCTTAACCGTCAATACTTTCTACGATTTTTAAAACAAAATGGCCCGGCAAAAACCGGGCCATTTCAAACCAAATGACTACTTAGCTCTGAATCGACCTAAGTTCAGCGTCCAATTAGAACTTCGCGCTCAGGCTTATACGGTAAGTTCTTTCACCGATGAAGGACCAAGCTGGATAACCTAATTTCAATGGATCTTTCACCGTCGTATTTGCTGCCGCTGCGCCATACTGGATATCATCTTGCTTGAGCAAGTTAGTCGCTTCGAATGCTACTCTGAAGTTCTTGTTGATATTCCAGCCGAAGCTCGCATCCAATGTACCATAGGCATCATGCATACGATTGCCATACCAGCCAGTTTCACGAACCATGTACTTTGAACGCCAGTTGTAAGCTAAACGTGCAGAGTAAGTTTCATTTTCCCAGTAGCCTACCAAATTCGTATTGTGCTTAGAGGACAAAGTGAACACGTTCAACTGATCTTGATAGCTCGTCGATGGTGCTGTCGCGTTTGACAAAGTGTAGTTTGCCACTACGCCAAAACCATTATCGAAAGAATGATTGATCTGTGCTTCGATACCATCAATTTTACCGCCACCAGCATTGATGTATTGATTCACAGTCCAGCTATCTTTCTTGCTATCTGGGCTTACTACGCCAATACTTTGATTGATCTTGGTTGCTGTCGTGATGAAGTTGTTGATATTTTTGTGGAAGTACATCACGGAGATCAGGTCACCCTTACCGTAATAGTATTCCAGACCCAAATCAAATTGCGTCGACTTCATCGGTTTCAAACCAACGCTACCGAAACTCACTGACTCGTTACCAGCCACTGTATCCTGGAAACCCGTTTGAGTCGCGATAAACATATTTTCATAGTTTGGACGCGTAATGGCTTGTGCTGCTGTCGCACGGAAGATCGTGTTGCTATTCACATCATAAGCCACATTCAAACTTGGTAATACATCGTTGTATTTCGCTGTCTCTGTTTTCTTAGAACGACCCCAACCTGCATTTTGAGCGATGTCGCCTGTAGCAACTGCAGTACCGTCCAATTTGTAACCTTCAGCAGTTACATCAGAACTGATATAGCGTAAGCCAAAGTTACCATGCAATTTATCTTGTTCAAAATTAAACATACCGTACACCGCAGTATTGTCCTCTTTCAGCTTGCCGTAGCCACCGCGCTCTTCAATCCAACCAGTCACGTTTTGATTCGTGTTAGCCATCATTGCCGCGATGTTAGGGCGTGGAGAAACCCAGCCCAAAGAACCCATCGCCATCGTGCCATCATACAAACTAGATGTAGCAACTTCTTTAGCAGTTGCAGCGAACACCGCACGATCAGTCTGCTTTTGGAAAGTATGGTCTGATTTACGCAAACCAGTTTTGAAAGAAGTAATCGCACCCCAGTTGACGTTCAAGGACAAATCAGCTTGTGCAAAATTTTCTTTATCAGAATTTGGGCCGCGTGAAGTTGCCCATGAACCCGCTGGGCCTGTCGATGCAGGAAAATTAGCCACTGAAACGTTCTGATTTGAAGCTGGCGTGATCACAATTTGTTTACCGGTAGCGTCAATCGCCCCCGTCCACTTCGGCAAATTTCCACCGAAATAAGAATAGTTGGTTGTAGCAGAAGTACCGCCATCTGCTTTGGTCGTACCAGCAACAGCATCAAACTTAAAGCCATCACCTTTGTAAGTACCATTCAGAGTAAAGCTGTCAGAAGTCATTTTTCCTTGACGAGCCCAAGTTTGAATAAATGCTTCGGATGCTTTTGTTGCTACCGTATTGCTCTTCAAGCAAACACCGTCTGGGTTGAAAGCAGATTTCACACTAGTATTACGCTGCGTGCAATTTGGGTCATGGAAAATATAATGACTAGTGTTGGAATTATCGGCATCGAGTTCCAATTTCATATAGTTCAAGCCAAGATCTAAACCTTGCACTGGACGAGCTTGTAAATTGATATTCAATGCGGATCGCTTACGTTCTTGCACAAAAGTTGTTGGCGCAACGTCAGCTGACCAGCGTGAATCAGATTCAACACCGCGACGAATGTAATCGCCTTTTTCATTTGCGCCAGCAATCAAAATACCAAAAGTATCAGCATCATTTTTCCAGCTAACCAAACCAGAAATATCCGTCGCTACTTTATCGCTGACACTACCTTTACCCGCCTTTACGCCAACATACGCAGTACCGGATTTCAAATCTAAAGGCTTACGGGTTTTTACGATGACCGTGCCACCGATGCCGCCCTCAGTCAAATCTGCTTGAGAAGACTTGTACACATCCATGCCACCGATCAATTCAGAAGGGAGCAAAGAATAGTTAAAAGAACGATCTAAAGCCTGTTGATCATACCAACCAGTAGAAGCAACCGTTTGGCCGTTCAAAGTTGTGTATGTCATTTGCGGATCAGAGCCACGCACAGAAACTGATGCGCCTTGACCAAAAGCACGACCAACCGTTACGCCTGGGATGCGACCCAGAGATTCACCCACATCAGTATCTGGCAACTTACCGACATCCTCCGCGGAAACGGCATCAACGACAGAATTAGCATTACGTTTGATATTTACTGCACTTTGCAAAGCCATACGGATACCCGTCACCGTCACTTGCTGGGCTTCATCTTTCTTTGCTTCTACTTGCTGAGCTTGTGCGGACATCGCTACCGTCATAACCAAGACAGAAACAGCTGCTGCGATTGGCGTCAAACCAGGCTTCAAATTACTTTTCATTTATTTCCCCCAAGACTTCCATAAAAACTAAAAACGGATTTAATGCCAGATAGACTTAAACTAACAAAATCAATCGGGCGCGAAATTACTATTTATTACTTAGAGTCACGTGGATCAAAACCACTTTATAAGGATTTATAAAACCAGATTAGAGCCACTTACAATGAGATCTATCGGCTTATCGTCCCCTACAACCAACAAGGTTCAACCCACTTTGTTAGCTCTTTTTTGCATCTTGTAGTTCCTCGAAAAACTCCCCCCACAGGAACACTCACCACGCTATATCTCAAGTTTTGCTACTTCATTGAAACCAAACACAATGATTTTCGAGGTAACTGAACTTTAGATTTTTCAATACCAATTGTCAATCGGTATTCATGTGGTATTAGTTTTATTTAATTGGTATTGCGCAACTATTGCGATTGGTATGCAAGCAAATCAGGGGCAACATTTATAAGCGTTTGATTTGAATAGCTATTTATAGAAAACAATTGCTTTTTTCTTGAGTTGGTATGTTGACTCAATCCAACATACCAATTGAAAAAAAAGGACTTTTTTTTCGGCCGTGACGTGTTTAAAGAAAAGACTCAGATTCATCTCCACTCAAATTAATTATTCGTATTTTCTGTTTTTAAAATAACGCACGAGAATATTCGAAATTTGATCTTAATCTTACTTGACGGGTTCATTGTGTGTACTATTAAGGCTAGAACTTCGATACGTTGATGACCACTCACCGGCTTTTTCTCCCGCCACGAAAAGCATGCCATGCCACAGCACTATCTCGCCCAATTGAGCTCACCACAACGCAGCGCAAAAACTAATTTGCACTTAGGTGTAACCTTGTGTTGGATTGCCGGAGCACTAAATGCGGGAGGTTTTTTAGCCGTGGGCCAGTACACATCACACATGACCGGGCTCTTATCTAGCGCTGCAGACGAACTAATACTAGGACATAGCAAGGCGGCATTGGCAGCCCTGTTAATGTTGCTGTCTTTTATCTGTGGCGCGGCATGCACTGCACTCATAGTGAATTACACGAAACGCCATATACCTCGTTACGTATACGCTCCCGTATTATTTTGGGAGGCGATACTTTTACTGATTTTCGGCATGCTAGGTCAAGGTTTGCTGAAGCACGAAATGATTACCGTATCTTTCACAGCGATTTTATTGTGCTACATGATGGGCTTACAAAACGCTTTGATTACAAAGATCTCAAATGCAGAAATTCGTACGACACATATCACCGGCTTAGTCACTGATATCGGAATCGAACTGGGAAAAATGTTGTATTGGAACCGTGATGACGCACATGCAGAAGAGACGAAAGTCGTAGTCAATCGTCAAAAACTCAGACTGCACAGTCAACTCGTTTTATCGTTTGCAATCGGTGCTGTGATGGGAGCTGCGGGATTTAAGTATTTAGGTTTTATCGCCAGTGTGCCCTTATCACTGGCATTGATAAGCCTGGCGATTGCACCGGCATTTTCCAAAACAAGCGGCAAATGAAAACGGCGCATCTATGCTCAAGATACGCCGCCAAATGAATTTAACTCATAAACTTATTTTTTTGCCGCTTTCAATAATTCTTGACCTGAGCCAAAATTAATTGGCGCCTGCGCTGCCATCCAAGCGAATACGGCATAGGTAGTCGCTGCCTGATTAATTCTCGCTGGCTCAATCTTGTCGAAAGTATCGTCAGGCGTATGATGTAAATTAAAGTAGTCATCTGCCTTTAAAGACAAACCAAAACTCGCTGCACCCGCCATACGCAAGTCACCCATATCTGGACCGGGGAAGGCATTATTGTCACCCGGCTCTATACCCAATAGAGCTAAAACGCTGTGCATTTGCTTTACCAATGGCAAGGCTTCACTACGCACAAACGACGCCATTTTGATCACCGGACCTTGCCCCAAATCGGCCTCAGCAGCGGCTTGAATCTGCGCTATCTGATTTTGATGCGCGGCTAAATAAGCTTTACCGCCAAATAGGCCCTGCTCCTCGTTGGCAAATAAAACCACGCGGATACTGCGCTTAGGCTTCAAACCACTGCGTTTAATAAATTCGGCCGCTGCCATCGTAATCGCACAGCCGGCGCCGTCGTCAATTGCACCAGTACCCAAGTCCCACGAATCCAAATGACCACCAATTAAGACATACTCATTAGGTAGCTCGGTACCTGTCATTTCACCAATTACGTTATAGGAGGTATAAGTTGCGGCGGCGGCAGAACTTAATTCCAACTTCAAAGAAACTGGCTTACCACGTTTGATCATGCGCGCCACCATGTCAGCGTCAGAATTTGACATTGCAGCAGCAGGGATCTGCGCCACATTTGGTGCATATTGCATAACGCCTGTATGTGGAAAACGATGATTGTCGGTACCTACCGAACGGATAACAATCGCGACTGCACCTTTGCGCGCTGCTTCTGAAGCGCCAGCAGAACGCCCGGGCACGACCAATCCATACTCGTTAGCATTTTGCATTTTGTGATTGATGAAAACAATTTTGCCCTGCATTTTTTCTATAGGGGCACTCATCATTTCTTTCAAGCTGGCAAATTCAACTAACTCTGCGGTTAGCCCATTTGCAGGTGTCGCCACGCTATTGCCAAGAGCGGTAATCAAAAGCGGCTGCGGAAATGGTGCAACAATTTCCGCCTTTTCAATTCCGCGAGTCCAGGTAGGATAGGTCACCGGCTCTTTCCAAACTTTGTCAAAGCCCAACTCTTTGAATTTCGCTTCAGCCCAAGCCACTGCGCGTGCATCACCTGGCGAGCCTGCCATACGAGGCCCGACTTCAGTCGTCAATGATTCAAGAATCTTATAACTCAGGTTATCGTTGCGGGCCGCGTCACGTATCCAGGTCGCGGTTTGCAATTCTTTTTCAGTAAATAACTGTGCAACGTTGGGCTTATCTGCAGCAGTTGCACTGTGCAAAAAAGTAGAGCTGACCAAAAGGCACAGAACTGATTGCCTACAAACCTTGATGATATCTTGACGAATAAACATGTTTTTCCCTTTTTTAATGTTTTTGTGTTGCCATTGAAGATGGTTAAATGAAATGACCTTGCTTTGCAAGAAAAGTTCAGCGGTTTTGATTCTTCATATTTCGTGAAACGAACCCAAATACACGAAATCAAGTATCGACGAATACCTACTATTGACTTAAGAACTGTTTCTTCAAAATCTTAAGCCTTTGAATCAAATAACTATTTTCCAATAGCAAATAGATTTCAAGCGAAACTTTACTCCAGATGAATATCGACTATACTTAACATCATTGCACTAAAGAAATTTTTTAAATCGTTTTTTAGTTCAAGTCTTCTATAAGATATAATACCTAGGTAAGTTAAAATATGAAAAGTCCTGGTGCATTCAAACAGCACTGAACTTTTTTGATCGTTTTCTTCAAGCAATTTTCAACATAGCAGCAACGTAGTTTTAGTGTGCGGATCACATGACCGATACAGCAAGCAAACCTTCGACGCCGAAACGCGAGTTCTTTATCCAAGGACTCACGAGCGATGGCAAACAGTTTCGGCCCAGTGATTGGGCTGAACGCTTATGCGGTGCTATGTCGTGCTTTCGTCCCGAAGGCGGGCGCAACGCGCATTTACAGTATTCTCCCTATGTACGCCCAATTCTGCTCAATGGCGTTCGTTCCGTGGTTGTCAACGAGGCTTTAAGAGAAATTGAGCCCCTCGCATTTCATTTCGTCATGAGCTTTGCCAAAGACAATGACCTGCAAATAGTTGATGCGTGCTTACTCCCTGAGCCTCCAGCTACCTGACTTTAGCAGCACGAGCAACTGACTTCTCCGTAGTTCCCGCCTATCTGGATGGGCATGCCGACCGATGTGATAACTCGGTTTGCAAAAGTCAAAATTCTCCAATGCATTTGTTTTCGTTTCGATCAAATCCCTTCGAGCGCATAAATAATCTGTCTTCATCTATTTAAGCCAGCTTGGCAATCTCTGCCATAATTAGACTGTCGAAGTTACTTTAGTCATTCTAAATGACTCTTTACAATATGATCCTGGGCCACCTTAAGCATACTCACACAGCGCTTGCTGCCAACCTAGAAATGGCACTGCAACACTTACGGGAAAACGATTATCTCCTGCGCGAACCTGGCAAATATCCTATTCACGGCGATCAGATGTTTGCACTGGTACAAGATCCAATAACGCAAGCGTGGGAGACTGGTTTTCCAGAATTTCATGAGCGCCATATTGACGTGCAATACCTTCTGAGTGGAGAAGAAGCGCTAGGCTACTTACCCGCTAATCAGGAGCTGGTACCGCACGATGATCGCTTAAAGGAACGAGATATCGCTTTTGTAGCGCAGCAAACCCATGAAACAAGGATTGTGCTAACACCCGGCATGTATGCGATCTTTTTCCCAGGCGAATTGCATCGTCCCTGCCGTGCCGTAGCGCAAGCAATGCAGATAAAAAAAGTGGTGATCAAAATTTTAGCCAAATAACCGAAGATTTTTTAGCAGCGCATAGAGTATGCTGCGCAGGTTCCTTATTTTTCTTATTTTTTTGGAGTGATTTCAATGAAACGCTTATTTTTGACGGCCGTATTAACAACTAGTTTAGTCACAGGTCTGAGTGGCTGCGGCTACAACACTTTGCAAGCGCAAGACGAGACCGTAAAAGCGTCGTGGTCTGAAGTTTTAAATCAGTATCAACGTCGTTCTGATCTGGTACCCAATTTAGTCAACGTCGTCAAAGGCTATGCTGATCACGAGAAAGACGTTTTATTAGGGGTGACTGAAGCGCGCGCTAAAGTTGGTAGCATACAAATGACACCAGAGCTGGCAAAAGACCCAGAAGCACTGAAAAAATTTCAAGAAGCGCAAGCGGGTATGACATCCGCTTTATCACGTTTGATGGTGATTTCCGAAAACTATCCAGCCTTAAAAGCGAATGATAATTTCCGCGATTTGTCAGCGCAATTAGAAGGTACAGAAAACCGCATCACAGTGGCACGTAATCGTTATATTCAAGAGGTCAAAACTTACAACGTGACAGTACGTTCTTTCCCTAGCAATTTAACAGCAAAAATGTTTGGCATGGAAGTGAAACCTAGCTTCACAGTAGAAAACGAAAAAGCGATTTCTAATGCACCTAAAGTCGACTTCGGTAAGAAATAATGTTGACTGTGAAGTCATATAAGAAATTCTGTTTTGCGCTTCTGGCCTCACTGGCACTTTTGCTCCCGCTCTGTTTTATATTCGGAAGTAGTGATGCCAGCGCAGAACAAATTCCGGTTCCCAAACTATCTAAACGTGTTACCGATTTAACGCAAACTCTGTCGGCGCAACAAGTTGAAACCTTGGCGCAGAAACTGGAATCGGTGGAAAAAGCCAAAGGTAGCCAGATCGCAGTTTTGATCGTTTCAACTACGGGTGAAGAAGGTATAGAACAGTTTTCTATACGCGTGGTCGATGAATGGAAATTGGGACGCAAAGGCACAGCAGATGGCGTTTTATTCCTCATCGCTAAAAATGATAAGCGAGTACGCATAGAAGTCGGACGCGGCTTAGAAGGCGCCTTGACCGACGTCAGCAGTGCAAGAATTATTCGTGAATTTGTACGCCCCGCCTTCAAGACAAATGATTTCTACGGCGGGATTGATGCTGGCATTGATAAAATCAGTGCAGTAATTGCAGGTGAAGCGCTGCCAGCACCGCCACCGAGCAAAGGTCATAGCGCCAACTATAATGCAGATCTGAATATATTCGGACTCAATCCACTAGTTTGGTTGGGACTTCTGGTTGCGGGCTTGGTGCTCAGTAAAGTTTTGGGCCCGTGGTTAGGTCGTGGCGGATTGGCCGCTGGCAGTACTGCAGCCGCAATGATTGCCGGTACGCCGCTGGTCATGGCTATATTGGCAGGTTTAATGATGGTAGCTGTGTATAGCCTACTAGCAAGTCGTGTCTTTTGGGATATTGCAGGTGCGGTATTGCAAAGCGGTGCGGTTGGTGGCTTTGGCGGTGGACATGGCGGTGGTAGTCATAGCAGCAACGATGGCTTCAGTGGCGGTGGTGGCGATTTTGGCGGCGGTGGCGCTTCTGGAGATTGGTAATGAAGAATAATCGACTCTGGCAAAACTTGCGTTCGCATTTGCGTAGCAACCCTTATCGCCAACACTTTAATGCAGAGAATACAAAGCTGCTTAGCGACAAAATCGCAGCAGCTGAACTAGGTCATCGCGGTGAAATTCGTGTTGTGGTGGAAAGCCAATTACCAATCGGCATCGTGTTAGCCGGCATTTCACCACGTCAACGCGCCATCAGCTACTTCGCCGATTTACGCGTTTGGGATACTGAAGAAAACTCTGGCATTTTGCTCTATCTAATACTTGCTGAACGTAAGATTGAAATCGTTGCAGATCGCGGTATTGCAAAACTAGTGGAACAGGCAGAATGGAACAAGATCTGTCAGCAACTGCAAAATCAACTGGGTACTGATCAAGTACTTGAAGGTTTAAGTAAGGCAATTACCGATTTCGGTAATTTATTGCGACAGCACTACCCTATCGATAGACAAGTGAATAATCCAAATGAGTTAAGCAATGAATTAATTTTCATTCCCTGAACCTGCAAAAACAAGCCGGATCAAGTTACATCTTCACGACTATCCACCAAATTCGCGTTTTGCCCACACCAAACGCCCGTTTATCCTAAAGCGAATATTCAAGCTTACATGCCCGTGCTAAAGTAGCCGGGCTTTTTTTCGTCTTTATCCTTCAAAAAATTCAATTCATTCAATATGGAGCATTCCCATGAAATTAGCCAAAACTATTCTTGCATCCAGCCTACTGGCCCTGTACGCAGCCAGCGCCTTCGCTGATACCCAAACCACTAAGTATTTAATCTTTGTTGAGAACGGCAAACAAGCTGGTGAGCAAATCGTGCAGCGAGATGACAGTGGCTTGCACAAGGTTCGTTTTGTATTCAAAGACAACGGTCGCGGCCCTGAGCTTAACGAAGAGTTTCGCTTGGGTGCAGATGGCCTAATCGCCGACTATAAGGTTACTGGCAGCTCGACTTTTGGCGCGGTAATCAATGAAAGTTACAAGCGGGTAGGCGACCAAGCAGAATGGAAATCGACGTCAGAGAAAGGCAGTAAAACCGTCGCTGGATCTGCACTCTACATTCCACTTAATAGTTCTTTTGCGATCGCTTCTCTCTCAATCGCCGCCTTAGAAAAATCAAAGGATAAAAAACTACAGTTACTCCCTTCTGGCACATTATCGCAAAGCAAAATCGGTGAGCTAGAAGTCGTCAATGGCGACAAAAAACAAACCGTGCAGTTACTGGCACAAACTGGCATAGGTTTGTCACCTAGCTTTGCCTGGGCAACAACGGGCGACAACCCCCGCTTGTTTGCAGTGGTCATTCCTGGCTACATGAAAGCAATAGAAGAAGGTTGGCAAGCGAATGGCGAGGCAATGGCCAATTTTCAGAAAGCCGCCGAAAGCAAAGTCTTGGTTGATTGGGCAAAAAAATTACAACATCCGCTATCTGGTTTAACCGTCATTCGTAACGCCCGTATTTTTGATAGTGAAAAAGCCAAAGTCGGTGCGGCATCCGATGTCTATGTATTGCGTGGTCGGATCACAGCGATCTTGCCAGCTGGTTCGCCAGTGCGTGGTGCGACATCTGAAATTGATGCGGCAGGTCGTATTTTGTTACCCGGCTTATTTGACATGCATGGTCACGTAGGACGTTGGGATGGTGGCTTGAATATCGCCGCCGGCGTCACCAGCGTCCGCGATATGGGTAATGACAATGCGCAGATGCAATTGATTCTCGATGAAGTCAATAAAGGCGATCTACTGGGGCCACAAGTCGTGCCTGCAGGTTTCTTGGAAGGCGAAAGTCCATTTTCTGCTAACAATGGCTTTGTAATCAAAAATCTGGCAGAAGCCAAGAATGCGATCGACTGGTATGCGCAACATGGCTACCCACAACTGAAGATTTACAATTCCTTTCCTAAAGAAATTTTGAAGGACACAGTTGCTTACGCCCACTCTCGTGGCATGCGCGTCTCCGGTCACATCCCTGTTGGTTTGCGCGCATTCGAAGCTTTAGATGCGGGATACGACGAGATTCAACATATTAATCAAGTCATGTTGAATTTTTTAGCGACACCAAAAACCGATACTCGCACCTTAGATCGCTTCATTTTGCCATCTGAGAAAACGGCCGATCTGGATTTCGATTCTAAACCAGTGAAAGACTTTATCGCCCGCTTGAAAGCCAAACAAATTGCGATTGATCCTACGCTTGCGACCTTCTCTTTCTTGCGCCAAAAAGACGGCACGATGAATGAACCTTTCGCCACCATTGCAGATCATATGCCACCTGATGTAAGACGAGGCTTCTCGGTTGGCACCATGAAGATTGCGGATGAAGCAGCACATAAACGTTATGAAAAATCATACGCCAAGATGGTCGATTTCGTCGGCCGTTTGTACAAAGCAGGTGTACCCATCGTCGCAGGTACGGATGAATTAGCAGGTTTCACCTTGCATTCTGAATTGGCGCTATTGGTGAAAGCCGGATTGACACCAGCGCAGGCTTTACAAGTCGCAACACGTAACGGCGCTATCTATACCCGCACCCAAAACGAGCGTGGTTCTATCACCGTTGGCAAACTGGCTGACTTGGTTTTGGTCGATGGTGATCCCACTAAAAATATTGAGGATGTGCGTAAAGTGTCGGCCGTGATAACGCGAGGTTTTTTGGTCTACCCAAGCGAGATTCACCAAAACATGGGGATCAAACCCTTTGTCGATAGTAAGCCTGAGTTAAAAGCCTTAAAACCAATATCAACGTCCAACGCTATTGGTATCAATGAAGGTGCCATGCAGCGTTATTTCGGTACTGCACGTCACGACTAAAGCACATAACAAGACGCTGACAGGCTAGTGCAGTCTGTCAGCAAGTTTCAACGCGAAATGCGAGCCTAAGATTTGAACTAAAAATTAAGTAAAACGGTCAAAAGCCCACATTTCCAATGGAGGGTGACATGGTAAGACCACTAAAAAAATCCGCAATACAACTAAGTTTGAGCTTATGCTTGGGCGCAACATCGCTATCCAGCCTCGCTGCCAATACAGACTATCGCAACTTTGAGACGATAGAAAAACAATTACAAAGCCTTGCGCAAAAACATCCTGAGCGTATTAAGCTGCAATCCGTAGGTAAAAGCGCTGGCGGCCGCGCTCTGTATTTCGTACAAGTTGCAGGCGCAGGCAATGTCAACGCGGACAAGCGCCCTGCTTTATTTGTTGGCGCTAATATCGCTGGATTTCACAATGCTGGCTCTGAAGCTGCCATGCATCTGATCGAGACTTTGGCAAATTCCAATGAGAAAAAAGTTGAAGATCTATTGTCCAAGCGAACGTTTTATGTCGCGCCTGTTTTAAATCCTGACGCACACAATGGCTTGTTCGCTACGCCGCGCCAATTACGCGCAGGTAACGACGGCAAACTCGATCGCGACCTTGATGGCTTAGTCGCAGAAGACGGCGCTGATGACCTCGATGGTAATGGCATCATCACGCAGATGCGAATTAAAGATCCTAGCGGCGATATGATTGTCGATCCTAAAGACCCCCGCCGCATGATTAAAGCCGATATCAGTAAAGGCGAACGTGGTACCCATCGCGTGTTTATCGAAGGTAAAGACGACGACAAAGATGGTATGTATAACGAAGACGGCATCGGTGGTGTGCATCCAGATCGTAACTTCCCTGCTGGTTTTCCTGTGGCAGACACAAGCGCAGGTGCCTGGCCAGGTGTGACACCAGAAGCGAAAGCGACTATGGATGCGGTACTTTCTCACAAAAATATTGCCATGGCAGTCGTGTTCGGCCCGGCTAATCAATTGCTATCCGCGCCGACTGGTTTCGACCGCATCACACCACCTGGCGCAACACCAGCGGCTGAAGTCAACAAACTTGAAGCCGATGACCTGAAAGTGCTAGCCAACTTAGGTGAAGCCTACAAAAAATCCTTAGATCAAGCTGGATTAGACAGCAAGCGCAGTGCCAAACAAACTGGTAAAGGTAGCCTCGCAAATTG
Source organism: Undibacterium sp. Di24W (assembly GCF_049340325.1). Lineage (NCBI taxonomy): Bacteria > Pseudomonadati > Pseudomonadota > Betaproteobacteria > Burkholderiales > Oxalobacteraceae > Undibacterium > Undibacterium sp. Di24W. Next base: position 52,970 of record NZ_JBMPOP010000008.1, read on the forward strand.
GTTGTACTTTCATTATGGCGTGCAAACTATCGAGTTAGATGTTTGGGGTGCACCAGTTGCCAAGGCGAACGCACCGGAAGCCAATTCAGTTCCTGCGGCTGCCCCTGGGTCAACCTCTACCGCCAACGGAAGCGGAAACGCAGCGCGACCAAGCGGAAGCGGTGCCAATCCGGCAGCAAAACAGAGCGATGCTGAAAATGACCTGATCAGCTATCTGACCAGCAACTCACCAGAATCCATCATTGCTTGGAAAAAAGTAAAACTCCCCGACGGTACTGAAGTTGAAGTGGGTGGTATAGATCCTTATGCCGAATATGCACCGGCAGCCAAAGTATTAGAACCTGCCCTAAAAGTACACACTGAACAAATCTTAAGCTGGGGCGAAAAACTCGCGCAATTGGAAATATTAGAAACCAAGGCCATCGCCAAAGGTGATGATGTCTGGCAGATCACCGTCATCGGTGGCATGCAAGGTGAATTCCCAACCCACAGTAAACTAGCTACCAGAATGCGCAACAAACTCCCTGTACGCTTAGAAATGCGTCCAGGCAAAGGGGTCACCGCACTCACTTTAAATCGTGCCGCAACCACAGAACGTTTAGAGCCATCCAGCACAATTAAAGGCGAATGGTTAGTGAAAGGCGCAAGCGGCAGCACAGTCAACATTGGTCTGTGGACAGATCAAGCTGGACAAGCACTGACGACGATTACTTTAGGAAAGGCGCACTGAGATGAAAACGACAATAAAAACCCAAAGACAAATTCAACTCAGCGCCATCGGTCTCGCTTGTGCTTTGTTCGCAGCACCCAGCTTTGCCGATACCGCCAAAGCGCCGCAACCGCACTTCAATCGTGTCCATCACAATAAAGAAATTGTGGAATACATGAAGGCCTATGCCGCCGCTTATCCGAATCTGGTCACAGTAAAAAGTTTAGGCAAAACAGCGGCCGGCACCGATATGTGGATGCTAACCATTAATAATGAAAAGACTGGCAAAGCTGGCGACAAACCCGCTACTTATGTCGATGGTGCGATCCATGCCAACGAAGCACAAGCAGCCGACACGGTGCTCTACACCATTGATTACATCCTCAAAAATTACGGCAAGCTCGACAAGATTACCGAAACAGTGGATCGATCAACGCTGTACTTTGTACCTAGTGTCAGCCCAAACAGTCGAGCAAAATGGTTTGATGAACCCGCCACAGCAAGTTATCCACGCTCTTCACCTTGGCCATTTGATGACGACCGCGATGGCAAAGTTGACGAAGATGGCCCCGTCGATATCAACAAAGATGGCGTCATCACTACGATGCGCAAGAAAGTCCAAATGGGCATGGGTAACCGTAAGCTAGATCCGAAAGACCCACGCGTTTTACTTCCTTTAGAACCAGGTGAGCTCGGCGACTATTTATTCCTTGGTCAAGAAGCGGTGGATCAAGATGGCGATGGCTTGATGGGCGAAGACAGTGTCGGCTATGCCGATCCAAATCGCACTTGGGGTTATGACTGGGCGCCGCGCTATATTCAAAATGGTGCGACCGATTATCCATTACAGATTCCAGAAACCCGCAGTATCGCCAATTGGGCGCTCGATCATCTGGAAGTCTCCAGCGTCATCAGTTTCCATAATTCTGGCCGCATGATATTGCGTGGTCCGGGTTCGCCGACACAAACACCCGTTAGCGCCGCTGATAATCGCACCTTCGATTATCTCGGTCGCGAAGGTGAAAAAATGATGCCAGGCTATAGCTACATGATTACCTGGCGTGATCTATACACCGCTTACGGCAGCACTACCGATCACTTCTACGGTGTGGTTGGTGCGTTTGGATTTGTGCCCGAATTATTCGGTCGTGTCATGGACGATAACAATATCATCCGATTTGATCCAGCACCCAAAGTTGGCGATCCTGTGCGTCCTGCGCCAACGGGACCTAAAGGTTACGATCAAGTTAAATGGAACGATATGTTGACCTTTGGCCGCCAATTCATTCCATTTAAAGAAGCCGATCATCCGCAATACGGCAAGATAGAAATCGGCGGCTGGCGTCAAGATACGGGCCGCATGCCAGAAGGCTGGATGCTAGAGGAGGAAACGCATCGCAATGCCGCCTTCGTACTACTCAATGCGATGAACGTACCGAAGCTGCGCTTCCTAGAACCGACCGTCAAAAAAGTAGGCGCAAATTTGTGGCATGTAGAACTACCGCTGATTAATGAACGTGCGATTCCTAGCGTCAGTAGCATTGTCATCGCGAATAAATTGCATCGCGTAGATCTGGCAACCGTCAATCACGGCAAAGTCATTTCCAGCGGTATCGTACGTAATCCTTACACTAATCAAATTGATTTGCAACAGAACCGACCAGAGCGTTTAATGGTGGATGGTGTTCCGGGTTTTGGAAACACAACGCTGTTCTTTTTAGTGGAAAGTAATGGCGGTGATATCGTCGTCAATTACGACAGTATCAAAGGCGGCAAATTGAGTCAAAAAGTCAACTTGAAATAAATCGACTTGAAGTCATTCTTAGTCAAAGCAAAAAGCCATCATGGAATTTTCATGGTGGCTTTTTTACGGCGATACTTTTACAGTGAACAATATTTCACGAACTACTAGAGACCTCTGCACAACCGTAGCGAGCGGTCGAAGTTTGAATTGAGGAGCGGACCTGTGCTCGAGCACAGCGAGCACCGGAAATTCAAAATTCGACCGCGCAGTAGGTTGTGCAGAGGTCTCACTAAGCAATTGATCCCAGCAAGATGATACGTTCGGATAAACCCATAGACACAATTGGTAGGCTAATCACACGAACCTTAAGTCGTCGAGGAAATTTTCCCGCGACCTTGCTCGATTAATGACTGTGCAGCTTTGATCGCACCCAAGCGTTCTTTCAAATACTCGCTAAGACGTGGTTGCTGAGAAAACGCGATGTTAAAACGGATATAGCGATTCGATGCATCACTGGCAGAAAAAGCGGCTCCGCGCATCAAGAGAATTTTGTGGCGAAAGGCATCTTGTACCAGCACATCAATATCGATGCCGTCGGGCAGTGTTCCCCACAAAAACATACCCGCTTCACCCACATGTTCGAAACGAATTCCCGCCTCGGTTAATTGGCGCAAACTTTGATTGCGCGCGACCGTCATTTTGCGCTGTAATCGATCTAAATGCTTACGCCAATTTCCCGCCTTGAGCACTTCTAACAGCACAAACTCGTTCAAGGCAGGCGTGGTGAGTATCGAGTAAATTTTGGCGCGCAATAAAATTTTCAGCAGAGCAGGCTCAGCGGCGATATAGCCCATCCGCATTGCAGGGCTCATAGCTTTGCAAAAGCTGGAATAATAAATCACACCATCTAGGCTCGATAGTGCCGCCAAACGGGTTGCGTGGCCGGGTAAAAAATGGCCATGGACATCGTCTTCCGCAATTAATACGCCATACTGTTTGGCCAACATTAAAATTTTATGCAAGTTGGCGGCGCTGCTACTCCAGCCTGTTGGGCTATGCAAAGCGGTCTGTACAAACAGCAGTCTTGGCCTATGTAGCTTGCACGCATCTTCAAGTTCATGCAGATCTAAACCATCGGGTCTACGCGTGATAGGAATCAAGCGCACACCATACTGTAGCAGTTTACTGAACATCAAGAAATAACCGGGATCTTCGACCAAGACCGTGTCACCCGGTTGGAGAAAACTGCGGCAAATTAAATCAATTGCGTGGGTACCACCAAAACAAGTCAGCAATTTTCCAGCGTCAATAGGGACACCAATCCCGCGCATTAACATCGCTATTTGTTCGCGTAATTCTGGCAAACCCTGGGGTGGACAACGCGATGCCATACCAGCGGAACTATTCGCCAAAGCACGTTGCACAATCGAGGCTGGTACCGCATCTTGCAACCAGGTAGGCGGCAGCGCGCCGCTACTGGCCAGCAAGACGCCTGCGCGCTGATCATTTGACTGCTGCGCCAACCACACAGGTTCTTGCTCATCGCCCGCTTCTAAGGTGATATCGTCGGGCATCGCATGAGTCGCGTCATGCACCGAGCTGACAAAAAATCCTGCAGTACCATGCGAGCTAATCACACCCGCCGCCACCAAACGATCATACGCCACCACCACGGTATTGGTGCTGACGCCAAGCTGAGTCGCCAACTGCCGTATCGACATCAGTTTTGCGCCAGCGGGCAAGGCTCTGCTTTCTATCATCTCTCGAAAACGATTTTCGATTTGTTGTGATAGCGCGATGGGTGAGGTGCGGTCGAGTGAGAACATCACCGCAGTTTAACGCAAAAACAGCAGTGCCAGCACCATCAAGGTCGCCGCCATGCTCAAATTGAAAACACGACGTTTGAAAGGATCTCTCAATAAATTACGGATAGCGACACCAAATAGTGTCCACATCACACTACAAGGTGTGCCGACCATTGCACCGATCATCGCGACGAGGATAGCACCAGACAAGGTGCCAAATCCTGTCGGCATAAATACTGAGGCCAGAGTCACAGATTTGACCCAAGTTTTAGGATTGAGCGCTTGAAAAATCGCCGCTTCGATAAAACTAACCTGCTTAATTTCTTGTCCTTCTACGACGTTCGCACCACTCAATATCCAAGCTAAATAAAGCAAGTAAATCGCGCCTGCAATTCGCAAGATTTGCTGTAGCTGCGGGTAAGTGGTGAACACACTACCGAGTCCAATACAAGTCAATATCGTTTGCGAGAATACACCAAACTGTATTCCCAATATCGCAGGCAATGCACCCCGATAGCCAAAATTGGCACCCGAAGTCGCCAGCATGACGTTATTCGGCCCGGGCGTGACGGACATAACGAAACAGTAAGTCACCATAGGCGTTAACTCGGTCACAAGAGTCCAGTGCAGTGGAAGCATATTCGGCATTCGTCGTTGAAGAAGTCATGCCAGTCTAAGATCGCACACCAACACACACAAGGCACAAGAACAGTACAAGCAAGAGTCGCTGTATCAATCGAATGACCGCTACAGCGATGCCTTCAAATAACTTCGCAAAACATAAATTTACCTCTATTTAAATAAAATATGACTTAATTGAAGATACGATTCGCTCAAACAAAATAGAAATCTAAATCTTCAATAAGAAAGGGAGGCTAAATAGCCTCCCCCATTTACTAGACTCAGTTTTATCTCGCCCGATTTGATATCAAACCGGGCGGCGCAAAACTAAGGCAATGTGCACATGCAGTGTGCCATCACCATATAAGATCTGTTTTCTTTGCGAAGATCTGCCAGCCAATTTAAGTCTTTCACCATCTCAGTCGCGGCAGCTGGTGGAATACCAGTTGGCGCAACAGCTACTTTGAATTTTTCATTGAAGGCTTTTGACATGGCTTGCGCCGCATTGTCACCAAACATACTAAAAATACGATCAAACTTTGAAGGTTCACGTTCGATGTAAGTGATACGATAGCCTTCGCCCAATTTAGCGCGAGTCGCAGCTGATTTCAATGCATCGTTAAAACTACCGAGCTTATCCACCAGTCCGCGCTCTTTTGCTTGTTCGCCAGTCCAGACCCGGCCTTGCGCCACCGCGTCAATTTTTTCGGGCGTAGTCTTACGCGCCACTGCCGCCTTCGTTGTGAACTCGTGGTAAATATTATTAATGCCTTGCTGTATCACTTCACCAAATTTCGGATTCATAGGGCGCAAAGGATTAAACGAATCAGCCATCCAAGTGGTCGTTGTACCAGCGGTGTGCACGCCTATCTTGTCCATCACCTTCTCTGCCGTTGGGAAAATCGCAAACACACCGATGGAACCGGTAATGGTCGCAGCATCAGCGATAACTTCATCAGAAGACATGGAAACCCAATAACCGCCGGAGGCTGCAACATTGCCCATAGAGATCACAACCGGCTTACCAGCCTTACGTGTCAACTCTAATTCCTGACGTATCAATTCGGAGCCGAATGCACTACCGCCAGGCGAGTCAACCCGCAGCACGACTGCCTTCACCTGATCATCTTCACGCGCCTTGCGCACCAAGTTCGCAGTAGACATCCCGCCAATCGCACCCGGTGGCGCATTACCTTCACTAATCTCGCCCTCGGCAACAATCACAGCAACTGCAGGACCAAAGGCAAATGAACGGTGATTGTCTAAATAGTCCTCAAACGAAATTTGTTTAAAGCTCTTAGTGTGTTCATCTTTCGCGCCCATACCTAACATCATTTGACGGAGGTCATCACGGGTTTTCAAGCCATCTATCAGTTTGGCATCGACGGCGAATTGCCCCACGCTACCATTGGCCGCTTTCAACATCTCAGGCAAATTATCGATACTTTTCATAATCGTACCAGCCGGTAATTTACGCGCCGCTTCTACACCATCCGTATAAAACTTCCACATCGCGTTATACAAAAATGCATCGGCTTCGGCAGCAGCAGAGGAAGGACCGTTTGCGATGTATGGCTCAGCAAAACTTTTAAATGTACCCACTTTTAAAACATTCACGGTAATACCGATTTTGTCTAAAGCATCTTTATAGTAATTGCGGTAGCGGCCAAAACCTGTGAGCATCACATTACCCATAGGATGCATGTAGACTTGATTGGCATGAGACGCCAGATAATATTGGCGCTGATCGAAACTCGAACCCCAGGCGATAACTTTTTTTCCGCTGGCTTTGAAGCGATCTAAAGCTGCTGCGACTTCGCGCAACATAGGCAAACCCGCACCTTGCATGCCGTCTAATAACAAGACCGCATTATTGATTTTAGGATCTTTGCTGGCGGTATCGAGCACGTTCAAGATGTCGCGCAATTGCGTCGAACGCTTATTCTCACCTTGTACTTCAGCAAGAAAGGCATCACTGGCGCTACCCGCATGCTGTTCAACCAAGTCACCTTTAAAGTTCAATATCAATGCCGTTTTATCTTCGACTTTGACCTTATTGGAAGAGAAAAGGCTAATAAGAATAAACAGAACAATGATCAGGAAAAATAAATTGATGACGAAACGACGGCTAACATCAACCGCATTCCAGATCCATTTGATACCTTGCCCGATCGCTCGGAAGGGTGAAAAAGCCATAGTAACTCCTGAGAAATAACAACATTTGGATAAATGCCTGCCACGCCATCAACAGGCTGTATCCACTCATTTACATCAATACAAACTAGTTTATAGAAGATTTGCTGACGATGCTTCGCGATTTTAAGCCGGGAATACAAAGTCTCAGAGTCTTGCAAAAATCAACACGGAATTCTAACTGATTTCCAAATAAACTTTCCAGAATCCGGTATTTTGCAGTTGGCAATGTCGCAAACCACCTTTAGGCTAAAATGTCATACAAATACGTTCACCCATCTCGCTATCACAATTTAAATAATACTAAAAACTCATGAAAACAAAAGCCGCCATCGCCTGGGAAGCTGGAAAACCTCTGACAATAGAAGAAGTAGATTTACAAGGCCCACAAGCAGGTGAAGTCTTGGTCGAACTCAAAGCGACTGGCATTTGCCACACAGATTACTACACTTTATCCGGCGCTGATCCAGAAGGTATTTTCCCTGCAATTCTGGGGCATGAGGGTGCAGGTGTCGTGGTTGATGTTGGCCCTGGGGTGAAGAGCTTGAAAAAAGATGATCATGTCATTCCGCTCTATACACCAGAATGCCGTGAATGCAAATTCTGCCTCTCACATAAAACCAATCTATGCCAAGCAATACGCAGCACGCAAGGCCGAGGCTTAATGCCCGATGCGACCAGTCGTTTTTCTATAGATGGCAAACCGATTTTCCATTACATGGGAACGTCAACTTTTTCCAACTACATCGTGGTGCCTGAAATTGCCTTAGCAAAAATCCGCGAAGACGCTCCCTTCGACAAAGTTTGCTATATCGGTTGTGGTGTAACGACGGGTGTTGGCGCTGTCTTGTTCACGGCCAAAGTCGAAGCTGGTGCCAATGTGGTCGTCTTTGGCTTGGGCGGGATTGGCCTCAATGTGATTCAAGCGGCACGGATGGTTGGTGCGAACAAAATCATTGGTGTTGATATCAATCCTGCGCGCGAAAGCATGGCGCGCAAATTCGGTATGACGCATTTCGTCAATCCTAAAGAAGTCGGCAATGTAGTCGATGCGATCATCGGCCTCACAGATGGCGGCGCCGATTACAGCTTTGAATGCATAGGCAATACCACAACCATGCGTCAATCTTTAGAGTGCTGCCATAAAGGCTGGGGGCAATCGATCATTATTGGTGTGGCTGCTGCGGGTCAAGAAATCAGCACTCGTCCATTTCAATTAGTTACGGGTCGGGTCTGGAAAGGCTCGGCTTTCGGTGGTGCTCGCGGGCGTACCGATGTACCGAAAATTGTTGACTGGTACATGGAGGGCAAATTAAATATCGATGATTTAATTACCCATAAATTACCGTTGGAAAGAGTTAATGAAGGCTTTGATTTGATGAAGAGCGGAGAATCAATACGCTCAGTGGTGGAGTTTTAAGATTAGTCTATGTGTCTCATCGCCGTCATTCTTGCTTGCTAAATATTAGCCTACTTGATGGCGGCAATTGAATACAATTATTTGTTAGCGTCGCTGGGCATGTAGCTACACACGGCGCAATCAGTAATATTTTTTAACTTTTCATCGGTCAATTCCTCCTCTCCCAAAAACGGGAGAGGATGCTTGCTCTACCGATATCTTCGATTACCGCTTCTTCATAATCGATCCCAAGACACCCCGAATAATCTCACGCCCAACTTGAGATCCTATCGTCCGTACTGCTGATTTCACCATCGTTTCGGCGACATTATCACGACGCCGTATACCCGATCCGCCAAACAAATTTCCAAACATTCCACCTAAAGCACCGGATATTCCTCCACCTTCGGATTCTTGTTGCGCCGCTGTTGGCTGTTGCGATTGCGAGCGCGGTTGTGACTGCTGTGTTGATTGTGAACCCGCAGACCGACCCCAAGTCTCACTATCATTCGCTACCGGTTCTGCGGATTGACCTACAGATTCGGCTTTCGGAGGCACGCGCCCCTTGATTTTCTCGTAAGCGGACTCACGGTCAATCGCTTTTTCATATACCCCTGCGACGATAGAATTAGCGATGACAGATTTTCTTTGTTCTGGTGTAATCGCACCTATCTGCGACGCTGGTGGCACAATAAATCCACGTTGCACGATATTTGGACGGCCCTTCTCATCTAAGAAAGAAATCAAAGCCTCGCCTACCCCCAATTCGCCGATGACCGCAGCGGTATCTAGCTCTGGATTTGGGCGAAAAGTCTCAGCCGCAGCCTGCACTGCTTTTTGATCGCGCGGTGTGTAAGCCCGTAAGGCATGCTGTACACGATTGCCCAATTGTCCCAACACTGTATCGGGGATATCGAGAGGGTTCTGCGTAACGAAATATACGCCTACGCCCTTGGAACGAATCAGGCGCACTACTTGCTCAATTTTTTGCAGCAAAACTTTCGGCGCTTCATCAAATAAGAGATGTGCTTCGTCGAAGAAAAATACCATCTTTGGCTGCTCGACGTCGCCAACTTCAGGCAGATGTTCATAGAGCTCAGACAGCATCCACAACAAGAATGTTGAATACAGACGCGGTGATTGCAAGAGCTGATCGGCCGCCAGTATATTGATAAAACCTTTACCGCTCGTATCGGTTTGCATCATGTCGTCAAGGTTGAGCATAGGCTCGCCAAAAAATTCTTCCCCGCCTTGTTCACCCATCGCCAATAAGGCACGCTGAATGGCACCTATGCTGGCGGCGGAAATATTTCCGTATTCGGTTTGAAATTCCGACGCGTTATCGCCCAAATACTGCAACATTGCGCGCAGATCTTTGACGTCTAATAAAAGCAATCCATTGTCATCCGCGATCTTGAACGCGAGTTGCAAGACACCTTCCTGCGTTTCATTCAAATTCAACATGCGGCCTAACAACAAGGGACCAAGATCAGAAATCGTCGCCCGGACTGGATGACCTTGCTTGCCAAAGACATCCCAAAAAGTCACTGGGCAAGCTTCCCAAGCAGGTGCCTCTACCCCCAACATGTCCAAACGTTGCTGCATCTTGGGTGACAATTGCCCAACCTGCGACATACCAGATAAATCACCTTTAACGTCGGCCATAAACACAGGCACGCCGATATCTGAGAAGGATTGCGCCAAGACTTGCAAAGTAACGGTCTTACCTGTACCAGTTGCGCCTGTAATGCAACCGTGGCGGTTCGCCCAATCGGAGAGCAAATTGAGTTCAAAAGTTTTATTTTTCGCAATTGATTTGGCGACTAAGAGAGGTTTTGACATGTTTTGCCTGGGTTAAAAATGCTTAAAAAGAGTGAATTAATCCGATCTGCACCGAGAACTTAGGCAATCCTTGGTGCCTGACAAAGTCAGAGACGGTTTTGCATAAGTGCTCTATGTTAGAATAGCGGTCTTCATTATAAAACCAATCCTTTGCAAAGTTTCCATCGCGACATGTCTGAATTGTTAGCGAATGATAAAAATTATCGCAAGTAAGTATAAATACATGCAAAGAGTTGCCAATTTTAGAAAGAGCAATCATGGCAGGACATAGTAAATGGGCCAACATCAAGCATAAAAAAGCAGCCACCGACGCAAAGCGCGGCAAGATTTGGACGCGCTTGATCAAAGAAATCACGGTTGCAGCGCGTATGGGTGGCGAAGATGTCAACTCCAACCCGCGCTTACGCCTAGCGGTCGATAAATCATTCGATGCGAATATGCCAAAAGAAAACGTCACGCGCGCGATTCAACGCGGTGCGGGTACTTTGGAAGGCGCCAACTATGAAGAAATTCGTTACGAAGGCTATGGTATAGGCGGCGCAGCGATTATCGTTGATTGCATGACCGACAATCGTGTTCGCACGGTCGCTGAAGTACGTCACGCATTCAATAAATTTGGCGGCAATATGGGAACAGAGGGTTCTGTAGCGTTCTTGTTCACCCACTGTGGTCAAATGTTTTTTGCGCCTGGCACCAATGAAGATGCTTTGATGGAAGCGGCTTTAGAAGCTGGTGCTGACGATGTGGTCACTGATGACGAAGGCGGTATCGAAGTCACTTGCCCACCGCATGATTTATCGGCGATTAAAGATGCTTTAGAAAAAGCGGGTTTTAAGCCAGAAGTCGCAGAAGTCGTCATGAAACCACAAACCGAAACGGTATTCACTGGCGATGACGCGATCAAGATGCAAAAGATTATTGATGCATTAGAAAACCTGGATGACGTACAAGAGGTTTTCACGAATGCAATCATAGAAGACTAAGACCAAGACTTTGCACATTAAGTATTGCCTGAAAATGGCGCAGCAGATCTAGATCAATTGACACTTTAGTTCAAGAGTAAAAAAATGAAAATTCTCGTAGTCGGCTCCGGTGGTCGTGAACATGCACTGGCATGGAAATTAGCGCAATCAGAACGTGTACAAACCGTGTTTGTCGCGCCTGGCAATGGTGGCACGGAATTAGATAAGAATCTCAAAAATATCAATATCAGCGATCCTCAAGCATTAGCCGAATTCGCGATGCAAGAGCACATAGGCATCACCGTTGTTGGTCCAGAAGTCCCTCTTGCTGCGGGTATTGTCAATCTGTTCCGCGACAAAGGCTTGAAAATTTTTGGTCCAACTAAAGAAGCAGCACAGTTAGAGAGCTCTAAAGATTTCGCCAAAGCTTTCATGCACCGTCATCATATTCCGACTGCGGAATATCAGACTTTTTCTGATTTACAAACTGCTCATGACTACCTAAATCAAAAAGGCGCGCCTATCGTCATCAAGGCCGATGGACTGGCAGCTGGTAAAGGTGTCGTCGTTGCGATGACTGCAGAAGAGGCGCATGCCGCAGTGGATATGATGTTGTCTGATAATAAGTTAGGCGATGCCGGCGCTCGCGTTGTTATCGAAGAATTTTTAGCGGGCGAAGAAGCTAGCTTCATCGTGATGGTCGATGGCAAAAACATTTTGCCTTTGGCGACTAGTCAGGATCACAAACGTTTACTCGACGATGATCAAGGTCCCAACACGGGAGGCATGGGTGCATATTCCCCTGCGCCTATCGTCACACCACAATTGCATGCACGCGTCATGCGCGAAATCATTCAGCCTACGGTACAAGGTATGGCAAAAGATGGCATCGTGTTCACCGGTTTCTTGTATGCGGGTTTGATGATTGATGATCAAGGCAACCCTAAAACGCTGGAGTTTAATTGCCGTATGGGCGATCCAGAAACGCAGCCGATTATGTCACGTCTGAAAACAGACTTACTCACTGTCATGGAACACGCAGTCAATGGCACGCTCGACACTATAGAATTGGAGTGGGACAGACGCACAGCGATGGGCGTGGTGATGGCTGCAGCTGGCTATCCTGACACACCTGAAAAAGGCGCGGACATCACGGGTATCCCGGCAGAAACAGCCGATTGCATTACTTTCCACGCAGGTACTGCATTAGCGGGTAATAAACTTAGCGTGACGGGCGGTCGTGTGTTATGCGTAGTTGGACTGGGTGACTCGGTAAAGACAGCACAAAAACATGCTTACGATGTCATTGAAAAAATTCAATTCAAAGGTGCGCAGTATCGTAAAGATATTGGATGGCGTGCCCTAAATCGAAAACATTAGTGGATCGCTACATAAATCCAATCTTGGGGTGCATTGCGGCGTTGTCAATGCTCGCAATATCGACATATTGCTGTGCTTGACGCCTTGCACTACATCCCCAACATTGAATTTCTGAAGCGTCCACAGAGACTCGAAATTGAGAATCAACAAATAAAATTATGACCGACGCTAATTCCGTTAAAGAGTATTTACTAGACTTACAAGCTTCCATCGTCGCAGCTATGGAAGAAGTCGATGGCTGCCGTTTTATCACCGATAGTTGGGAACGCCCTGAAGGTGGTGGCGGAATTTCACGGGTCATTGAAGAAGGTAATGTATTTGAACGTGGTGGCGTGAATTTTTCTCATGTGATGGGCAAAAACTTACCGCCATCAGCGGCTGCAAGTCGTCCAGAATTAGCGGGTCGTCAATGGGAAGCGATGGGCGTCTCTTTGGTACTGCATCCGCGCAATCCGTATGCGCCGACCGTCCACATGAATGTGCGTTTTTTCACCACGTATGCGGAAGGTAAAGATCCGGTGTGGTGGTTTGGTGGCGGCATGGATCTGACGCCCTATTATGGTTTTGAAGAAGATGCGAAACATTTTCATCAAACTTGCAAAGATGCCTTGACGCCATTTGGTACGGATTTACATCCTCGCTTTAAAAAATGGTGTGACGAGTATTTTTATCTCAAACATCGCAAAGAAGCGCGCGGCGTCGGCGGCATTTTCTTTGATGATTTTAATGAGCAATCGTTTGAGCAAAGTTTCGCGATGACCAAGAGTGTTGGCGATGGATTTGTCAAAGCGTATCGCCCTATTCTCGAACGCCGCAAAGATCTCGCTTTCGGCGAAACCGAACGTGACTTCCAGGCGTATCGTCGAGGCCGTTATGTGGAATTTAATTTGGTATTTGATCGCGGCACTTTATTTGGCCTGCAATCGGGTGGCCGTACTGAATCGATCTTGATGTCGATGCCACCGATCGTGAAATGGCGCTACGATTGGAAGCCTGAAGCAGGTAGTGCAGAAGCTAAATTGGCGACTGATTTCTTGGTACACAAGGAATGGGTGTAAAATCCACTCCTTCCCATTCTGCCGCACTAACAGCTATCCAGCGCTCAGTGCTGGTATTTGGCGGTAGTTTTGATCCCGTCCATAACGGACATGTCGCACTGGTGCAGCATTTTGCAAAGCTGCTCAAGGTCGATGAAGTGCGCTTGGTCCCGGCGGGCCAACCTTGGCAAAAAGCAGGTTTAAAGGCAAGCGCCGAACAAAGAATTGAGATGTTGGAATTGGCATTTGATGAGCAATTATCCGTGCCCTACAGCATCGACCGACAAGAGATAGAACGTGCCGCTGCGCAGATTCCCAGCTACACGGTTGAAACTCTAACTAACATGCGATCTCAATGGGGTAATGCTCAGTCAAATGAGGAGATCGCGCTTATTTTGCTAATTGGTGCCGACCAATTTCACAATTTCGCAACGTGGAAAAACTGGCAACAAATTTTTAAATTAGCACATATCGTCGTTGCCGCAAGACCAGGCTACAGCTTGCAAATCGACACATTACCCAGCGAATTTGCCGCGCTCTGGCAGCAAGCAAATGGCGCTATTGAAGATCTTAAGCAATGCTCTTTTGGCAAAACTTGGCTAGAAACTAATCTAGCTTGGGATATTTCTGCAACACGAATTCGCGACGAATTGCAGCAACAAGGGCAAACCATGGAAACCACCTCGCTAATTCCGCGCAAGGTGTTAGACTACCTTCAAAACGAGCGGATTTACAATTAGCGTTAACCTCAGTGAATCAACAGCACGAATTACAGTAGGATCGGCTTCAAACTCACGATGAAGCAGGCACCAAGAATTCAAAATTTAGATAGATAGGGCATTATGGATATCAAAAAACTACAAACTTTAGTCTTCGACGCATTGGAAGACGTGAAAGGTCAAGACATTCAGGTCTTTGACACGACCGAAATTACCAGCTTGTTTGACCGCGTTTGCGTGGTCTCCGGTACCTCGAACCGTCAAACCAAAGCGCTCGCTGCAGCAGTACGCGATAAGGTCAAAGAAAACGGCGGCAATATCGTCGGTATGGAAGGTGAAGGTACGGGTGAATGGGTGCTGGTCGATTTGGGCGATATGGTTGTTCATATCATGCAACCAGCGATTCGCGCTTACTACCGTTTAGAAGAACTCTGGGGCGGCAAAGAAGTCAAAATGGGAGCGGCTAAGCGTACATCCAAAATGACGGCAGGTCCATTGGATGAAGAAAAACCAAAACGTTCACGTTCAAAAGCAGCACCAATTGAAGTCACGCCGGACATGATGGCGACTCAAACGACTGTGGATGATGAGAAACCAAAACGCAAACCACGCGTGAGCAAAGTGGCTGCTGAGTTAGCAGGTGAAAAACCAGCACGCAAACCACGCGCCTCTGCGACTAGCGATGCCGCAGTGAAGAAACCACGTGCAGCGAAGATCCCTACTGGTGCTCGTGTCAAAGTGGCGTCTACTAAGACAGCAACCGCGTCTTCTAAAGAAGCTGCAGCGAAGAAAGCAACTACGCGTCGTAAAACTGCTGAGTAAAACACAAGTTTGTTCGGTATAAAAAAGGGAGAAAGTCATTGAGACTTTCCCCTTTTTTCATTGCAGCTGCATTAGTCAATGTTTTACAATTCGCGCTGCAGGTATGTGACGTGTCACTACATTACTGCACGAACCATTTATGCCAACGTCGGATAATCGGTATAGCCGACCGCGCCAGGCGTATAGAACGTAGACGAATCAGGTGCATTCCACACAGCACCTGCTTTAATGCGCGCTGGTAAATCTGGATTTGCCAAGAAGCCCGTACCAAAGGCAACTGCATCTAACAAATTATCCTTGATCGCTGCCTCGGCTTCTTCACCGCTATAACCCATATTACCGATCAAAACACCTTTGTAATTTGCACGAGCAACAGGCATGACATCCGCTTTTTGCGCTTGGAAAAAATCGGCGCGCATCACATGTAAATAAGCGAGGTTGAAGTCGTTCATGCGTTGGCTCAAATACGTGATCCACGCGATTGGATCGCTATCGATCATGCTGTTATAACTATTCAATGGCGACAGACGCAAACCCACTTTATCCGAACCAATGGCTGCGCTAACTGCAGTAATCACTTCACATAAAAAGCGTGCGCGGTTCTCTAAACTGCCGCCATAGATATCGGTACGTTTGTTAGCACCGTCACGTAGGAATTGATCGATCAAATAACCGTTCGCGCCATGTATTTCAACGCCATCAAAGCCCGCAGCAATCGCATTCTTCGCGCCCTGGGCAAAGTCTTGCACGATGCTTTGAATCTGATCGATCGTCAATTCTTGTGGTAGCACGTGCGCAACCTTGCCATCCACCGTATGCACTTCGCCTTCGATAGCAATGGCACTTGGAGCGAAAGTGGGCGCACCATTGTTATACGCCGGATGTGCGGCACGGCCGGCGTGCCAGATTTGCATTACGATCTTGCCACCTTTGGCGTGTACCGCATCGGTGACTAATTTCCAGGCTTCGATTTGCTCTGCACTGTAAATGCCAGGCTCAGCTGCAAAAGCGGACGTATTCGGCGTCACCATGGTGCATTCCGTAATGATCAAACCTGCGCTCGCACGCTGTGCATAATATTCGGCCATTAAGGCATTGGGTAAATGCTCGGCACCCGCGCGGGTGCGAGTCAACGGTGCCATCAACATACGATTGTTGAGTTCTAAAATGCCAGCTTTAAGTGAAGTAAATAACATGGAGTATCCTTTAATAAAAAAACGCGCAATGCGTAAGGTAAAACTGAGAATAGATAAACTAAGAACCATTGCCCTAAGGTGAAAGACCTAACAGGTGTTTGGTTGATCGCATGGCGGATTTCAATGCACTAGGATCGCGTCGAAGCTTGGTGAGCAAACTGGCACCGAACCACATTTCGTAGAGCGTTTCGGCACATACTGCAGCATCCAGCGAAGTCGACAATGAGCCGTCGGCTCTGCCCTCTTCTACACATTGGGCAAGGCGACCAATCACACGATCAGTGCCCTGATGCAAAGCTAGCCGCATGGCTTCCGACAAATCGGAAACTTCACCCGCTAGCTTCACTGCCAGACATTGACACTGCATGTCCTTATCCGCCAACGAAATCAGCCAACCATTCCAGTACTGCATAAAACGGGTCGCTGCGCTCTCACTATTTGCCTTGAGTAAAAGCTCAACTTCCACCAAATAATCTTCAAAGTAGCTGGCGATCAAGGCTTCACCAAATAATTCCTTGGATTTGAAGTAATGATAGAACGACCCTTTAGGCACATCCGCCGCCTGCAAAACTTCATTCAAGCCAACCGCGACAAAGCCTTTCCCCAAAATAATAGGTTTGGCCGTGTCGAGAATGTGTTGCCGGATATTTAAGCGTATTGGTTTCATGAGGCGCATTGTAACGCATATTAGACCAGTCGTCTTGAAATTAGATTTTCTTAGGTTTCTTTGTGCATTGACCCTGAATTGAATAAAGACAAGGTGAGCGCCGTATAATTGCACAATCGAATAAATAACGTCCACCACCATGCAACTCATCATCGCCGCCGTTGGCCACAAAATGCCGTCTTGGATAGAAAACGGTTTTCAGGAATACGCCAAACGTATGCCGCCCGAAGCTAGGATTCACTTGAAAGAAATCAAACCAATCGAAAGATCAGGCAGCAAAACCGCCGAAACCGTGATGGCATTGGAAAGAGAGAAAATTGAGGCGGTGATCCCCAAGAATGCCAAAATCATTGCACTCGATGAGCGCGGCAAGGATTTGACTTCAGTCGGTCTCGCTAAACAGCTGACCGATTGGCAGCAAGAAGGTCGTGATGTGGTGTTCGTGATTGGTGGCGCGGACGGCTTAGATGCAGAATTCAAGGCTAAAGCCGATAGTTTGATTCGTATTTCGAGTTTGACTTTGCCGCATGGCATGGTGCGTGTATTATTGGCGGAACAACTTTATCGCGCTTGGTCAATTACCCAGAATCATCCGTATCACCGGGTTTAACAACCGCCTTTACCACGCACGATTTCTTTTAACAGTCTTCGCTTGCGGGGTGTCCTTATGCATCTGTTTCGCTCTTTCTGTTTGCCGGTATTTCTTGGGCTTTCCTTGTCTGTGTTTCCAGCCTCTCAGCCTGGTGCGCAAGAAGCTGTAGTCGATCAAGAGCATGATCTCAGCATGCGTGGAATGATACGCTTAGTTCATGAAAAACCAGCACAATTCAACAAGCTATGGACAGAGCGACGCCGCAGCCAAGAACGGGCAATTTCTCCCAAATTGAGCACCAGTGGGCGTGCCGCAGCGTTACAGAATGTGCAGTGGCAATGGGCGGCGGGTTTGATCAACTACCCCTACTTTCACCAACGAGAAACTGGTGGCTCGGTCACAGCCAATTGGCAACCGAAGCGCGAAGCGATCAAGACCATCCAATTCAATGATGAAGCTAGCATAGAGCAAAGTAACTACCAACTATTGATTCAAGCCTGGCTGCACGACAGCGCGGGACAACGGGTGAAACAAGATCCAGCGCTGCAGCGCGGTGATAACCGCTGGTTACGTGCGAACTTCAGCGCTCTCGACACAGCAATCAGCAGCCACAACGTCAAAGCTCACTTTATGAGCAAACTGCTGGCGGAGCATATTGATGAGAACGGAGCCAAAAATGTGTTACCACAAATTCTTGATGCAGAAAAAAACGGCGTAGCCCCAGAGCAAATCACTAAATTCCGTGCAGCCTATGAGCAAGAGATGCAAACGCCGAAAGACCATGTCGCCCACACTTACCAAACAGTCGATGGCGTCGATCTACAACTTCATGTGTTCCCCGCAAAAGGGGATGTGAAAGACGCGCCAGTCCTCCTTTGGTTTCATGGCGGCTCATGGAGCACGGGGCACTGGAGTTACTGCCCCATAGTATGTCGCGCCTTACAAAATCGCGGATTTGTGGTGGTACAAGTCGAATATCGCACTTCGCAACGATTTGACGGCACGCCACTCAATGCCCTCGCCGATGCCGAACGCGCTATCGATTGGACGATAGCACATAGTAGCGAGTTACAGATCAATCCTAAGAAACTGATGGTCGGTGGTTTTTCCAGTGGTGGTGCCTTAGCATCGCAAATGGCGGTTCTCAATCATACTAAAGTTAGCGCAGCCGCCTATATGTCTGGTGGCTTTGATCCCTCGAAAGATACCTGGTATAACAGTGTAGTAGGCCCTCTGCGCGACACCAAACAACTGTCTCCGCTTCTCATGGTTAATCGGAACAGCCCACCGCAAATCCTATTTCACGCAAAAGATGATGAAATGTGTGCTTACCAAGATGCACAAAGTCTCGCCAGCAAATTGACCGCACTGGAGATCCCCAATCGCCTCGTCACTTTTGAACAAGGTGGGCATTTCTTTGTTTTTAAAAATCCAGCAGACCGCCAACGTATTTCCACGGAGCTGACGAGTTTTGTGGAACAGCTGAAATGGTAACAGCCGCCCCTCGTTTTCCTTTGCCGCATGGCATGGTGCGTGTATTATTAGGGGAACAACTCTATCGCGCTTGGACGATCACGCAAAACCACCCTTAACATCGGGTATAAATAACGTGCGCAGCCAAGCTCTGCACCAGGATTTTGGCTATGTCGCACTACCGAAAAATTTATCTCGCTTCTAAAAGCCCACGCCGGCGTGAACTGCTGCGTCAAGTGGGCATTGATTTCGAAGTCTTACTACTACGCGATTCGCCACCACGTGGCCCTGATGTCACCGAAATCGTGCTGCCGGGCGAATTGCCTGACGTTTATGTCGCCCGCGTTACCCAAGAAAAAGCGCAAGCCGCCTGGGATGCCGTCGTCGCCCGACATTTGTTCGCCTACCCGGTGTTAGCCGCCGACACGACAGTGGTCATCAATCAAGAAATATTAGGCAAACCCGCCAATCGCGATGACGCAATTGTCATGCTTAACAAACTCGCTGGCAATACACATCGGGTGCTCACCAGCATCGCCATCAAATATCAACACCAACTTTTACAATGTACGCAAACCTCTGAAGTGACTTTTGCGGCATTGAATGACGCGCAAATCGCTGCCTACTGCGACAGCGCCGAGCCTTATGACAAGGCTGGCGGCTACGGCATACAAGGCATGGCGGCGCGTTTTATCACCCATATCAGCGGCAGCTATTCCGGCATCATGGGTCTCCCTTTGTACGAGACTACCGAACTGCTCGACCGTTTCAAACTAAATTAAATTTTAAAATCCGATAGAAATCTAGCCATGAGCGAAAATCTTTTAATCAACGTCACGCCGCAAGAAACCCGCGTGGCTTTGATTTTTCAGGGAGCAGTACAAGAGTTACACATAGAACGCACGCTATCGCGCGGTCTGGTCGGCAATATCTATTTGGGTAAAGTCGTGCGCGTTCTGCCCGGTATGCAATCCGCATTTATCGACATCGGGTTAGAACGCGCCGCGTTCTTACACGTCGCCGATATCTGGGATGCACGCCCACAAGGCCACGAAAGTAATTCCAATAATGTGCCTCTCACTCCCATCGAAAAACTTCTCTACGATGGTCAAGCAATCACGGTGCAAGTCGTCAAAGACCCGATCGGTACCAAGGGCGCGCGGCTCTCCACGCAAATCTCAATTGCTGGTCGCATGTTGGTTTATCTGCCGCAAGACTCGCATATCGGCATTTCACAGCGCATCGAGAATGAAGAAGAACGCGAAGCACTGCGCAGCAAAGTGCAAAGCCTGAGACATGAAGAAGAAAAAGGTGGATTCATCGTGCGCACCATGGCAGAGGACGCCTCCGAAGAAGACCTGAGTACGGATATCGAGTACCTACGTCGCACTTGGTCTACCATCAGCAAACTGGCCAAGACCAAACCACCCTGCAGCCTATTGCATCAAGATCTGAATTTAGCGCAACGTGTGTTACGCGATTTCGTCAACGAAGAAACCAGCAGCATACAAATCGACTCACGCGAAAATTTCAACATGCTGGAAGATTTTTGCCGCACGTACACGCCATCAGTACTCCCCAAATTACAGCACTACACAGGCGAGCGTCCCTTATTTGATCTGTATGGCGTGGAAGAAGAAATCGAACGCGCGCTAGGTCGTCGCGTCAATCTCAAATCCGGCGGCTACCTGATCATCGATCAAACCGAAGCCATGACCACCATCGACGTCAACACCGGCAGCTTTGTCGCAGGACGCAATTTTGACGACACGATTTTCAAAACTAATCTAGAAGCGGCACTCGCGATTGCGCGCCAACTTCGTCTGCGCAATTTAGGCGGCATCATCATCCTCGACTTAATCGACATGGAAAGTCAGGAACACAAAGATGCCGTATTAGCCGAACTCAACAAAGCCCTAGCACGCGACCGCACCAAGCTTTCAGTTTCCACTTTCTCAGCACTAGGCTTAGTCGAAGTCACACGCAAACGCACACGCGAATCACTATCACACGTACTCTGCGAACCCTGCCCTGCCTGCAGCGGCAAAGGCCAAGTCAAAACCGCCCGCACTATCTGCTACGAAATCCTACGCGAACTGCTGCGCGAAGCCAAACAATTCAACCCAAGAGAATTCCGCATCATGGCCTCGCAAGTGGTGGTCGACATGTTTTTGGAAGAAGAGTCACAGCATTTGGCGATGCTGGGGGACTTCATTGGTAAACCGATTTCACTGCAGGTGGAGAATGTGTTTCATCAGGAGCAGTATGACATTATTTTGATGTGATGTTTCGATGAGGATCAACACCCCATTTAAGCCATTGGTCAATAATGACTGCACTAGCAACATAAGAATAGATTAGAGGTATTTTGCTTTGATAGACAAAGGAAATAATCCTGTTGAATGGGCTGGCCTGATGTATGAACTCGAAGATGCTCACGAACATCTAGCTAATTTGATGACGGATATGATGCATGACCCAACATTTGATGAAACAGACTTCAGAATTCAGTTGGGTCACATCTTTGCACATCTAAACCGAGCATGGTATCGACGTCATCTTCATCGAGATATCGCTGAAGATGAATGGAATGTTGCGAATAAGTTTCCAAATGATTTGAACCCAATAGGATAAATACAAATAGCATTTACAGAGCGACTATCCGTATTCGAATCCGTTTCACCGTTGGTTATGGTTAAAGTAAATGTCATATCAACGCTTTGTCAGTATTTGAACTTGAATTTGTTATCGTACAGAGGTGAAATATGGACAAAATTTTAGCAAGTAAGCTTATGAATGACTTGCTTAGTTTAAACGAGCATTTAAACAAAATTGCACATCAAATAGAAGCAATCAAAGTTGAAGAAGAGAAGCTTCAGTTCCGTCGTGGGATCAGTAATTTGATGGGCGGGGTTTACGGTGATCTGATGCGGCCAATTATTCGTGAATTTCCTGAATTAGATCCCGACAAAGATGAAGAGTGGTTTAAATCCCTGAAGGCGTCCCTATAGCCTTCGCTGCTGAGTACACTTATTCCATCCGGAGTTCCCGCTGAACAACATTAAAGCAGATTGATATCTCATAAACTAAAGAAAAAATGAACAATCAAGATTGGAAATTGTTTTTTGCAAACTTCACGTCAGATCTTGGGGGTAGGTTCGTGTCATCCATATTCAAGCGAATCTTGGTGTGCCTTCACAACTTATAGTAGCTTGAATCATGGAGTCCATTATTTCAATCTTGGCCTTCCTGATTTAGGTGATTGTTTGGATGCTTGCACCAGAGACGGTGGAGTTTGGGCGCAATCCATCAAATATAGTGACCTAGCTCATTTAATTATTCCAAAAACTTTTTACTGGGAGAGAACTGCTCTAGGGTTTGAATACGGCTATAAAGAACAAAACATTCAACAACTTTCCGATGAACTAATGAGGCTTGGAATAAAGCACAGGATCACCGATTTGGTTCTTGAAATCAAACTCTATTGATGGATAGCGAGATTCGATGAGGATATGGTATGACCGTGCCCAAACTTGGTTCAATACGGAATTAATCCAAACTACAGTACAAAAATATGCGTACCGCTCTAGGTTTCCTATTAGCACCAGCAATACCCGCTCTTCCACTTTTTATTTTCGACAGTCCGGAAACACGTCAGTTACTTTGGATAATTTTATTGTTAGCTCTGTTCATTGTTCCGATCGCGATTCCTATCCACCTATCTTTGAGTAAAAGTGATGTCTATTCATTTAGTGCCTATCTAAAACGCGGCATCTTGATCGGCTTTATTCCTACGTTTTTATTGTTAGTGTTGAGCCTAAGTCTTGGAAGTAATTTTGCCAAATCTATGCAATGGTTTTGTCTGATGCTTTTTTATGTCTTTTCTTACAGCATAATGACCATCACCTTTTTTTGGTTTTTTGTCGTAAAAAAGCGAGAAATTATTGCAGTATTAATTTCCCTAGCTTTGAGTCTGAGCTTTTGGGGTACATTAAATCTATTAAAAAATTGAACTCAGTAAGGTGCAATCTTTTCGTAGAGCGCCAATAGCCATAGGCATATTGCGCCGTATGAAGCGTGATAATGGCTAAGCTTTGTTTACTTAGGAGCCAGATTTCCAAATAAATAGTTTCCCTGTTTTTCAAACGACTGGCGGACGGTGCAATACGCATTCGGCTTTTGCACCCTACACTCCAACAAAATAATTCGTAGCTCGTTCCAACGCACTCTCATCCTGCATAACCTCCCCTGGGCGATTGCCATAACCGATCAAACTACCATTCCATGGCATGTCCATATATCCGGCCGTCAAGCGCAGGCTATCGACTAAAGCTTGCGCGTAGCTTTGATCTTCATCCGCTGTCACTGTGATATTCCACATACGACGACCGCGCATTTTTTCTTTGAAATCATAACCAGGTACGCGCATCCAGCCTGACCAGTGATCGAGGTATTTTTTGGCGGCGGCTGGCAAACTGTACCAATACAGCGGAGTAACGATAACCAAATCCGTTGCGGCTAAGGTAGCGTCGAGCAATTCACGCATCGCACCTTGAGGAACCGGATATTGACCATCGCCCGCATGGCGTTGATCGACAAAATCTGGCATATCGTAGTCATGCAGATTGATCCATTGTTGTTCGACCTCGGCGGGTAAAGACTGTGCTGCGACGCGGGCTAATTGTTCGGTATTGCCTTGTGCTCTGCTGCTAGCGAGTAAAAATAGGAAACGCCGTGGGTGAGATTGCGCCTGTGTGTTTGTCATAGCTTGCTCCAAATAATTCAGTATTAAAAACTCGATGGAGTCGAAGTGTAGGTGTCGCTGCCGCCCCTGACAAATGATGATTTTTACGATTCGGATTAGTTCTGCTAAACTGAACTCATGACAAAATCTATCCATATCCGGTCCGCGCCACTGGGAGCTATCCGCGCTTTCGAAGCCTCCGCACGCCTTGGTAGTTTTAAACTGGCAGCAAATGAACTTTCCGTCACGCCAGCCGCGATCAGCCATCAAATCAGCGCACTAGAAGACTATTTGGGTGTTGCACTGTTTGTGCGCTCTAATCGCTTAGTGCAATTGAGCGAGGCGGGGCGCGCCTTGTCACTGCAAGTATCTGCAGCCTTTACTCAACTACAAGACGCTTTGATCAAGGCGAGCGCCACTGCGCTGGATCAGAATGTCTTAGTCGTCAGCGCCGCGCCTTCGATTGCGGCAAAGTGGTTGGTGCCACGCTTGCCTCGTTTTCATGCGCGCCATCCCGATATCGATCTGCGCTTATCCTCAGAAAACCAAACCCATGATTTGATCAAAGATCCCAGCATTGATGTGGTGCTACGTTATGGCAAAGGCGGCTACGATGCGAATACGGGTTTGCATGTTGAAAAGCTGTGGGAAGAAACTTATTTATTTCCTGTATGTAGCCCGAACATGCTTGGCCCCAAAAGAACATCTTTGAAAAAACCGATCGACTTACTTACTCACCCCCTACTGCGCTTACCTCTACCGCCAGATCGTCAAACAGGCGAAGTGGGTGAGCGTTGGCAGGCTTGGTTTGAGCAATTAGCGCTTGATGAATCCATAAACAAAAGTGATCAAAAAACGCTGCAAAAACATGCGGGCAAGGGACCGTTTTATAGCCACGAACACCTGGCGATCGATACTGCAAAATCAGGGCATGGCGTGTGTCTGGCGCTCGATGTATTAGTGATTGAAGATCTGTTAGCGCAGCAGTTAATTCGTCCTGTCGCTGTCCGCTGTCGCGATCCGTTTTCGCATTGGATGATCTGCCGTCAGCAAGATGCACAGAGCCATCAGCTGATGGCGTTTGTCAATTGGATACGCGATGAAGCGGCCGCCTCATTACAAACTTTGGCTAGCTGTCGTTCTCAGGACTTGAGTTGAATTTACATCGAGAAATGTCTAAGCCTTGACCAAGGAATGCTATATAACTAACTGCCAACAATATCAGCTTCTCTAATCAGCTTTTCTAATCAGCAACCCCTCGCAAAAAATCAACGATACAGATCAACAGTTTCACTCTATGTTCGGAAAAATATATCATTAGTGCAGAGCTTTACAATGTGTATGCGCATTTACAACAATTGCTGACTCGCGATATTTTCAGTTTGAGTACCTTCGTGTAGACCCCTATACTGACCACAGCTTGTCAAACAATACAAAAAAACACCACACATTCTTACCACGCTGTTTATATTTGCGAATTAATTCCTTAGCTTTCAAAGATCAACAACATCGCTAAGCAAAAATCCATTAAAGTCATCAATAAGTTTGTGTTATCAGCATCTGCATGTGTTCATACTTAAACAAGAACCAGATTCCACCATAGACAAAATACGGTAGGTCTCCAACAAACATCTGAAAGCTCGTTCGACCTAACTTCTAATCTGTATTCGGGATATATCAAATGACCATGCCGAACGTAGCGAGCTCAATCACCCAATTTGTTGAAACGGATATCGCTCTACTGGTCGTTGATGAAACGCCGGCCATCGTCGCGTATATCGACAAAGCGCAAACCTATCGTTTTGCCAATAAAGCTTACTTGGATTGGTTTGGCCGCACTCGTGAAGAAATGATGGACCTAACGATGAAAGACGTTATCGGCCCCATCTATGAAATGAACCTGCCCTACATCACTGGTGCGCTGAACGGCGAATTACAGGTTTTTGAACGCCAAGTGATTATTCCTGATGGTACTGTGCGCCATAGTCTCATGACCTACAAACCACATTTTGTGGACGGCGAAGTGCTGGGATTCTTCGTTCATGTCGCCGACGTGACTCTGATGAAGAAGATTGAGTCTGAGCTACGTACAGAAAAAGAAAAGGTTGGTGCGGTTGCTGCGCGCGAACTCTTCAACTTACAACAAACCAATGCGGTTCTCAAACGACTAGGTGCAATTGGCCAAGAGATCACCACGCATCTGACTTTCCCTGAAATTACTCGCTCTTTGAATACCCATGTGCACGGTGTTTTAGAGGTGGATTCCTTCTCAATTTTTTTGATGTCAGACGATGCCAGTGTACTTATCCCCATTTTTCACGGTGAACCAGAGTCGCACCATGTCTTACAAGAGATTTCGCTCACTGATACAAATGACTCAAATGACTACCTTAAACGCTGCATTACAGAACGTCGCGAACTCATTGTAGACCCTGCGACGAGCCAATTGAGTGCGCTATTTCCAAGTAACGCACCTACGCACAGCCTCATGATTGCACCGCTGGTGGTCGCTGAGCAGGTAATGGGCGTCATGATAGTTCGCTCAAGCAATCATCATGCTTACAGCGAACGCGAGAAACTGATTTTTCGCGCGCTATGCGCCTATGGGGCAACCGCCTTTGTCAATGCCAAAGCGTATCAACAACTCCAAGATGCCCATGTTCAGTTGGTCGCCCATGGCAAAATGGTGGCATTGGGCTCGATGGTTGCGGGTATCGCTCACGAATTAAATACGCCTATTGGCAATTGCTTATTGGCGGCATCCACACTGGAAATGGAGACCGCAGCTTTCGAGGATTTAAATACGAAAAACACCTTACGCCGCTCCGACCTAAAACACTTCATTGACATAAACAAACGTTCACTGCAGATGGTCATGCGAGGTTTAAGCACTGCAGCTAACTTAGTCAACAGCTTTAAACAAGTAGCGGCAGATCAAGAGAGTGAACAACGAAGTCATTTTGCCCTGCACGAGTTGCTACATACAATCCCAAGTCTGATTGGCAAAGAATTGCAAGATTCCGGGCACACGCTGAGCATCCAGGTTCCAAACGACATCCACATGCACAGTTATCCAGAACCCTTGACTAGAGTGCTGATCAATTTGATCATGAATTCACTGGCACATGCTTTTGATGATGGCTCATCGGGGCAAATGAACTTAACGGCGACACGCGGTAAAAATGACACTGTCACACTCATATTTCGTGACAACGGCCTAGGAATCAATGCGTTAAATCTCAAACGCATATTCGATCCCTTCTTCACCACCAAGTTGGGGCAAGGCTATGTCGGCTTAGGCTTAAATATCAGCTATAACATAGTAACCTTCATTTTAAAGGGAAGTATTGCTGTCGAAAGTCATGAAGGTAAGGGATGTACATTCACCTTGGAATTGCCAATCGCAATCATCGATAAAAAATGAATCGTGAGATCTCTTTATGACTTCAACAAACGCAGAGAATGACGTAAAAACCGACAGCAAGGAGCTAAGAAAAGTCATCCTCGGTTCCTCTTTAGGAACCGCATTTGAATGGTATGACTTCTTTGTATTTGCCACCTTAGCCACCACCATGGGGCCGCTGTTTTTTTCAAGTGCATTGGGGGAAACGGCCACTTTTCTTGCGAGTATTGCGACCTATGGTGCAGGATTAATTTTACGTCCATTTGGTTCACTGATCTTTGGCCGTATGGGGGACGTGATAGGTCGCAAACAAACCTTTATGTTAACCATGGGACTAATGGGTCTATCGACCGCGGCGATTGGTCTACTTCCTACCTATGCAGATATTGGAATTGCTGCCCCAATTTTGTTGGTCACGCTGCGTTGTTTACAAGGTCTAGCTCTGGGTGGCGAATATGGAGGTGCCGCGACCTATGTCGCAGAGCACGCAAAAACCGGAAGCCGCGGCTACGCGACAAGTTGGATACAAATCTGTGCCACACTTGGATTCTTATTGTCGCTCATGGTGGTCTTGCTCTGTCAGACCTTTATCAGCCCAGCCGAATTTAAAATCTGGGGATGGCGCATTCCATTTTTGATTTCCATTGTCTTATTCGGCGTATCCCTCTACGTTCGATCCCGCTTAAGTGAGTCACCGATTTTTCTTGAGATGAAAGCAGCGGGGAAACTGACCTCGAGACCGATGCGTGAGAGTTTTTTAGAATGGTCGAATCTAAAAATTGTATTGTCATCCCTTTTTGGTGCTGTCGCAGGGGTTGGAATCATCTGGTACACGGGCCAGTTCTACGCCTTGTTTTTCCTGACCAAGACTTTAAAAGTTGATCCTCCACTAGCCTTCATCTTGATTGGCATCGCCCTTACCTTGGCAATTCCATGTTATCAGCTCGCCGGCAAACTTTCTGATCGCTTCGGGCGAAAACGCATCATGATGATCGCCTTTATATTGGCCATATTCACTTACATCCCAATATTCAAAGCACTGACGCATTATGCTAATCCCGGCTTAGAGCAAGCGATCACGCAGTCACCTGTGACCATTTTTTCCGATCGATGTGCCGTTCCACTTTTTTCCGCGCCACTGACCCCGTGCGAAAAATTGCGAGATTTTTTTAATGCCTCGGGTATCCCACACACACTACAAATCGTTCCTGATAACAAATTAGCAGTGCAAATTGGAGCCATTCATATTGAGGGTGGTGATCTTAAACAAATCAAGACCGCACTAAGAACTGCTAGCTACCCAGAGAAAGCAGACAGTAATGCGATCAATCGACCGATGGTGGTGTTACTACTGTTTATTCTTGTCTTCTATGTGTGCTTGGCTTACGGTCCTATTGCGACCTATCTAGTCGAGCTTTTTCCAACCAGAATCCGCTACTCCAGTATTTCCATGCCCTATCACATCGGGACTGGGTACTTCGGTGGCTTCATGCTGTATTTTTCTACTTTGATTTCAACCAGCACCGGCGACATTTATTCTGGCTTGTATTATCCCATCGCTATAGCGGCAATGTCCCTGATCATAGGTACTTACTTATTGCCAGAAACCAAAGATAAAGAAATCAATTTCTAAAGTCTTCAACGTTCCCTTATGTATATATTCGTCCTTAACGTTTATAAGGCAGCCTAGCACCTCACAATCGAGGAAGCGAAGCAAGAATTTGTGTCGGTCTTTGCCTCTCCCCTGATATAGAGTGAACAAATCACCAGCACCTCGGCGGTAGGACTTTATGCGAAGTCTATGACTAATATACGACTTGGCGAGAAATAGCATTCAACACGAGATTACTTTATTAAATTTCCTGACCAAGGCTTACTTATAAACCTGGATAGCATGAAGATTGGATCACGCATCTGGTGCGAACATCTGAGGCTTCGTGACTTATCGCGCTCAGACTCCCAACTGCGATCTGAGTATCAGCAGTGAAAATTGCGCTTAGCTACCCAGGACGCTGATGATAAGCCTGCTTATACTGAGGCAAAAGCACCGTTCAATCAACAGTCACTGAAGGGGAACTGAGGAGCTTGAATGCCGAACGAAACTATGTGCAGATAACAAAGTAATGTGTGATAAAAATAAAATCCTAAACCGCTTGATTCTATATTTCGACGAATATAGAATAATGGAAATTTAAGAATAAAATAGAAATCATCGCTTATGGAAACCAAATCTGCTATCACCGCCCTCGCCGCCCTTGCTCAAGAATCCCGTCTAGCGATCTTTCGTTTGTTGGTTGCCGTCGGCCCTGAGGGTTTGGCTGCTAGCAAGATTGCTGAACGACTCGAAGTCCCGTCTTCTTCGCTGTCATTTCATTTAAAAGAGTTGTCGCACGCAGGCTTAATCATGTCGCGGCAGGATGGGCGTTTTGTTATTTACTCAGCCGACTTTACGGTTATGAATGACCTCCTAGCGTTTCTCACTGAGAGCTGCTGTGGCGGAAATCCATGCTCATCGACGACGGTGTCTAATTGTAAGGTCGCTCGTTAAGGAATACTGTTTGCAAGCATTAAAACATATTTGAGACAGACAAAGCCCTAGAAAAACTTTCCTTTCATCTTAAAGCGAGATCGCAATGACTGATAAAACTTTTAACGTACTCTTTTTATGCACTGGCAACTCAGCGCGCAGCATTATGGCTGAAGCACTCATTACGACTATGGGCCATGGTCGCTTCAAGGGGTTTTCTGCTGGCAGCTTTCCTGGTGGCGTAGTGAATCCTTTTGCGATTGAGCAAATTCAACATACTGATTATCCAGTTGATGGTTTACGTAGCAAAAGCTGGGATGAATTTGCAGCACCGGATGCGCCACAAATGGATTTCATTATCACCGTGTGCGATGACGCTGCGGGAGAAGTGTGCCCGATCTGGCCCGGACATCCATTGGCTGCACACTGGGGCTTTGAAGACCCCGCAGCGCTGGCTGGTAGCGATGAAGAAAAGCGTGCTTTATTTCATAAAGTCTTCCGCCAAATTATGGCGAGGATCAGCATTTTTGTGAGCTTACCATTAGCGATGCTGGAAAAAAATGCAATCCATCATGAGATGAAAAAAATCGGAGAGTCTCAGGTATGAAAGCTGGCGACTCCATATTGAAGAAACTCGTCGCAGAATTTCTCGGCACGGCATTTTTACTAGCAATCGTAGTAGGTTCAGGCATCATGGCGCAAAACCTCGCTAGTGGGAATATCGCCATTGCTTTGTTAGCAAATGCGATAGCGACAGGAGCGGGCTTGATCGCTTTGATTTTAATGTTTGGAAATGTATCAGGCGCGCATTTTAATCCTGTGGTTACTTTGTCTGAAGCTTGGCAAAAAAATCTACCTGCAAAGCTCATTTTTCCTTATATCGTCGCGCAGATAATCGGTGCTTTTGCCGGTGTCGCTGCAGCGCATGGCATGTTTGATTTGCCCGTTTTTCTTGCGTCCACCCATGTGCGTACTGGCGTATCTCAATGGTGGAGTGAATTCATTGCGACCTTTGGTTTGATCGCCGTCATCATCAGCACTTCACGCACGCGTCCAGCAACCACGCCTTTTGCAGTAGCAGCCTATATCACGGCGGCGTATTGGTTCACATCGTCAACTTCATTTGCCAATCCCGCAGTGAGTTTGGCGCGTGCGATGACAGACACCTTTGCTGGCATACGTCCTATCGATGCGCCGGGATTTATTTTGGCGCAGTTAGTAGGTGCTGCTTGTGCGACTGTCCTATTCAACTGGCTATATCCGAAATCTTCTTCTCATTAATCATTCACCGAGACTAACTCACCATGAACGTTTTATTTCTCTGCACAGGCAATTCTTGCCGCTCAATTTTAGGTGAAGCGACATTCAATCATCTAGCACCTGCGGGTTGGCGCGCGATGAGCGCAGGTAGCAAACCAACTGGACAAGTTCATCCACGTTCGCTGGCTCTATTGGCGCGCGAAGGCATCAACACTGAAGGCTATTTCAGCAAATCTTGGGACAATTTGCCAGCGACACCCGACATTGTGATTACCGTTTGTGCGAGTGCGGCAGGAGAAACTTGTCCTGCTTACTTAGGCCCTGTGTTACGCACACATTGGGGTGTAGAAGATCCTGCGCATGCGACGGGTACCGATGCCGAAATCGATGCGAGTTTTATGCAGGCCTATCGCATTTTGCGCGCTCGGATCGAAGCCTTTTTTGCATTGCCACTCGAAACCTTGCAAGAGGATAAAACTTCCTTGAAAGCAGAGATGGATAAGATCGCCAATATCATGGCTTAACACGACTTAATTGAGCAGCTATGCGCTAGCGCAAAGTGCTGCCCGCCTTATGTGTTGTAATGTCAGTTCAGACGGCAGCAATTGATAGAAATTGGAAGTACGATATGAAAACCCTACAAATTTTTGACCCCGCCATGTGTTGCAATACGGGTGTGTGTGGTGTCGAAGCGGATCAACAGTTGGTCAGTTTTGCGGTCGATGTCGATTGGGCGAAAAAGCAAGGTGCCGAGATCGAACGATACAATCTGGCGCAGCAGCCTATGGCTTTTGTTGAAAACGCCGTGGTCAAAATTTTTTTAGAACGTTCAGGTCCGGAAGGTTTGCCTTTGATTCTGCTCGATGGTGAAATCGCACTCACGAGTCGCTATCCGCGCCGTGCTGAGTTAGCACGCTGGTTTGGCCTAAGCATTTTGCCAGTTGCTGCGAGCGCGCCAAATTCTACGCCTTGTTGTGGTGAAGGTCAGAGCTGCTGATTGTGATTCTTGACCTACCGACCTGATGCATCTTTTGCTACTGGAGCACCTTGTGAAATTTCTTGAACAAACCCCTGCGTTTCTATTTTTCACAGGTAAAGGTGGCGTCGGTAAAACTTCGCTCGCATGTGCAACAGCGATCTATCTCGCCGATCTTGGCAAGCGTGTGCTTTTGGTCAGCACCGATCCAGCGTCAAATGTTGGGCAAGTATTTGGCATCACGATAGGCAATCACATCACGCCGGTCAGTGCGGTGGCGAATCTCTCTGCCTTAGAAATTGATCCACAAGCAGCGGCACAAATTTACCGCGACAAAATCGTCGGCCCAGTACGTGGGGTCTTGCCGGATGCGGTGGTCAATAGCATAGAAGAACAGTTGTCTGGCGCTTGTACGGCTGAGATAGCTGCCTTTGACGAATTCACGGGCCTGCTCACGAATCAAAGCTTAATCAGCCAATTTGATCACATCATTTTTGATACGGCACCGACCGGTCACACCATACGCATGTTGCAATTACCCGGTGCTTGGTCCGACTTTTTAGAAGAAGGCAAAGGCGATGCCTCGTGCTTGGGTCCTTTGGCTGGATTAGAAAAACAACGCGAGCAATATCATGCTGCGGTCGACGCCTTAGCTGACCCAAAACGTACCCGCATGGTTTTGGTCGCGCGTGCACAAACAGCCGCTCTGCGCGAAGCAGCACGCACCCATGAAGAATTGGCGGCAATCGGTTTTCAACATCAGTACTTAGTCATCAATGGCGTCATGCCTGAAGTGGAAGCGGTGCACGACAAATTAGCCGCAGCTATTATGCAGCGTGAGAAAACAAGCTTAAGCGCGATGCCGGCGGTGTTGGTGGATGCGCCAACTGACCACATTCCCTTGCTAGGCTTTAACTTAGTCGGTTTGCCCGCCCTGCGTGCTCTGCTGAGCAAATTACCAGCTGTTATACCGACGAACGAGATCACTACCACCCCAGATCTCCCCGATTTATCGACTCTAATCGACGACCTGGCTGCCGATGGGCATGGCTTGATTATGACCATGGGCAAAGGTGGTGTAGGCAAAACCACGGTGGCAGCAGCACTCGCAGTCGAGTTGGCACGCCGAGGTCATGCGGTACATTTAACGACCTCCGATCCAGCAGCACACGTCTTAGCTGCGCTGGGTGGCGAAGTGGAGCAGTTGAGCGTCAGTCGTATCGATCCGCAAGCTGCGACTGAAGCCTATCGAGCGCAAGTAATGGCAAACAAGGGCAAACATTTGGATGATGCGGGTCGTGCTTTATTGGAAGAAGATTTGCGCTCTCCTTGCACCGAAGAGATTGCCGTGTTTCAGGCATTCTCGCGTGTGATCCGTGAGGCAGGCAAAAAATTTGTCGTGATGGATACCGCACCGACCGGACATACGCTGCTTTTGCTAGATGCGACGGGTGCGTACCACAGAGAAATCGCCCGTCAGATGGAAAGCACGGGGATGCGTTTTAATACGCCCATGATGCAACTACAAGATCCTAAACAGACCAAGATACTCATCGTCACGCTGGCTGAAACCACGCCAGTACTTGAAGCTGCTGGTTTACAAAATGATTTGCGTCGAGCAGGAATCGAGCCATGGGCTTGGGTCATCAATAATAGTTTAGCCTTAGCGCATCCAAGTTCGCCACTATTGCAACAACGTGCGCACAACGAATTGGCACAAATTCAGGCGGTGTCAGAACAGTATGCATCACGCTGGGCCGTGATTGCTATACAAGAGCAAGAGCCGGTCGGAGTTGTGCGTTTGCAGGCCTTATTAAAAAACACTGTAACGGCCTAGTAATAGCCAATTTTTCGCTTTCGGGTAAGTGCGGTTACTGCCCGATCGAACATGCAAGAGAAAGTATTTTTTACCGATACGCGCCACTGATAAGAATCGTTCTCCCGGCAAATTCCATTAGTGGCATCTAATCGAGCGATAAGTAATAACCCACCAATTTTGAACGAAAAAAAAGCCGACACGAAGTCGGCTTTTTTGTAAAACACCAAGCCGTTTCAAGCTTGGCGAAATTCAATTATGGGGATGCAAATCGAGGCGCAAAGCGCAGCAATACTGAAGTATTGCGAGCATTTGCAACGAAGATATGCGCCCCAGAATTGGATTTCCTTACATGTTCTCGATCATTACATCACCAAAACCAGAGCAAGACACTTGTGTAGCGCCTTCCATCAAGCGGGCGAAGTCATAAGTGACTTTCTTGGCAGTGATCGCACGTTCTGTCGCAGAGATCAACAGATCCGCCGCTTCCAACCAACCCATGTGACGCAACATCATTTCTGCGGACAAGATCAAAGAACCTGGGTTCACATAATCTTTACCAGCATATTTTGGCGCTGTACCGTGAGTCGCTTCAAACATGGCGATAGAGTTAGACAAGTTCGCACCTGGAGCGATACCGATACCACCAACTTGCGCAGCCAATGCATCAGAGATGTAATCGCCATTCAAGTTCAATGTCGCGATAACACTGTACTCTGCTGGACGCAACAAGATTTGCTGCAAGAACGCATCAGCGATGGAATCTTTAACAATGATGTCTTTACCAGTTTTTGGATTCTTGAATTTGCACCATGGGCCGCCGTCGATCAATTCTGCGCCGAATTCTTTTTGTGCCAATGCGTATGCCCAATCACGGAAGCCACCTTCGGTGTACTTCATGATATTACCTTTGTGAACGATAGTCACAGATGGCTTGTCATTGTCGATTGCGTATTGGATTGCCTTGCGTACCAAACGCTCTGTACCTTCGATAGATACTGGTTTTACGCCGATGCCAGAAGTTTCTGGGAAACGGATTTTTTTCACGCCCATTTCGTCTTGCAAGAACTTGATCAGTTTTTTGACTTGATCAGAGCCTTGTGCGAATTCGATACCGGCATAGATATCTTCGGAGTTTTCACGGAAGATGACCATGTCGGTTTTTTCTGGCTCACGCACTGGTGAAGGCACGCCTTTGAAATAACGCACTGGACGCAAGCAAACGTACAAATCCAACTCTTGACGCAAAGCCACGTTCAAAGAACGGATGCCGCCACCAACTGGCGTTGTCAAAGGACCTTTGATAGAAACGACGTAATCTTTCAACGCGCCTAAAGTCTCTTCTGGCAACCAGACGTCTGGGCCATATACTTTCGTGGATTTTTCACCCGCGTAGATTTCCATCCAACTGATCTTGCGCTTGCCGCCGTACGCTTTTGCTACCGCCGCATCAACAACCTTGATCATGACCGGGCTGATATCAACACCAGTACCGTCACCCTCGATGTAAGGGATAATTGGATTTTCAGGAACATTCAATGAGAAGTCTGCATTGACGGTAATTTTTTGACCTTCTGCAGGCACTTTAATATGTTGATACATCGTTTTCTCCGTGGATACGTGCGATCAAGCGCTACACTAGCATTCTGTAAATTATAGAATCGCGCTTTACTGTTAACATGTCTCGATGTCAGATATAGAATTCGCGCCATAACAACATCCATCACGCAAACTCTTATATAAGACAGAAGACCACCATTTCGTATTATGCACTACTATTTTACTTGATGCCATAATTTTGCGACACTCGCGATTCCACTTTTCAAGCGCTTTTAGCGCGCATTTTTACCGAATTACCGATTAGATCAATGAAACTTATCTTATTTAACAAGCCCTTCGACGTGATGTGTCAATTTTCATCACATCCGACTCGCGACACATTAGCAAATTACATCAAAACGCCGAATGTTTATCCAGCGGGTCGACTTGATGCAGACAGCGAAGGTTTGGTATTACTGACGGATGACGGAAAATTACAGCATAAGATCAGTCACCCCGATTGGAAAGAAGCTAAAACCTATCTAGTGCAAGTGGAAGGTGATGCGACGCCCGGACAACTTGTTCGCTTAGCTCAGCCGCTTGATTTGGGTGATTTCACAACACTACCCTGTAAGGCTGTACGAATCGCCGAACCAGAATGGATCTGGCCGCGCAATCCACCGATCCGTGAGCGAACAAACATTCCAACTAGCTGGCTTTGCATCATTTTGTCAGAGGGGAAAAATCGTCAAGTCAGACGCATGACAGCCGCGGTCGGCCTACCAACCTTGCGTTTGATTCGTAGCGGCATCGGCGAATATAGTCTTGCCAGCCATCCATTATTGCCGGGCGAAGCAATGGAAATCGTTGCTTAGAACCTGATCACAATTAAATTGAACGATTTTTTATGAGGATAGTCAGACTACAAGCTATTTTTGCCATATATCAAAATTATCCATGCTGAAAACTACTCACAAAAATTTGCTTGTATTGATTTGCTCAATCCTATGCACCCATGCCGCGACAACTAAAGCTGAAACCATGACGGTGTCAGCAGCAGAATCCACCTTAAAGCGCCAGCAATTCCAGTTTGGCATACACAAATTAGATGCAGAATTGGCACGCACTGCAGAAGAACGTCAGCGAGGCTTGATGTTTCGCGAATCACTTGCTGAAAACCAAGGCATGATGTTTCAGTTCTCCCAGGCGGATCACTACTGCATGTGGATGAAAAATACCTTAATACCGCTATCGATTGCCTTTATCGATGAACAAGGCAAGATTATCAATATTGAAGAAATGCAAGCAAATAGTGAACAAACCACTTGTGCGAAGAACAAAGCACGATATGCTTTGGAAATGAATGCAGGCTGGTATAGCCAACGTCAGATCAAGGCCGGACAGCAAGTGGAAGGATTACCATTAAAAGATAACCAACAATAAAAAACCACCGCTGCAATCGTGCCGTCTCATACAGAATCTAATGCTGCAAAAAAGACAAAAACCGCAATAAAAATTGCGGTTTTTATGTCGTAGTCTGACTACAAAGTAGACAGCTTATTTACTACAATTGCGCTAACGATGTCAGCACAAGGCAAAAACAATTAAGCCAATGCTTTCAATGCAGAAGCTAAACGGCTCTTGTGGCGAGCTGCTTTGTTTTTGTGAATGATTTTTTTGTCAGCAATACGATCGATCGTAGAAACAGAGTTCTGAAAGATCACTGCAGCAGCAGCTTTGTCACCAGCTTCGATTGCCTTACGAACAGCTTTGATCGCTGTACGCAAAGTCGAACGCTGACTAGAGTTGTGTGCATTTTGTTTAACTGCTTGACGAGCACGTTTGCGTGCTTGTGCGGTATTTGCCATGAGATTTCCTAAACGTAGTGGGTGGGCAGCTTCAAAATGCGAACTTACTTTTTGCAAAGTTACTCACATGGCCGCGCCGCAAAATTCTGTACAGCTTCGCAGTATAACTGGTTTTAAAACCATGCGCAAGCCGCTTCTCGCTTTTATTGCTAGCAAGTCACACAGCACTGCAAAATAGACAATAAACCGAGGCGTACTACCAGCAAACCACCCTCTCTGAAGCATTACAATAAGTACTTAAACCTAACGCGTCCAAGCTTACAATGAGAGGCATCATGTCCATAGCTAGCATCACACTTACTGGTCAGCACGCCAGACTTACTCCGCTCTCGCAAGATCACTTGAACGACTTGCAAGCCGCTGCTAGCGATGGAAGACTGTGGGAACTATTCTTCACTTCAGTACCTTCACCAGAAAACTTGATGACTTGGTTCAAGGTCGCTACCGAGCAACACGAAAAGGGCCTAGCCCTTCCTTTCACAGTATTTGATCAGGTTCAAAACAAAGTGATCGGTGCGACACGCTACTGCAATATTGACAGTGCTAACAAACGCTTGGAAATTGGATACACATGGTACGCACAATCATATCAACGTAGCGCCATCAACACAGAATGCAAACTTTTATTGTTAACACATGCCTTCGAAGTACTCGAGTGCAATGCAGTGGAATTTCGCACAGACTGGTTTAATCAACGCTCGCAGAAAGCCATAGAACGACTGGGCGCCAAACGCGATGGCGTACTGCGAAGTCATATGATTTTGCCAGACGGTCGGGTGCGCGACACCGTGGTTTACAGCATACTTAAGCATGAATGGGCAGGCGTCAAAGCGAACCTGGCATTCAAGTTCAAACGCCCATCTACAGCAACTTCAACTTAAGAGAATCACATCGTGTTAATCGACTTTTTCTTCACACTCAAAGATGCCAAACTTCCGGTGTCGATTAAAGAATTTTTGACTTTGCTAGAAGCCATGCAACAAGGCGTAGTCGGCACGTCGGTCGACGAATTCTATTTTCTGTCGCGCACTATCTTGGTGAAGGATGAAGCGAATTACGACAAGTTTGACCGCGCTTTCGGTCTGTATTTCAAAGGAATCAATACGATTTTTGAGAAGCATCCTGACATTCCGCTCGATTGGCTCAAGAAACGCTTAGGGCGTGAACTGACGGATGAACAACGGGCAGCATTGGAAAAATTTGGCTACGACAAGCTGATGGACAGACTCAAACAATTACTCGAAGAACAAAAAGAGCGGCACGAAGGCGGCAATCGTTGGATCGGGACCGGCGGCACTTCGCCTTTCGGCAATGGTGGCGATAATCCCGAAGGGATACGCATCGGCGGCAAAAGCGAACGTCGTTCAGCGGTCAAAGTCTGGGAAGCACGTGCGTTTAAAGACTACGACACCGAACGTGAGCTCGGCACGCGCAATATCAAAGTTGCTCTGCGCCGCCTGCGTCGGTTTGCGCGGCAAGGAGCAGAAGAGGAATTAGCGCTCGATGCGACGATCAAAGCCACCGCGAACAATGCGGGCTACCTCGATATCAAAATGCAGCCCGAACGCAAAAACAATATCAAGGTATTGATGCTGTTCGATGTCGGCGGCACCATGGATGATCACATCGCGCAGATTGAGGAGTTGTTTTCTGCAGCGAAAACCGAATTCAAGAATATGGAGTTCTATTACTTCCACAATTGCGTCTACGACTATCTATGGAAAAATAATCACCGGCGTCATTCAGAAAAATTCCCAACTTGGGACGTACTACGCAAATTCACACCCGATACCAAGTTAATTTTTGTCGGCGACGCTACGATGAGTCCGTATGAGATCCTCCAACCCGGTGGCTCTGTCGAATACAACAATGAAGAAGCTGGCGCAACCTGGATACAACGTTTTACTGCGCACTTCCCCAAATATTTGTGGCTCAATCCAGAACCTGAAGGCATTTGGCAATATCGACAATCGATCGATATCATGCGCAAGTTACTAAGCAATCGTATGTTTCCGATTACCTTATCTGGGCTGGAACAGGGAATGCGCCTATTGAGTAAGTAGATAAGAAAGTTTTTTTGTTAATTTGGATTATTTTTGCTGCTGGCGCAATCTAGATCCAAATTAGACGAGTGCAGTTATCGGTCAATGTTGGGCATCGCTTTTTTCAGCACCCACCTACGCAAAGAACATTTATGCTGAACTTTTTTTACCTTCGCGTCACACAGAATCAAATTAACTGTACATAAAACCAGTATTTCGAATTACAATAATTCGTCAAATCCTTAATTTTCCGTGTAGGATAAAAAAAGAAGCGCATCGTCCAAACTCTGGCGACAGCAAATAAACAAATCAATAAATTAATTTTTCACCCATTTCATCGCATGGCAACTAAAAAAACCACAACCCCATCCGACTACAGCGAATCATCCATCCGCGTTCTGAAAGGACTGGAACCGGTCAAACAAAGACCAGGGATGTACACCCGCACCGAAAACCCTCTGCATATTATTCAAGAAGTCATCGACAATGCCTCGGATGAAGCCTTGGGTGGTCACTGTAAAAATATCCAAGTCACGTTGAATGCCGATGGCAGTATCAGCGTTGAAGATGATGGTCGCGGCATTCCTGTCGGTTTGCATCCAGAAGAAGGCGTGCCTACGGTAGAAATCGTATTCACTCGCCTGCATGCTGGCGGCAAATTCGACAAAGGTTCAGGCGGCGCTTACGCCTTTTCTGGTGGCTTGCACGGAGTTGGTGTATCCGTCACCAATGCCTTGTCCAAACGTCTAGAGATTACCGTCTGGCGTGAAGGTGGGTTACATAATCTCGTATTTGCCAATGGCGATGTCATCGAACCATTGAGCACTCAGCCTCTAGGTCGTGGTGACAAAAAAAATGGGACCCGCGTTTCGGTCTGGCCCGATGGAAAATATTTCGATTCACCAAATATCTCAATCCCAGAAATGCAGCGATTGCTGCGCTCCAAAGCGGTTTTGCTGCCCGGCGTAAAAGTCACGTTCACCAATGCAAAAACTGGCGAAAGTCAGACTTGGCAATACGATCAAGGCTTGCGTGGTTACTTGACTGAAGCTTTAACGCAAGCCTCACATGGCGACTTGGTTATTCCAATGTTTGAAGGTGAACAATTTGCCAATGCTGATGCAGATGGTTTTGCCGAAGGCGAAGGCGCATCTTGGGTCGTAGCATGGACCGAGGATGGTGGCGTCGTGCGCGAATCGTACGTGAATTTGATTCCGACTCCAGCTGGTGGGACGCACGAATCCGGTTTGCGCGAAGGTCTATTCGGCGCCGTAAAAAGCTTCGCTGAAATGCATTCTTTGTTGCCCAAAGGGGTAAAACTTTTACCGGAAGACGTATTCGCCCGTGCCTCTTTCGTGCTGTCTGCCAAAGTGCTAGACCCACAATTTCAGGGCCAAATTAAGGAACGTTTAAATTCACGCGATGCAGTACGTTTAGTTTCGAGTTTCTCCAAACCGCCTTTAGAACTTTGGCTAAATTCGCATGTGGAACTTGGAAAAAAACTCGCCGAACTGGTGATTAAACAAGCGCAATCGCGTTTGCGTTCTCTGCAAAAAGTCGAGAAGAAAAAATCCTCTGGTGTCGCGGTTTTGCCTGGAAAATTAACCGATTGCGAATCGAACGACATCACGCGTAACGAATTATTCTTAGTCGAAGGTGACTCCGCAGGCGGCTCCGCAAAAATGGGACGTGACAAAGAGTTTCAAGCGATTCTGCCACTACGCGGTAAAGTCTTGAATTCTTGGGAATCTGAGCGTGATCGCCTGTTCGCGAACAATGAAATTCACGATATCGCCGTTGCCATTGGTGTTGATCCGCATAGTGTCAATGACACGATCGATTTAACCAATCTGCGCTACGGCAAAATCTGTATTCTTTCTGATGCGGACGTCGATGGCTCCCATATTCAAGTTTTGTTGCTGACGCTGTTTTTCAAACACTTTCCACAATTGATTGCACGCGGCCATATCTGTATTGCCCGCCCGCCACTGTTTCGAGTCGATGCACCAGCGCGTGGTAAAAAGCCAGCACAAAAAATCTACGCACTCGATCAAGGTGAATTAACAGCAATAGAAGATAAATTGCGCAAAGACGGTGTGAAAGATGGTGCTTGGGCGATTTCCCGCTTCAAAGGTTTGGGCGAGATGAATGCCAACCAGCTATGGGAGACCACCATGAACCCTGATACGCGACGCTTACTACCAGTGTCACTCGGTGAATTTGATCAAGAATTTTCCGAAGGTCGTTTCAATATGCTGATGGGTAAAGGCGAAGCGTCTGCGCGTAAAGCGTGGTTGGAAGAACATGGCAATGAAGTAGAGGCCGACATCTAGAGAGGCACATAAATCCGATTGCGCGGCGCATTACGGCGTTGCAAATCCTCGCAATACCGACGTATTGCTTTGGTTTGCGCCTTGTACTGCATCCGCGGAATCGAATTTCTGAGCCCCCTACACGATTATGTTGAGCGGATTTAAGAGTCACAAAAAATACAAACAAAGATTATGAGCGAACAAGCAAATTTATTTGATGAAGCCCCAAACAATAATGGTGGCAATGGTGGTGATAGCGAGACCTTGACGTTGGCGACTTTCGCTGAGCGCGCTTATCTTGATTACGCGATTTCTGTAGTCAAAGGTCGCGCACTGCCCGATGTCAGCGATGGACAAAAACCCGTACAGCGGCGAATTCTGTATTCGATGAACGAATTAGGTTTGAACTCAACCGCCAAGCCGCGTAAGTCTGCGACTGTCGTTGGTGATGTCCTCGGTAAGCTACATCCCCATGGTGATCAATCTGTGTACGACGCGATGGTACGTATGGCGCAGGATTTCTCCTTGCGCTACCCACTAATTGATGGACAAGGTAACTTCGGTTCACGTGATGGCGATGGTGCGGCGGCGATGCGATATACCGAAGCACGTTTGACACCTATTTCCAAATTATTGCTTGATGAAATAGAACTTGGCACGGTCGATTTTCAGCCTAACTACGATGGCTCCTATGAAGAGCCGACTTTATTACCAGGACGTTTGCCCTTCGTTCTATTGAATGGTGCATCCGGTATTGCGGTCGGTATGGCAACTGAAATTCCTTCTCACAATTTGACCGAAGTGGCGAAGGCGGCGGTCGCTTTGATTCGCAATCCTAAAACCACGCATGCCGAGTTAATGGAGTTCATCCCTGGCCCGGACTTCCCGGGCGGTGGGCAGATTATTACGCCAGCAGCAGCGATCAGCGATATTTACGCCAGTGGTCGTGGCAGTCTGAAAGTGCGCGCACGTTGGAAGATTGAAGAACTAGCACGCGGTCAATGGCAGGCGGTGATTACCGAACTGCCACCGGGCACCTCCTCACAAAAAGTGCTGGAGGAAATCGAAGAGATTACCAACCCCAAAATTAAAATGGGCAAGAAATCTCTGTCGCCAGAACAAGTCAGCTTAAAGCAAGTCATGCTGTCAGTACTCGATGCTGTGCGCGATGAGTCCGGCAAAGATGCCGCCGTGCGCTTGGTCTTAGAACCAAAATCAAAAAACCAAGATCAAGCTGAATTCATGCAAATGTTGTTAGCGCATACTTCACTTGAAACTTCGGCTTCACTGAATCTGGTGATGATAGGCGGCGATGGCCGTCCACGTCAAAAACCTCTTTCCGATATTTTGACGGAATGGATCACTTTCCGCTTTGAGACTGTAACGCGTCGCACCCAATTCAAGCTGAAGAAAGTGAATGACCGCATTCACATTTTAGAAGGCCGTGAAGCGGTACTGTTGAATATCGACAAGGTCATCAAGATCATTCGCGAATCAGATGAGCCTAAGCCCGCTTTGATGGAGGCTTTCCGCTTATCCGATCGTCAAGCCGAAGATATTTTGGAGATCCGCTTGCGCCAATTGGCACGCTTGGAAGCCATCAAGATTCAGCAAGAATTGGCAGAGTTACGTAACGAAAAAACCAGCTTGCAAAACCTTTTAGATGATCCTTCAGCAATGAAGAAATGCATCATCAAAGAAATCGAAGCCGATGCAAAACAATTTGGTGATGCGCGCCGCACCGTCATCGAAGAAGCACAACGCGCTTCTATCGAACAGAAAGTTATCGACGAGCCAGTTACTGTCGTCATTTCTGAAAAAGGCTGGGTACGCGCTCGGACTGGACATGAACACGATCCTGCCCAATTCACGTTCAAAGCAGGTGACAGTTTGTATGGAACGTTCGAATGCCGTACCGTGGATCAACTATTGGTATTTGGCTCAAACGGACGTGTGTATTCCGTGCCAGTTTCCGCCTTGCCAGGTGCACGTGGTGACGGCGTACCTGTCACTACTTTAATCGACTTAGCGAGTGGTTCACGCATCTTGCATTATTTCGCCGGCAAAGCCGACACTTCACTCTTATTAGCGTCCACGGCAGGTTACGGGTTCACCGCAAAACTCGGCGATATGGTTGGTCGTATGAAAGCGGGTAAAGCCTTTATGACGCTAGAAGATGGCGATGAACCATTAGCACCAACCGCAGTCACCGACGATGCTAGTGCGATTGCCTGCCTATCTGAGAAAGGCCGCTTACTGGTATTTGGCTTGACTGAAATCAAGCAATTATCTAGCGGTGGTCGCGGAGTGATATTGATAGAATTGGAGCCTAAAGAAAAACTGATAGCCGCTACGGCGATCAGTCAAAAAGGTGTCAAAGTCAGTGGTATAGGTCGCGCTGCCAAACCACA
This sequence comes from Undibacterium sp. Di24W, assembly GCF_049340325.1. Classification (NCBI taxonomy): domain Bacteria; kingdom Pseudomonadati; phylum Pseudomonadota; class Betaproteobacteria; order Burkholderiales; family Oxalobacteraceae; genus Undibacterium; species Undibacterium sp. Di24W. The sequence continues at coordinate 97,029 of NZ_JBMPOP010000008.1, forward strand.
AGAAGTTAGCCTGAGTGCTAGTGGACTCGCCATTCATATCGGTAAACGCGCACGTAAAGGCAAAGCTTTAGAGTCTAAAATTAAAGCGACACATTTGACAAAGAATTGAATTCCCTAGTTAACAAGCCTAGTGCATAGAAAAGTAACGAAAGAAAATGCCAGTACAGATTAATCTGCACTGGCATTTTCTTTTTTCGATACGGTACTAAGTCTTTGAAGAATTGAGTTGAGCTAAGCAAATTTAACTCACAAAAGTGAATCCTTAATTACCCTCCAGGACTTGATTTTTGCCACTATGCTTAGCGCGATATAATGCGGCGTCAGCGATCAACAATAAATCGTCTGGATTCATGGTTTGTCTTGAATCAGCAACACCAGCCGAAAATCCTACCGAGAACTCTCCCTGCCCGGACACATGCATAATTTTATTGAAAGCAACACGAATTTTCTCTAAAACCTGTCTAGCTATATCCGCAGTCGTATTGGGAAAAATCACAACGAACTCTTCCCCACCATAACGTCCGACCACGTCGCTTTTACGTAAACGTTGACGCAACAGATGAGACAAGGTGCGCAATACTTGATCCCCAATCTGGTGTCCATAAGTGTCGTTGACCTTCTTAAAATCATCCAAATCCAGCATTGCTACTGAAACGCTGGTCACATCACGAGTGGCACTCGACACCTTCGCGATCAGATCTTCTTTGATAGCGGTATGATTATAGAGCCCCGTCAAACCATCACGCATGACCAGAGAACGTAAGGCGCGATAACGATCAGCCCGCGAAGACAATGAAGAAATAAGTAATTCAGGTGAAATTGGTTTGCTCAAAAAATCGTCTGCACCGACTTTAACTGCGGCAATTTGTTTTCTCAGGTCATTCTCGCTCGATAAAAAAATAATCGGGATATCGAGGTAAGAAGGATCTTGCCGTATCACCTTAGATAGCTCGACGCCATCACAATTAGGCATATAAACGTCCATCAAGATGAGCTCCGGCCGAAAACTTGCCATCTGCTCCAATACAAGTTCTGGATCATTCAAAACCTCAGTGAGCATACCAACACCCTTCAAAATCTCACTGTAATACTGTGCCAACTCGACATCATCATCAATAATCATTACCCGGTATAAACGCGGATAATCACGAGCTAGTATCTCTTCTATACGCTCCGTCAACACCAAGAAATCTACTGGTTTAAGGAGAAAGGCTTGGCCACCAGCTCGCACCGCATGCAGGCGACTAGCGAAACTGTTCGTATCAGAAATGAAAATAGTAGGTGGTAAAGCAAAACCAGCCTCTGATAAGCGTTGCACTTCATTGCTACCGGCCAGATAAACTGAATCGAAATCGGTATCAATAATCAACACATTGGGAATCTGAGTTTGCAAGGCAGGCTCTAAATCTTGCAGGTGCTCTATATGCTGGACAAGAAAAGTAAATTGCTCTAACTGCTGAACAATTTCATCGCTGACTTCGCCGGACGAATTGACTAAATAAATTAATTTTTTCTCTTTGCTCTCAACTGGCTCATTCAAAACGATGGAATCAAGCTTTACTGCAGAGCTTGCTGCACTCATTTGACTTTCAGCAAAGTTGAGATAGTCAGTTACCTGTTGGCAAAATGCTTTAACGGTGTCTTCGTTCCACACTTCACCGGAGACATAGGCCTTCAGTTGCATTTCTAGAGTACGCGCTTGCGCTCCCATTTCTGGGAACCCAAAAGTACCGGCAGATCCTGCCATGGTATGCAAAGAGCGATGCAATAGCGCAAAATTCTCGCGATCATCCGGTGCGTTTTGAAAGCGCTGCGTAGCGGACTCGATTTCTGAAAGTTTGGCTGGTAATTTAGCGAGGAACAATTGCCCTAAGGCACGAATAGCCTCATTCAGTTCATCATCCCTGTTTGTCAATTAATTCACCTTGTCCCAAAGTGCCTGAACCTGGCCAGAAAGCGTCATAGGATCAAAAGGCTTTGCAATCACACCTGTAGCACCGAGCGTAAAGTAATAATCTTGCTCACTAGATTGTACTTTCGCCGTCATAAAAACAACGGGTGTGTGCATAGTTAAATCTAATTTTCGCAACTCAGTTAAAGTTGTTGGGCCATCCATATTTGGCATCATGACATCAAGCAGCAATAAATCAGGTGTGTAACCCTGCTCTATCGCAGCAATCGCCTCACTGCCCGAACTACACGTTCTTAATGAGAAGCCACCCACTACTTCCAAGGCAATTTGCGCAACGGCTTGAATATCAAGATCGTCTTCTACATACAGAATGTTGACTAATTTTTTCTCTGACATAAAAGAATCCTCAGGTTACATAGACAAATTAATAGGCGAAATTCACGGAAAGATGAGCGTAATAACAGCTACGTTTATTATTTAACCTCGCTCTAGCATAATATCTCTAGCCAGAATGTTGTCAAAGTAAATTCACCAAGTCGTCGATATTTCCCAACAAGAAACATTTTATTACAAAAACTCCTATTCAATCCTAGTTCGGAATACACCAACTCTAGAACTTCCTTACCATACCACTAAACACACTACTGGCACATGAATTCACGCCTATCATATAAGCGAGGTCAGCGGGACGTTCAATTTTCCAAAGCGCAAAGTCTGCTTGCTTACCGACCATTAAACTTCCAATTTTCTGTTGCAAGCCCAAGGCTTTTGCTGCATGAATGGTCACCCCTTGCAGTGCCTCTAATGGTGTCATCCGAAACAAGGTACACCCCATGTTCATAATGAGCAATGGCGATGTCATAGGTGAGGTACCTGGATTGCAATCGGTTGCCAAAGCGATAGAGACACCTGCAGCACGCAAAGCGGCTAAAGGCGGATACTTGGTTTCACGTAGAAAGTAAAATGCCCCAGGCAATAAGACAGCAACCGTACCATATTCTTTCATCGCCGCGATGCCTTCGTCGCTCAGGTATTCCAAGTGGTCAGCGGATAGACCTAGATATTTAGCGGTCAGCGCCGCCCCCCCCTGGTCCGATAACTGTTCTGCATGCAATTTGACTGGCAAGCCATGCCGTTGTGCGGCTTGAAACACACGCTCAGTTTGTGCTGGGGTAAACCCTATCTTCTCGCAAAATACATCGACAGCATCAGCTAAGCCTTCAGCCACAATCGCAGGTAACATGCGCTCGCAAACTTCATCTATGTAGTCATCGGCACGACCAGCGAACTCAGGTGGCAAAGCATGCGCCCCTAAGAATGTCGTGGTGATTCTGACGGGTAAATCTCGCTGAATTTGCCGTGCGACACGCAAAATTTTTGCTTCTGTTGCGGTATCGAGTCCATAACCAGATTTGATCTCTAGTGTCGTCACACCTTCGCGCAAGCTACTGTGTACACGTGGCAAACTTTCACGCATTAATTCTTGCTCGCTGGCGGCACGTGTGGCTTTGACAGTCGACACAATGCCACCGCCCTGACGTGCAATTTCTTCATAAGCGACGCCATTTAATCGTGCCTCAAATTCATTACTGCGATTGCCTGCATACACCATGTGCGTATGGCAATCAATCAAACCTGGTGTCAACCAACATCCTTGTCCATCGTGCGTAATTTGCGCTGCATAGTCACTTGGTAAGTCTTTAGCTGCACCTAACCACGTAATTCTGCCATCTTTGACAGCAATCGCAGCATTTTGAACCATGCCGTAATCATTATCAGAAGCCATTGTGGCGAGATGGACGTTGAGCCAAAGACTATCCCAATTAGTCGAGGCCATGCATGCCTCCCTTCCGTTCATGATGGTTCAAAAAACTAATTCGCATCAAATACAAGAGACTTCCCTCCTCCGCGTCGATATGACAGCGGATACCAGCGGCTTCATGTTCTTCTTCCAACAAAACCAGATCACCCGCTTCTAATTGCGTCTGTTTGATCAATTGCGCACGGCCTTTTTCGCAGAAAAGCAAAATTTGTTGTGCATCTTCCGCATTGATCATATGCTCACCAGCGCTCAGGCGTAGCATGTAATGCTGGCACACATCGCGCCGTGTCATCAAATTCAGATCAACGACTTTGCCATCTATTAGTTCAGCGAAAATATTATCTTCCCCAGAGAAACGATGTGGCAGACTTTCTTGCGTCAAGCTGATCATTTTTTCTACAGCAGTACCAGTATCAGTTTTCAATACCAAACCTGCACCAATCAAAATTGCCAAACTACGATCAATTTGAGCAAAATGCGAGAACGAACCATCCTGTTCGACAGTCGCCGTACTCAGACGCCAGACAAAGTGATCAATTCCCGCACCTTCGGGAAAGATCGCCAATTCGGTAGTACTGCCGCCACCGTTTTTCCACGGCATAGTTCGGTAATCTTTTGCGGTCCATTTACGCATGGCTATATTCTCAAAAAAATTAAGCTCAAAACCAAATTCAAGAGCACGCCGTGGAGGCGCAGAGCAGACAGAGTTTTTTCGAATGACGCTGCGTACTCTGTGCCTCTGCGGCAAACGACACTACAACTTAAGCCAAATACAAATGCGAATATAGATCCGCACATTGTGCACTCAAAGCGCCTTCAACCACTAAAGATTTCGCCGCTTCAATGTCAGGTGCAAAGAAACGATCCTTGTCGTAGAACGCCACTTTAGAACGTAATAACTGATGCACCGTCGTCAATCTATCCGAAGTCTTCAACGGCTGATGGAAATCCACACCTTGCGCTGCTGCCAACAATTCTATACCTACGATCGTAGCGGTATTGTGTGCCATCTCATGCAATCGACGTCCAGCAAATGTTGCCATACTGACGTGATCTTCTTGATTGGCAGAAGTTGGAATCGTATCAACGCTAGCTGGATGCGCGTGGGATTTATTCTCAGATGCTAAAGCTGCGGCGGTGACGTGCGCAATCATAAAGCCAGAATTCAAACCAGATGATGGCACCAAGAATGGTGGTAATCCGGAGATAGACGCATCGATCAACAAGGCAATACGACGTTCTGAAATAGAGCCAATTTCGGCAATCGCCAAAGCCAAAGTATCGGCCGCAAAAGCCACCGGTTCAGCGTGGAAATTGCCGCCAGAAATCACTTCATTCGTATCAACAAACACCAATGGGTTATCTGTTACCGCATTCGCCTCTGTCAGCAAAGTACGCGCGGCATTATTAATGATATCCAAGCAGGCACCCATTACCTGTGGCTGACAACGCAAGCAATAAGGATCTTGTACACGTTCATCGTTGACCAAATGGGATTGACGAATTTCACTGCCATTCAACAAGTTGCGATAAATATTAGCCGTCGCGATTTGACCTGGCTGGCCACGCACTGCATGAATACGTGGATCAAATGGCGCATCGCTGCCTTTTGCCGCATCAACTGACAAAGCACCCGTGATGGTCGCCGCTTCTAATAAACGCTCGGCCAAGAATAAGCCGTTCAATGCCAATGCCGTTGACACTTGCGTACCGTTGATCAGTGCCAGACCTTCTTTCGCTGCTAATACGACTGGTGTGATACCAGCTTTAGCTAACGCTGCTTTAGCATCGACCATTTGACCATCAACACGTACCTGACCTTCGCCCATGATCGCTAAAGTCATGTGTGACAAAGGCGCCAAATCGCCGGAAGCACCAACTGAACCTTTAACAGGAATCGCCGGCATGATGCCCGCATTGTAAGCCGCTATCATGGTATCAATCACGGAAGCGCGAATACCAGAATAACCACGCGCCAAGCTCGCAATTTTCATCGCTATAATCAGGCGCACGACTTCATCAGCGATCAATTCACCCGAACCGACTGAGTGTGACAGAATCAGGTTTTTTTGCAGCAATTCCAAGTCTTCATCTGGAATACGGGTTTTCGCGAGTTTGCCAAAACCGGTATTAATCCCGTAAGCCGCATCACCTTTTGCGACGATACGGTCAATCGTTGCAGAAGATTCGTTGATGGCTGCGTAGGCAGATTCCGCTAACGCCAGCTTGAAAGGTTTTTGCCATATAGTGCGTAAGTCAGCGAGTTTAAATTGACCTGGTTGTATGGTGAAAGTTGTGCTCATATCTAATCCTCTATTTTTTTAAAGCCCCTCAACGCCGAGGCGCAGAGTCGCAGAGAAATTCGAAAAGAGAGGAAAAGCAGAAGCAAAAATACACACGCTTTTCTCTGCGCTCCTCTGCGTCTCCGCGTCTCGGCGTTGAGGGGTTTTAACTAGTCAACTCAAAAAATTTATTTAATCATCGGCAATTGCAAGCCATTACGCTTAGCGCATGCCACGGCTTGATCGTATCCTGCATCCGCATGACGCATCACGCCCGAGCCGCAATCGTTAACTAATACACGTGCCAAACGTTTTGCTGCTGCGTCAGTGCCATCAGCCACAATCACCATGCCTGAATGCTGTGAGTACCCCATCCCTACGCCACCGCCATGATGCAAGGAGACCCAACTTGCACCACCTGCGGTGTTCAACAGAGCATTCAACAAAGGCCAATCAGATACCGCATCAGTACCGTCTTTCATACTTTCAGTTTCGCGATTTGGGCTAGAGACTGAACCAGTATCGAGATGGTCACGACCAATCACAATAGGTGCTTTCAATTCACCGTTTTTCACCATCTCATTAAACGCCAAGCCTGCAATATGACGCTCTCCCAAACCTAACCAGCAAATACGTGCTGGCAAGCCTTGGAAGGCAATCCGTTCACCCGCCATATCCAGCCATTTATGCACGCCTTTATTCTCCGGGAATAATTCTTTAATCTTAGCATCGGTCTTACGAATATCTTCAGGATCACCAGACAATGCCACCCAACGGAATGGGCCTTTACCGTCACAAAACAACGGGCGGATATACGCGGGAACAAAGCCAGGGAAGTCGAAAGCATTTTTAACGCCGGTATCGAAGGCAACCTGACGAATATTATTACCATAATCCACGGTAGGAATTCCCATCGCATGGAAATCCAACATCGCCTGCACATGTACCGCACAAGCTTGCGCTGCGTCGGCAGATAACTTCGCGTGTTGGCTCACATCGGGCTGCGCTGCCTTCCATTGTTCAACGGTCCAACCAATAGGCAGGTAGCCGTTAATCAAATCATGCGCGGAAGTTTGATCCGTGACCAAATCAGGTTTGATACCACCCGCTTTCGCACGTTTGACCAACTCTGGCAAAATCTCTGCGGCGTTACCGAGCAAAGCAATCGAAATGGCGTCTTTGCGTGCGGTGTGAAATTTAATCAGTTCTATGGCATCGTCGATGTCTTTCGCTTGTTTATCGACGTAACGAGTACGCAAGCGGAAATCTATGCTCGATTGCTGGCATTCAATATTCAGTGACACCGCACCAGCAAAACTGGCGGCCAAAGGCTGTGCACCGCCCATACCGCCTAAGCCAGCTGTCAAGATCCAACGACCGCCCCAATCACCACCGAAATGCTGACGACCAGCTTCAGCAAAAGTTTCATAGGTGCCTTGGACGATGCCTTGGGTGCCAATATAAATCCAGCTACCCGCAGTCATTTGGCCGTACATAAACAAGCCTTTGCGGTCGAGTTCATTGAAATGCTCCCAATTCGCCCACTTTGGGACCAAATTGGAATTGGCAATCAACACGCGCGGGGAATCTTCGGTGGTTTTGAAAATACCGACTGGTTTACCTGATTGAATCAGCAAAGTTTCATCCTCACCCAAGTCTCTTAGGCTGGCTAAAATCTGGTCATAGCATTCCCAGTTACGTGCGGCACGACCGATGCCGCCATACACAACTAAATGCTTAGGATTTTCGGCGACTTCTTTGTCCAGATTATTTTGAATCATGCGATAAGCCGCTTCAGCTACCCAGGTTTTACAAACCTTTTCAGCACCGCGTGGTGCGCGAATTTCACGACTTGCATCCCAGCGTGGATCATTATTCATAGTCATCTCCCAAAGAGTCAAATTTAAGAATTCTTCAACACACCAACCCAACCTTAGCATTGATTAATGAAGACAAAAAGCGTAACGTATTGCCCAGTTTAAGTTGTATATACAACTTTTGCAAGCGACTTTTTTTGAATCTGTGAGAAAATATAAAAAATTTGTATTTCCTCAATAAAATCTATCTCCCATGTCTGCCTTCAACATGACAACACCATCCCCCGCTACACCTGTTTTTCAAACGATTAAGGACTACTTACTCAAGGAGATTCAGGCTGGCACCTGGAAGGAAGGTGATGCAATTCCCTCCGAATCGGCACTAGCGCAACAATTCAGCGTGTCGCGAATGACCGTCAATCGTGCGGTAAGAGAGTTAACCAGTGAACAAATTTTAAATCGGATACAAGGCTCTGGCACCTACGTTGCACAGCAAAAATATCAAGCGACCTTAGTTGCAATTAAGAGCATCGCGGACGAAATCCGCTCACGCAGCCACACCCATCACAGTGAACTTCATGAGTTAATTGAAGTCGATGCAAGCGAACTACTAGCACAGCAATTCCAAGTCAAACCAGGGCATCCTTTGTTTCATTCTGTGATCGTACATTTCGAAAATGGTATCGCAATACAAGTAGAAGATCGCTGGGTTAATTCGGTTCTGGCACAGGACTATTTGGCACAAGACTTTTCCATTAAGACACCGAATGAATATTTAATGGCAGTGGCTCCTTTACAAGGCGTGGACTACAGCATAGAAGCCGTGATCCCCCCAAAATCCATCGCTGATATGTTACAGATATCAAACAAAGAAAGCTGCTTAGTCTTGCATAGAAAAACCCGATCCCAGAACCAAATTGCGACCATCGTTACTATGTGGCATCCGGGTAATCGCTATCAATTCACCGGCAGTTTTTAGATTCTTATTGAGTGTTTTTAAAATATAATCGCTAAGTCCAGCAAGCGAAACTCTCACTACATTTTTTCCGTGAACAGGTAAGCATGTTATTTCATCAGTATCTGAAAAAAGTGTCGACAATGGCTCTTTTATGCATAAGCTGTGCGGCGTTTCATTCAGCGCAGGCACAAGAGCATAAGTTAGAAGAAAATGTCCCCGCAATTAAAGAAAGACCAAAAGTTGCCTTGGTGTTGTCCGGTGGCGGTGCACGTGGTTTTGCCCACGTTGGCGTACTGCGAGTTCTAAAAGAGTTACGTATACCTGTGGACTTTGTGGTCGGCACCAGTATGGGTGCAGTAATTGGCGGCGCCTATGCAGCAGGTCGTTCCGTAGAAGAAATTGAAGAGATCGTTCGTAATACCTCATGGGAAAATGTACTCGCCGATCGCCCTGCGCGCGATGCGCTCGATTTCAGACGACGCGAGGAAGACGTCGCCTTGCCTTCGCGCATTGAGTTCGCCGTAACGAAATCAGGGATCACCCTGCCGCCCTCAGCCGCTGGTAACTCAGCTTTGGAACAAGCTTTGACACGCTTATTACCGAACGGCATGAAAAGCGAACACATCAATCATTTGCCCATACCGTTCCGTTCTGTAGCATCCGATTTAGTCACCGGTGACATGGTAGAACTCACCGACACGCCACTGTTCATCACCTTGCGCGCGTCATTAGCGGTTCCTGGAATGTTCGCCCCAGTCCATATCAATAAGCGCTTGGTCGTGGACGGTGGCTTAGTAAGAAATTTGCCGATTGATATGGCGAAAAAAATGGGCGCCGATATCGTGATTGCGGTGAACGTCGGTACACCACTTGCAACAGAAAAAGAACTGGGCAGCGCTATCAGCGTCGCTCAACAAATGCTACAAATTTTGACAGAACAAAATGTACAGCGTTCATTGAAAGAGTTGCGCCCGAAAGATATTTTGATTGCACCAAATTTAAACGGTATTAACTTTCTCGATTTCGATGAGCATCATAATGCCATGTTGGCAGGTGACATTGCGACACGCCAAATGGAAAGCAAATTGCAATACTTGAGTGCCACACCAGAAGAATATCAACGCTATGAAAGTTTGCGGATAGCTGAGAGTCGAGCGCCAGATACCAGCCTGCGAATCGCCAGTATAGAGATTCAAGGCACACAAAACATCAATCCAGATATTTTACTGAAACAATCTGGCCTCAAAATTAATGAAGTCACTAGTGAAGAAAAAATCTTACAAGTCACCGGGAAATTATACGGTCGTGGCGATCTTGACCATGTCGAAGTCGAAATGGACGATCGACTAGATGAACGCGATGTGATCATTAAAGCCCATGAGGCATCGTGGGGGAAAAATCGTTTACGTGTAGGCTTAGAATTGTCGAGCGACTTTAAAGATACACACAAGTTTTCACTGGGTGCTATGCACGTTGCGTCCTCACTCAATAACTGGGGAGGGGAAATACGTCTGATTGGAAAAATCGGTTCAGACAGGATTTTTGGAGCACAGTTTTACCAACCCCTAGAGGTTGGAAATGAATGGTTTATCGCTCCATCAATTCAGAGTAGCTCTGTATCTTCCGATGTATTCTGGGAGGGGCGAAAGCTCGCACGTTACGGATACAAAGGCACCGGCTTAGTATTTCCGATTGGTAGACAAATTGGAAATTGGGGTGATATCCAATTAGGATTCCGCCGTGAGCGCGCAGAAGTTAAAAAAATATTGCCAGAAGAAATCGGCCCAGATTTACGCGTTTTTCAATCTACCGAATTCTTGCAATTCAGAGTTGATACCTTAGATTCACTAGCCTATCCAACACGGGGTAACTTTTTAACGATGAATTGGGAGCGGGCGCTAGCGCAAGACAATAGTCGCAAGGCAACTCTTAACTCGTCAATTATCGGTATGCATGCATTCAAACGAGGCGACTGGGCGGGTCATGTGTATGGAGAATGGGCACGTTCACAAGGCGATTTCGCACCACTTTCGCTAGGCGGTTTTCTTCGCCTTTCCGGCACGCCAGCAGATTCCTTATCCAGCAAAACCGTCGCCCTTGGACGCGTCGTGATGGCGCATCGTATCGGAAGTATGCCCGCGGCTTTAGGGGGTGCTGTGCGTTTGGGATTCTCAGCAGAAATAGGTGGTGGTTTTGGTGAAGGTGAAGCTGTTAAATTCAGTAAAATTAAACGTAGTGGCAGCGCCTTTGTCGCCTTTGACACTCGCTTTGGCCCGCTGTATTTTGGTGCAGGTGCAACCCAAAATACCGGCTCTACTTTCTATTTATTCTTAGGCCCGATCTGGTGAACCACCCTACTCTTGGTGCTCGCCATAGTGGTCGGGCGCCGTAGTGCGGTGAAGGCAGAAAATTCCCAAGACCGGAAGCCCAGCATCAAGGTAAAACCATCCCTGTCTTCGGCAGGTAGGCGCCGGTCTTCATGCTGTAGCCGCGCAATTTCGGCAGCTAATTGCTGAATTTTTTGCTGAATTTCTCTTGCGCTATTTTGCGATAAACGAGCTGGAACACACATCAAAGTCTCTCCCGAGCCATCAAAGCGCCCATTAAAGTAATCAGACACGACGACTTCTTTAAAGAAAGCTTGAATTGGTCCATCTGCGCGCCAACTGAAGGCGGCAGAAACACGCAGTCGATAGCGATTCATGGGCTTTAATTCTATCAACGCATGCTTATCAAGTTCTATCATGCACAAAATGCATTCCGCCTCTGTCAAAGTATAGGTCTCGATAATTTGCTCAAAAGTCCAATGTCCCAAACAGGAGATCGCTACCAGAAGCAACTTGGGATTGTCCATCAAAGCACGCTCTTGCGCCAAAGTTAAGCTATCGGCTTTCGGCGTCACATCAGCCGCTTGACGTAACACATCTTCTAAAGATATATGCGCGACCTTACAGATTTGCGCCATGCGCGACAAGGTCATATCCTTTTGCCCGAACATACGCTTTATGCTCGACTCGCTCATATCGATTAATTGCGCTAACTGTTTATACGTCATTCCGACACGACGCAATTCAGTCCTTAAGACGTCAAGCAATAATTCTGGAGAACTCATCTGTAACCTCATTCAATCTTGAAAATCATTTCTAGACTATCGAAATTAATCCGATTTTGGCTTAGGCAAAAAATTAATTTCCTGGGCGGTCTTGGTACCAATCAACACTTGTCGAAAATCTATAGGCATCACCGCATCGGACGACGAAAGCACTATGCGTCCACCCATAATTTCGGCATAACGCTGCGGAAACAAAGGCGACCTTTGCGGTTCGCCGTAACCATCTGGAAAACTAGGCATATCATTACTTCTATCGTATTTATCGGTCGCACCCAAGGTATGCAAAAACTCATGCGTAATAATGACATTATTCTTAGCGCTCATCTCTTTACTGGCAAAAACATTGACACTTCCTATGAGACCTTGCTGCAAAGCGGTCGAGCTATGAGAGCGGTTCTTATGTGGATCAAAATATTGCACGAACAAACGTACCTGCGGCCCTGGCCCTATTACCTTGGCATGACGGTAAGCCCACCAACGAAACTTCAGACTCCACCACATCACCTTCAATCCACTCAGCTCTTCTGGCGGAGCGGGTGGTGCTTCTTGTAGGCGAGGCTGCAGACGAACCTCAACACCAGCACTGCTAGCTTTACCATATTGATCTGCAGCTTTTCGCATGAAGTCTTCAATTGGCTTAAATTCTTCCACCCTCAGAGTTCGAATGTAATCCTCTGCAGCGGGACTAGCGTCACCATTAATTGGATAAATGTTCACCAACAAAGTGTATTTCCACTCCACCGACTCAACCCGAGCGCGGTAACTGGAAAAGCTAACTACCGCCAAAATACACAGCAAAATAAAAATACGGATGAATTTAAACATGTAAAAAATACATAGAATGGAAGTCAATGATTGTAACTGAAAGCATCTTGTACTTACTATTTGTATTTACTGTTGATATCCAAATCGCACCGAATAACGCTCCGGCAATTTTGGCAGGCGAAAAAAAAGCAGCCGAAGCTGCTTTTTTAATTATATGAGCGATTACTTCTTCGCTTTTTTACCTGCAGCTGTCGCTGGCAAATAACTCAAAGGATCGTTCAAGCCACTTTCATAGGCTGTCATCACAGTTTTTGGGCGCATGCAAGTTGCACCCAAAGTTGTGGAATCAGCAGAAACAGAATTCACGCAAACTTGCAGTTTCATGATCTTCGATTGTGGAATACCCGCTGCTGCAGCTATAGAGATCACAGAATGATGATTAGCACCATTGGCAATTAGTTGATCCACTGTTTTTTGCAAGTTACGGCTAGTCGACAAAGCAGTAAAAATACCATCTACACTAGTATCAACTGGTTTTGCCGCTTCAACTGCAGAAGCGCTGCCAATCAATGCCAAACTTACGCATGCACTAATAAAAATTTTCTTCATTTGAGTCTCCTAATTCGACAAACCATTTTGTCTAACGACTTGATTTTAGTGAGTTTATCCTAAGCTGCAAAGCACTAAATAACAAAAATCAGTAAAATTATTTAGAAGTTAAAATTCCGACAAATAGACTGTTTAAGTTTTACGACAGAATCGAATGCTTTTGACAACCAATAAAAACAATCGCGATTCATTTAATATCAAACAATCCATAAAATACGCAAATAAACTAGTCCGGAAGACCGATATCTATTCCATCAAAATCACGCAGTGGTTGTAAATGACTCACCCGCCCGACAAAGGGAGAGCGTTCTTGCCAACCATAGTGTTTGGCAGGCACCAACCAATACCCATCTTCATCGCGCGCGATCCAGAAATGTGGCTGCTGCATATATTCAAAAAAAACGATATCCACAAAAAAATTGCCCAAATTAAGCTATACGATGGAAAAAATCGGGTAACGACGCCATTCTGGCTCATGGAAACGTTTGCCATTAGCAAAAATAAAATTCAACACGGCGTCCTGATTATTTAACAACTCAGGATTTTGCGTTTTCCATACGCTAAACTTTTCCGCCAATTCCGGCTCGGTCTGCAGCATGTCATAGGCGCTGTCTTCGAATACGTAATCTGAAAACGCTTCTTTCTTTTCCAAAACACTGTTAAAAAATCCCCAACGGAAGAAGCTATCATGCGCCTGTGGTTCCAAAGTTTCTACCGCATAACGCGCATTCGGCTGATTCAAATACAATATGTAATCGCCGACATATGCTTGTACTCTTTCGGTCTGCTGCACCAACTTCATATCATGATGAAACATATGGCCTTCGTAAGCATTCTCTCGCGATGTCACGGTCTGAATATGATAGGTTTGCACCTGCAATTCCTGATTCACGTCTAACCTTTGCAAGTTCAAGCCATTCCAAGTTAAGCGGGCGATCACCTCGCGCCATGCCTGAGGAATCAAATACGCTTTTGGGGCTTGCACGACGACGTCTTCTACAAAATTATCGTAGTAAGCGATGTCTTTTTCCCAAGGCTGATTGCGGTCATACGACAAGCGTTGGTAGTTGCCAATCTTGCTCGGACTATACACGGCTTGATACCCCTTAAACCGGAAGCTTGATGGCGTCGAACGATCAGCTTTCCACGTCACAGGCCACTGCGTTTTTTTTACTGCCGTTGCGCGTGCTTGGCTACGCAATGATTGAATTTCAAGCGCGTGCGTGATCGTAAAATCAAGCACCACTTCCACTAAGGCGCGCATAGAATCATAACGATCTGCATAAGGCTTTAACATATGCGTTTCCGGCATAAATCCTATGGTGTGATGCAAGGCCGCAAAGCCAGTCGAGAAGCGCGGCACTTCTAGAAAGTCCTCTATGCCGTCATCCGGTGTCACTTTCACCGGATTCACATAGGGGCAAGTGGGCCAGCCACGCTGCTCCATTTCACGGTAAATTTCTGGCAGCATCGTCTTGCGCAAGAAGGGACCTAAACCATCTCCCAATTTGTCTGCCTGCGTTTGAATCAAAGTCATGGTGTAACTGTAATCAGCACCGTTTGAAGTGTGCGTATCAACCATCACGTCGGGATCCCACATCGTAAAGAATTGATTAAAAACTTGCGCAGCGAGACTATCGCACTTAATGAAATCACGATTCAAATCCAGGTTGCGACTATTGGCACGGAATCCAAACAGTTCAGGCCCGTCCTGATTAACGCGCGAGGTATTTTGACGATTCAAACAACCATCAACGTTATAGATAGGAATGAACAAAAAAACGGTTTTTCCTAAGGCAGCTAAACGCTCAGGCTGCAAGCAAAAATCACGCACTAATGCCATACAAGCATCAATACCTTCAGGTTCGCCAGGATGGATACCATTATTATTAAAAAATACTGGCCGCCCCTCTGCCTTTAAAACCGCTCTATCAAACACGCCATCGGCAGTTATCAAGCCAGCGTGCATAGGCATACCACCGTCGGCCAAACCAATTTGTTGAAAGCGCAAAATCTTCGGGAAATCTAGTGCCAGTTTTTGATAGAAAAGAATGCAGTCTTCCCAAATCGTGGTTTGATTTTGATTGCCGAGTTCGTAAGGAGTCGGATAAGCGCGCGTAGATGGCATGTTCATGTGGACCGAGTTTCTATAGAATAAAAAGGATGGCAAGGATTGTAGCATCGACAGTTCAAAATTTTTGACGAAATACCAAGCAACTCTCAGAACAAATAGCACTAAACAAAACGCTTAGTCCCATTCAACGAAACAGGCTTTATGCAAACAGAAGATTTAATCCTACTAGTTACAAAAACGATGCCTTTTGGCAAATATGAGGGGCGTATCTTAGCCGACTTGCCTGGACCCTATTTAGGCTGGTTTGCGCGCGAAGGTTTCCCCCGTGGTGACATCGGGCGTCTGCTAGAAATCATGTATGAGATTGATCATAACGATTTGCGAGAGCTACTCACACCTTTGCGAAGTCGCTAACTTCGGCTACTCATAAACCCAGATGTATGAGTTTCACTTCAATCTAGCTTTAAACCAATCCCAAAAAGTTCCTTTCTTGGGCAAAGTAGCAATTCACAATACCCAGCATCCCGCCTGACGAGCCTCGCCAACTAAATTTGGCATTCAAGCCCGCAAATGCGGACACTCCGTTCCAAGTTGAAGCACACAAAAAACCATCCGCATCAAGCTCTACATAGTTTTTTACGACACTTCAATTCAAAGTAACAAATCATTTTTGTTCTGCCAAAAAGGATGCAATGTCTACATTCAAACGCACTATTTCCGCTACCTTAGCAATTGCAGCGTCTCTCGGTGCGATGGCGTTCACCGCTAACGCACATGCTGCAGACACGTATCTCGGTACTGCCTGGGGCGTTCGTACGAATTCAAACTTAAATTGCGCGGCCGGCGCAGTTTGCGAGCGCGCCAGTAAAAGCACAGGAAAAATTTACGGTGGATACACCTTTGCTATCACTCCTTATAACGGATTCAGCCTCTCGCAAAGTGTTGAAGGCATGCTATATCAAATAGGCGATACCAAAGGCAGCTTTAGTACTACATCTGGATTGAAAAACGGTATAGGAAAAACTAGCGGGGCTGGCATTTTTTACAAAGTCGATATAGGTACGGATGAGTTTGGAGTGGTAAGTCGTATCGGCACCAGCTATGCCCGCGGCTCAGTCGATTTCGCCAGCGGCGGTAGTGGTTCTGAGAAAGCATGGTTTATACCTGCTTTGGGTTTAGGATTACGCTACTCCCTGACCAAAAATATCAGCCTGACTGCAGATTGGGATCGATTACCAAGCAAATACAGCAGCACAAACAGCAACAAGACAATTAACAATATGTATTCACTAGGCGTAGCTTACAAATACTAGACAATTTGATTTGAACTTATCATTACGGGACTAGTCTGAATAGCAAATTTAGTTGGAGTGAAAAAAGTAGGAATGCCGATGTTTTGAAAAAACTCGTGCTTTCTTTAAGCCCAATCGCAAGGACCACTGACGTACAGAGACACACACTACCTGTGAAAAAGTAAGATACTCCCCTCCGTCTTACAATTTCGTGTGTCTCTGTGCTGATGGGGTTAAACGCCCCCCATAACTCGCTTACGTACAAACTGTATATGGCTACGCAAGCCATACAGCTCTTCCGCATATGAGAGTGGAATCGAAATATGATTCACTTTTTGTTCTATCTCATCTAATCGTTGCAACTGTTCTTGTGCTATTTGTTTACGTTGCTTAGGTGTGGCTTCGTCGATTGCGTGTTCAACCGCCCTTAGCTGACCGTACCAACGATAGATGCGGGAACGAATACGCCACACATACAATGGTGGAATTATTTTGGACAAGGGTAATGCGAGCGCCCCCAAAGTCAATAGCACCACCCACATCCTCTCCAAAAAATTAGACATCCAAAAACTCAAGTAGCGTTGCAAAAATGGTGGCCCATTTTTATAGAATTTTTCAGCCTGCTTTTCAACAGTAATTTCAGTATATCGATCGGAGGGAAATTCTCCCTGCTTACTAAACCAATTCGCACCACCATGAATTTTTTTTGCTGCCTGCAAAAACAAACTAATCAAAGCAGGATGCAGGCTTTCGTGCGCCACTAAGGTTGCAGTCGGCGAAATCAAATGATAATCACGCGCTGGGATATCACGCCCCAAATCCACAATACCGCGCGGCAGAACGACGTGCGATAAAAAAGGAAAACGCCGCGTGTATGCCTCTGCCTGAACAAAGTCAAATAATTTGACGCCTGGTGTCTGCAACAGCATTTGCACCAGCAATGAATCCGATGCAGAGCTCATTACTAAGACATCGAGCTTTCCTTCGACAAAAGCAACCGTAGCGGGTGTACTCTCTAGTTGCTGCATTTGTATGTCTGTTTCCTCCAAATTATTTACTGAGAGGATTTGTTTAAATAAACGGCGCACGCCATAGCCATCGGGTCCGACATTCACGCGCTTCCCCTTTAACTCTTCCAGGCTGGTAAACTCTTTTTTGTTCTTATAGAAAATCCAGATAGGCTCATAAAATAAACTGCCGAGCGAAACCAAACCCTGTGCTTCGGCATCAGCTTGATTGGTCGATCCGCTTTGCACGAAACCGATATCGATCACAGATTCAGAATCACTGATTTGATGTAGATTTTCTTGAGAGCCTTGTGATTTATGGATACGTAACTTGATCTGATTTTTAGCTAATTCCTCTGCGTATTTGGCCGCAAATTCCTGATACGCGGTATTGTCCTGCCCTGCACTAAAATCCAAAGTACGTCCTGGTGCTGGATCAACCAGATAAAACCCTGCAGCAATGACGGCGATCACCATAAGTACAATAGGGCCAAATGCAAATAGGGCATCCTTAATGGAAAACAGCGTAAATTTAATTTTCGACATAGTCATTCCAATTCAACAGCATTGATCAACAAGCCGTAAGCGATACTCGAATTTGCGTGCCAGACAAGGACAATGCCCATTTACGCGGGACTATATTCCGCATGAAACTGATCTAAGGCCAAGAGCATCTCAGCAAAGGCTGACGCGACTTGCGCTGGCTCACCTTTAACACCTAACTCTATGTGACGACGTACCGTTTCGCTTCCGACACTAGGTAGGCTAAATACTTTGATCAAGGGGTATTTCAACTCCAAAGCTTCCATCATTGGGGTTAACGAAGACTCAGCAACTTCGAACACTACAACCGCTTTTTCGTCTTTCGCTTGCTGGTGAAATAAATGTGCGTAATAGGTATCTAAAACCCAGGCAATCATAGGCCAAGCCATAACAGGAAAACCCGGCACAAAATAATGTTCGCGAATCGCAAAGCCGGGAATCTTATTGAAAGGATTCGGAATAATGGCAGCGCCTTGCGGGAACTCACCCATTTGCAAACGACGCCAATAATCGGGACCATCCAAGGCCGTTGGCATGTCCAGTGTCAAATTCATTTCTAGAATACGCTGATGAATCAAAGCTTTCGCTTCGGGATGCAAAACAATATCCAGATCCAATGCAGCGGCCGCACATTGTCGAGTATGATCATCGGGAGTAGCACCAATACCGCCTGTGCTAAAAACAATGTCACCACTCGCAAAACTACGCTGCAAAGTTGCCGTAATCCGAGCACGATCATCCCCGACGTACTCTGCCCAATCTAGACTTAAACCACGTTCTTTCAACAGCTCTATGACTTTCGGTAAATGCTGATCGATACGTTTTCCGGATAAAATTTCATCGCCGATAATGATGAGTCCTATTGCCATAATTTGCTCCACATTTCTTGATCAATATAACGCAGTCACATTAGGTAGCTAGGTAGCAATGCGCTCTACAAAAACTTCCTGCTCCAATTTTTCCTGACGCATTTTTTGTAATGCGGCCAAGCAGTAATATTGAAACCACAGACCAGTAAAAATAAATATAACCAAGTACATCCAAATCGCCATACTTACGAAAAAAGGAAAGAACGCGACATAAGCCATGGACATCGCGCCGCCCATCCACAACATCGAAGGCAAGCTACCAACCCAGCCAGCCACTAAACCAATCACTAGCAATGCAGGACGATGTGTTGCTACCAAAGTCTTACGCTCTTCAGAATCAGCAAAACTCGCTAACGCGTCATAACTCATAATGCGATATGTCAACCATCCCCACAACAATGGCTGTACCAATACATAAACAGGTGGAAAGAAGATTAAGGGTAAAGTCGCAACGCAGGCAAATACGAACAAGAACAGCGATCCGAGTGAGAAAACAAAACCACCGAAGAAAGAACCGCCTTGACGTTTTTCCAGCGTAGGATAATCTCTGGCACCAACGTGCTTCGCGATACCGGGCATCACCAAAATACCGATAAAAACCAAACAACTCATGATCATCAAGGGTAATAGTGTCCACATAGCCAGCAATGGGACGATCACAGTTTTCAAAGCCAGCAAACCCAGCGAATTTAATATGCTACTAGCAGATGAAAAACCATTATGCTCAGAGAAATAGCTTTGAATAAAATCAAACAGCGCCTGCAAACGCCACGCCATCAAGCCTCCCCACAAGCACAGTGAAATCACCAGAGGAATCAGGCTTAAGAGAAGAATCTTGAAACGAAATTGTGCTGCCAAGGCGCGCGTCCATGAGCGCATCACTTCTTGTAAATGCATCGTAACAACCTTTGAGATAGCGAGCAAAGTAAAAGACCGAAACGCTATTCTACCTTGCAAATGCGGCAAGCACCTCTTCGTTAGTACTTAGGCGGTTACCACTATTTTCGACTAAAATACCGGCTAGCGAAAATTGATTGATTACGCAATTTTCTTCCCTCTCATTACGTTTAAGGAAAAACTATGTCAGCGATCACTACCGTCAGCGGCTTGCAATATGAAGATAAAATAGAAGGCACTGGCGCCGAAGCCACCGCCGGAAAAAATGTATTGGTACATTACACAGGCTGGTTGCAAAATCCAGATGGTAGCGCGGGTAAGAAATTTGATTCAAGCAAAGATCGCAACGATGCTTTCGAATTCGCGCTAGGTGCGGGTCAGGTCATCAAAGGCTGGGACGAAGGCGTACAAGGTATGAAAATCGGTGGCACTCGTGTACTCACGATTCCAGCAGCCCTGGGCTACGGCCCACGCGGCGCTGGTGGCGTGATTCCACCAAATGCAACTTTGATTTTTGAGGTGGAATTGTTGGGCGTTTAAGTTAATTACTGCCACAATAAAAAAAGGCTGACATCGTCAGCCTTTTCACGTTGACGGCAAGCTTATGCCAGAATTACTCCTTAATAAAGTGCTCGCGATAGTATTTCAACTCTTCGATGGACTCAATGATATCGGCCAGCGCCGTGTGTTTTTGATGTTTCTTGAAGCCGCTAGATAGAGCCGGTTTCCAACGACGGCACAATTCTTTCAAGGTTGACACATCCAAGTTACGATAATGGAAGAAGGCTTCCAGTTTTGGCATACCACGAAACATAAAGCGGCGATCCTGGCAAATCGTATTGCCGCACATCGGTGATTTGCCCGCTGGTACATAGGCTCTCAAAAATTCTATCAGGGCCTTCTCCGCATCAGCTTCGGTTACGGCAGACGCTTTGACTTTGTCGATCAGACCGGAACGTCCGTGTGTACCTTTATTCCAGGCGTCCATTTTGTCTAAAACTTCATCGGATTGATGAATTGCAAATACCGGACCTTCTGCCAAGACATTTAATTGCATATCTGTCACGACGACCGCCACTTCAATGATTTTATCGGTATCGGGATCGAGGCCTGTCATCTCCATATCAACCCAAATCAAATTCATCTCATTGGGTTTCGCTGGTTTGGCCAGCACCACGCTCGTGGTTTCATTTACTTGAACATTGCTCTCTTGTGACATAATTCTTCCTAGAACCTTAACTTGGCATTATTTAATATTATTTGGCTTCATTTTCTAATCGATCAATAGTGATTAAAAAATAATTGCCTTAAACATTTTTCTGATAAAGCAGCATTTTCCCATGAATTCATATACGTTTTCGGTTTTATTCGTTGTTTTTCTTGGCATTACAGTAAGTTTGCAATTTTGGCTATCGTCTCGCCAATTGCGTCACGTGGCCAGGCATCGCTCAGCGGTTCCTGCTGAGTTCGCAGAGAAAATAAGTTTAGAAGCACATCAAAAAGCGGCTGACTACACCATAGCTAAAACTCACTTTGGATTGATTTCTTTATTCGTCAGCGTTTTGGTCTTGCTTGGTTTTACGCTATTCGGCGGCTTGCAATTGCTCGCGGCGACTTTGTTTCAATGGTTAGGTAACGGCATGAGCTACCAGCTCAGCTTGCTAGTCGCATTTACGTTAATCAGCGGTGCAATTGATTTGCCATTCGAGCTATACCGCCAATTCGTCTTGGAAGAAAAATTTGGCTTCAATAAAATGACTTTGAAGCTATTTTTCACAGACATGATCAAAAGCAGCGTAATCGGGGCAGCAATTGGCTTACCTTTAGTTTGGGTCGTCATAAGCCTAATGGATAAGTCTGGCAATTTGTGGTGGCTGTACGCTTGGCTAGTCTTTAGCGGATTTCAGCTCTTGATGATGTTGATTTTCCCGACTTGGATTGCGCCCTTATTTAACAAATTCACGCCACTCGCCGATGAGGCTTTGCGCACCCGCATAGAAGGATTAATGCAACGCGTAGGTTTTGCCTCCAGCGGCTTATTTGTCATGGATGGATCAAAACGCAGTGCGCATGGTAATGCTTATTTTTCTGGCTTTGGAAAAACCAAACGCATCGTGTTTTTTGATACCTTGATCGAACGTCTGGCACCTCAAGAAGTAGAAGCTGTCTTGGCGCATGAGCTCGGCCATTTTAAACTTAAGCACATCGTCAAACGTATGGTGGTGATGTTCGCAGTATCGCTGGGATTCTTGGCTTTGCTCGGTTATTTGAAACAACAAATTTGGTTTTACACTGGCTTAAGCGTCGATCCTATTTCCTTTGCGTCATCGAATAGTGCAATGGCTTTGATTTTATTCATGCTAACCTTGCCCGTCTTTACTTTCATACTTTCGCCTATAACGTCCATCAGTTCACGCAAACATGAATTCGAAGCCGATGCCTTTGCGGTGAAACATACGAACGCAAATGACCTGGTGTCGGCTCTGGTCAAACTATATGAAGATAATGCCTCAACTTTAACGCCGGATCCTGTACATTCTGCCTTTTATGACTCGCATCCGCCAGCATCAATCCGGATTGCACATTTACATCAGCAAGCCTTGGCTTAAGTCGTAGTCACAAACAACTCATTATCCAAAAAATTCTATGAAAACATCTGATCTCTTAGCAAAAAAATCCGCCCACACTGAAATCGGTTTGCAAGACCAAGAATTGACTGCCTTCTTCGCCGCAACACCCGGTTGGGCACAAGATGGGCCACGTATCGTTAAGACTTATAACTTCAAAAATTACTATGAGACCTTGGCTTTCGTGAATGCTATTGCTTACACCATACACGAGGAAGATCATCATCCAGAATTAGTCGTCACTTATAATCGTTGCGTCGTCAAATTTGACACGCATACGGTCAATGGTGGCAAGGGTGGTATATCAGAAAATGATTTCATTTGTGCTGCCAAGCTCGACGTCATCTTCACGCAGACTTTCGGTTAAACGAACTGCATGTCTAAGAAATTTTCTCCGCAAAAGAAATCGGGACCGACCGAACAAGGTACGGTGATAGCTGCGCATGGTCGTCACTATCTGATTCAAGCTGATGGCATTAAATTACACTGCGTGACGCGTGGTAAAAAAAGTGATGTTGCAGTGGGTGATATCGTTGAATATCAAATGACCTCTGCCAATCAAGGTGTAATCGAAGCCATCGTGCCGCGCACTACGCTGCTGTATCGCTCTGACCAGTACAAATCAAAAATGCTGGCGGCGAATTTGACGCAATTGATCGTGGTAGTAGCCACCGAACCTAGTTTTTCTGATGATTTAATCTCACGCGCCCTAGTCGCATCAGAATCATCGGGCATCAAAGCCCATATCGTTCTAAATAAAATTGACGTCACTACCAGCTTACCGAAAGCGCGCGAGCGTGTCGGCCTATATGCCTCGCTTGGCTATCCGGTGCACGAGGTCTCAGTCACAGCACAAGCTGAAGCGACCCGTGAAAAAATGCTGTCATTGATTAAAGGACAAAGCACGATCTTAATCGGTCAATCCGGGATGGGAAAATCATCGCTGATTAATCTCTTGATTCCTGATGCGGAGATAGCTACGCGAGAAATCTCAGCGGCTTTAGATACTGGGAAACATACAACCACCTTCACGCGCCTGTTTCAGATGGAAGAATATGAGGGTAAGCCGACGTATGTCATTGATTCGCCCGGTTTTCAGGAATTCGGCCTACACCATTTGAGTGAAGGGATGCTTGAACGTGCATTCCCAGAATTTTTGCCTCATCTTGGACACTGCAAATTCTACAATTGCCATCACCATACCGAACCGGGGTGTACGGTTTTAGACGCGGTAAAAAGTGGTCAGATTAGTGGCATGCGCCATGATTTATTTAAACAATTGGTGCATGAAGCGGCACAGACCATTGGTTACTAAGTTTTGAATTTGAGAACTGGACGTTCAGGGAGGGGGAGTGCGCCACTTCTGCTCTATCTGAGCATACATTCCATTCTTTTTTATCTTGCGCAAACCAAGGTCGAGTAAATTGGCAAATTTCTTTGCCTCTGGGCGATGTTTAGAAAAGCTTAGATATAACTCACTTTGATTTAGACTACCTACCTGACGGACTTTGTCTTTGAATTCTGAAGGATACTTACTGACAAGATAGTCGACTACCCGGGTGTATACCAAAGAATACTCAGAACGATTAAGTAACAACTTACGCAAATTCGATACGTCCGTTGGTGCCACTTCCCGCTGAATGAATTGACTACCATCGATTTCGTCTGAATAAGTATAGCCGTGGGTAACCCCGACATGCTTCTCCCGCAAATCTCGAGGTTTAATATTGTTTTCTGTTGAACTTGCGCGTGCATATATCCCAATTTCTGCAGTGAATAGCGGCTCTTGATGAAATAAATGTGTTTTGCTTAGTTTGCTATCTTTCAAGCTATCAAAGCAGCCCAACTCTTGGCCACTTTCAGCAAGCATCATACAGCGTGAATAAGATGCTGTTTTGAATTGCACTTTCACGTTCACGGCAGCGTAAGCCGCCTCAATCAGATCAACAGCTAAACCTTGAAGCTTACCGTCCTTATAGGCTGAGTAGGGATACCATTCGTCTTCTCCAACTAGGACAATTGTTGGCGTAGCTTGATCGGCTTGGACAGAGAAACTCAATCCCAGCAAAATCACGAGAGAGGAAATGAATCTAATCAGCGTCGATACACACTTAAGTAGAATAATAGAAGATCGAAAATTTATCATCAGCGTCATTTTTTTGGTCACATGTACATTTAACCACAGATTATTTGCAGTACAAAAAATAAAAACTGTTTTACGCAACTTCGCATGGCTTGCCCCGCTATTCAAGCATGCGCTTGAGTCAAAATAGTCTTAGCTCGCATTTCCCCTTTGATTCCACTCTCTAGATAGATGCTCAATTTAGCTCCTCCCTTAGCTTGAGCGTGATTTGCGCTAGTTTGATTTTTTAGCGCAGTTACTAAAGCCAGCCCACGCCTACGCTAGGCATCAGCGAAAACTAACAGGCAATACACACTGATCAAATAATAATCACCAAAAAAATTAGCTATTTGATGAGCACTGCTTTCAATTGGAGAACTATTTCAATGCTAAATGGTCTGAATGCATTAACAAAAATTTCAAGCATGTTTTGTTATCACAAAACAATGAGTCCACGTTCAAAGCCAGAAATAGAAACATATGTAAGCCTTACATTTTGATGTCGAACTATATTCTCTATATGAACTAATTAAATATTATTACAATCACTCAATCTTTCGTTTTGCATTTTTTCAACCCTATCCGCCTAAAACCATGAAAATTCGTTCTCTACTTTTTAGCTTATCCTTAGGCGGCATGATTGCTTCAGCCTATGCCGCGCCCAACGATCATGCTTATGTCCGTTTCCCATCTATCCGCGCTGATTCTATCGTTTTCACTTCAGAAGGCGACTTATGGAAAGTCGGCGTCATTGGCGGTGCAGCACAACGCCTGACCACTCATTTGGGCGCGGAAACTAACTCGGCGATCTCTCAAGATGGAAAATGGATCGCGTTTTCCGCTAACTACGAGGGTGCGCAAGAGGCGTATGTGATGCCGCTC
This sequence comes from Undibacterium sp. Di24W, assembly GCF_049340325.1. Classification (NCBI taxonomy): domain Bacteria; kingdom Pseudomonadati; phylum Pseudomonadota; class Betaproteobacteria; order Burkholderiales; family Oxalobacteraceae; genus Undibacterium; species Undibacterium sp. Di24W. The sequence continues at coordinate 122,619 of NZ_JBMPOP010000008.1, forward strand.
GCAGGTGGTGTGCCTAAACGTATCAGCTTTGAAAATACCGCCGTAACGGTGTTAGGCTGGAGTGCTCAAGGCGAGGTCTTGGTGACTAGCCAAAATCAAGTCGGACCGAGTGCGCAAACCGTAATCTCTGCAATCAATCCACAGAATCTGCAACGCCAGGTGTTTCCTGTCACCGATGCCAATGAAGCAGCTTTGGATGAATCTGGGAAGACTTTGTATTTCACCCGCCTCGGTCTGCATACACGTAACGACAATGCCAAGATGTATCGCGGTGGTGGTTTAGCACAGTTATGGAAATTCGACTTAAACGCTAAGGCAGAAGCAGTCAATATCTTCGCGAAAGAAAAATCAAATAACCGCCGCCCTATGTTGTGGAAAAACCGTCTGTATTTCTTAAGCGACCGTGACGGTGCTTACAATGTTTATGCAGCCAATTTAGACGGTAGCGATGTGCGTGCGGTGACCAAACATAAGGAATGGGAAGTCAGAAACCCGCAATTAGGTGATGGCAAGATCGTCTATCAATTAGGTGCCAATTTACATGTACTAGACTTGGCGGGATCGAGCGATAAATTACTGAATGTTGACTTGGTTTCCGACTTTGATCAGTCGCGCCAACGCTATATCAAAAACCCTTTAGAATTTTTGACTAATGTCCAAGTCGCAGGTAAAGATGAAAAACTAGTCTTCACCGCACGCGGTCAAATGAGCATCGCGGGCACTGGCACACAGCGTCGTGTCGATATTAGTTTACCTGATGGTGCCAGAGCACGGGAAGCTGTGTTCTCGCATGATGATCGTTATGTCTATGCTTTCGTTGATAGCACGGGCGAAAATGAAATCTGGCGCTTCCCAACAAATGGCAATGGTAAGCCGGAGCAATTAACCAAAGACGGTGAAACTCACAGACTAGCGATGGGTCCGTCACCGGATGGTAAATATTTAGCGCATATCGATAAACGCGGCCGTCTCTGGTTGCTAGATCTCGCGACAAAATCGAATGTGGTGATTGATGATGCGTCCAAAGGCGGGAATGGCACACACGATGAAATCGTCTGGTCACCTGATAGCAAAACATTAGCGATGGTTCGAGGCAATAGTTCGCAAGGCCGCAACCAAATTGGCTTGTATGACATCGACAGTAAGCAAACCCATTTTGTCACGACTGACCGCTATGAATCTGAATCGCCTACGTTCTCCAGCGACGGCAAATGGTTATATTTTTTATCGAACCGCAATTTTCAACCCGGCATCGGCGCACCTTGGGGTGACCGCAATATGGGCACGTATTTCGATAAACGTGCTGGGATCTTCGCTTTAGCTTTGCAACCAGGCAATCGTTTCCCATTTAAGCCTGACGATGAATTGAGCAAGAATAATGATAAAAACGGTGATAAAAATACTGACAAGGCTGCAGACAAATCAAGCGAAAAACCAGAAGGCGCAGAAGCTAGTAAAGATACTGGAAAAAGAGCGGACGCCTCGCCCGTGAAAAAAACTGGCAATGCTATCGTGTACCAAGGATTGGCTGAACGTTTATATGAAGTACCAATCGCTGCTGGAAATTATCGTCACTTGATCGCTGATGATAAGCGCTTGTACTTCATGGAGCGTGATGCCAATGATCGCAGCCGCAATAATTTAAAAACCTTGGCGATCAGCAAAACAGCTCCACAAGCAGAAGTCTTTGCAGCGGGTATTCGTAACTTCGATTTGTCACTAGATAAAAAACGAGTACTTGTACACACAGGCAGCGGCAACGGTGAATTTTACGTCGTCGATGCGGCGGCAAAAGCCCCTGGCGATCTGAGTAAAGCCAAGGTGAAAATTGAGGATTGGAGTTTCAGTTCCAACCCACGCCAAGAGTGGAAGCAGATGTACATGGATGCCTGGCGCATGCACCGTGATTTCTTGTACGACACCAATATGCGTGGTGTGGACTGGGTAAAAGTACGTGACAAATACGCGCCCTTAGTTGATCGCATTACCGACCGTGCTGAGCTGAATGACGTACTGGGATTGATGGTGAGTGAAGTCAGCTCTTTGCATTCACAAGTCCGCCCTGGCGATGTACGTCGTGCAGCACCTGATGGACAAGCGGCAGGCCTTGGTGCTGTGCTCAGCAGAGTCGCAGATGGCTACCGCATCGATCACATCTACCGCAGCGAACCAGACTTACCATCACAACGCGCGCCCCTGGATAATCCTGACCTCGACATCAAAAATGGCGACATCATCACCGCCATCAATGGCAAAGAGGTATTAGCCGCGCGTGACATTTCCGATCTCTTATTGAATCAGGCCGACAAACAAATATTGATGCAAGTGAAACGCGGCACCAATAGCAAGACTGTTCTGGTGTCACCTATCAATATGATGAAGCAGGCCAACCTGCGCTATAGCGATTGGGAACAAAGCCTGGCAAGCAAAGTCGATAGCAGTTCAAATGGCAAGATCGGTTACTTGCATTTGCGTGCCATGGGACCAGCTGATGTCGCCAGCTTTGCCCGCGACTTTTACGCGAACTTCGATCGTGATGGTCTGATTATCGACGTGCGCCGCAATAATGGCGGGAATATTGATAGCTGGATCATAGAAAAACTCTTGCGCAAAGCATGGGCATTCTGGTCATCGGCAGGCAATCAACCCTACGCCAATATGCAACAAACTTTCCGAGGTCATTTGGTGGTTTTGATTGATGAATTGACCTACTCTGATGGTGAAACATTTGCGGCTGGGGTAAAAGCACTCAGTCTCGGCCCCTTGGTTGGCAAGCGCACGGCAGGCGCTGGCGTTTGGTTATCGGATAGAAATACCTTGAGCGACAATGGTATGGTGCGCGCTGCCGAAAATGCACAGTTTGACGTCAAAGATGGTCGATGGCTAGTTGAAGGTGTTGGCGTCGCACCAGATATTGAAGTCGACAATCTGCCCAACGCAACGTTCAAAGGCGAAGATAAACAATTGGAAACGGCGTTGAATTATCTGCAGAAAAAACTCAAAGAGCAACCGATTAAACCTTTGGTGCCACAGGCAATTCCACCGCTGAAATAGATCTAATAACAATAGATTTGAATTGAAAAAAATGGCGCAGAGTAAAAAAACTCTGCGCCATTTTTTATTCCAAATCAGTACTTCATTTAACTGCGATGATCCGCCGGCCCAACTACCTCACGATAAGCATGCCAAGTGGCATGTCCTATGATAGGCATCGTAATAATGAATCCCAGATTCCAAGTCATAAAGCCCAGAACAACAAAAGCGACGATAGTCAGACCCCACACCATGGTCAAAGGTACGTTGACGAATAAGGCCACAATACTGATAATCATGGCCGTAATTGCATCGGTATCCCTATCCAACATCAAGGGAATTGAGACCCAGCTAATCGCAAACACCAAACTGGCAAAAACAAAACCTACGCAAACATAAACGAATAAAAATTCGACATTTTCAAGAGAAAACAGCTTCGCCAAAAAACCTTCCATAGTTGGCATACCCTTGTTATAAAACAAGGCAAAAATGATGAGTGAAGCACGCGCCCAAACCATCATAATCACGGCCAAAACCACGGCGAACGTGCCAATATTACTCCAACGACCACTCATAGAAAATGCACTTCCTAACATTCCAGATCGCAAATTCTCGATACGGCGGCTAACGTCATACAAACCCAAAGCAAGCAGTGGTCCAACTAACAGAAACCCACAAGTTAAGGCGGATAAGTACTGTGGTGCATTCGCCAGTGTCAATTTCAGTATCGCGCCCATCGCAGCAAAACAGATTCCATAAAGCAATCCCGCCATAGGTTCAGCACGAAAATCCTGCCAACCTAAATACAACCAGCGGAATGCACGAAAAGCACCAAGCCGGGCTACCGGTGGAAATGCACTCTTTTGATCTATCACCATGCGAATATCTGGGGCTGCACTATCTCCATCGCGCCCACTAGTTGGATCACTCATTTTGTCTCCTGTTCTATTTTTTTCTATTTTGCTTACTGTATTTGAGCGTTGTACTTGCAATTGTTTGACGCCATCACTTTCCCAGTCTCTATTTCTCTTATTTGATCATTCGGACTCCAGCATAATCCTAAGCGACTTCAATAGATCACCGCAATACTGAAATAGAAAGAGATGAAGTTAGGCTAAGTGACGTACCCGGCGTGTTGCTCCGAGTCACTTGTCTGGCTTTCGCGAACAGATATCGGGATAGAAACAAGAAAAGTCGTACCTTTTTCAATAGTTTTGACTTTGAGACTCACACCAAAAAAAGATTATTGACGATATTAAAGCTGACATGCAAGCCAAGCCCCACACTGTCCTAGTTGATTGGTAAAAAGTGGATCAAAAATCTTGAAAATATGTTCCAGGCGAATGCCGACACCATCTGCAGAAAGATCGATATTTTGAGGGTCTGAATCTCCTCTATGCCTTTCAGCATGCAGTAGTATACTTTCTACATCGCCCCCTTCAAAACCATAAATGACCGCGTTAGCAAAGAGATTTACAAATACTTGTGTTAAAGCCCCCGGAAAACTATCTAGTTCAATACTTTTAGCAACGTCAATATCAAATCGAATCGTTTTGTGTTTCGCCTGCAAACGAACTGTAGATTCCAAGGCCATCAATAAATCTAGTAATTTAAAATGCGCTCGACTTTCGCTGGTTTGATTCACTGCGATCGTTTTAAAGCTGCGAATTAAGCTGGCGGCACGAGTAACGTTCACAAGTATTAAACTCGCCGCATCTTCTATTGTTTTGACATACTGATCAATCTTTGATTTCTTGATGCTGCCATCCTGAAAGCTCTGGCGCATTTCATTCACTTGAAGTGCCATCAAGTTGAAATGTTCCATCAATACCGATAGTTCATCTTGCCCAGCGACCGTAATGACTTGTTGAAATTTTCCCGAAGCGATTTTTTGACTGGCATGCGTCATAGCACTCACGAGCTTTGAGAACCGTCGTCCAAAAATAAAAAATATGCGCAAAGTAAATGCAAGAATTAAGAATATTCGCGCAAGTGAACTTTGTTTCTCTTGCACCGTCGCGTCTAACAAATTTTTCACTGACAAACCGAATTGTAGGGAGCCTATCGATTGATTATTCAAGAGTATGGAATTTCACACATGTATCGTTCCACTCCCCATAGCAGACTCAAGTTAACTTCGGTTACTGCGCTTGGGTATGCTGACGATCTCGCTTAGAGTATTTACGACAGGCGTTCCATCTTCATCACAAATAACGACGTCGCTCAAACCATTCATGTCGTCTTCATTAAGTAACTCAAAAAAATCTGCACTGTCTTTAAATCATCCACGCTGACATAGGTAGAAACTAACAAATTAAGGAGTTGTGAAGTCTGGTCGATACTTGACTTAACATTGTGTAGTAGAGCCGCATTTACCATGCGATTACCGTCGTACACGACAGCCAAAATAAGAAAAGAAAAAGAACAAACAACCATGCGGGCGAATTGCCCAATAAGCGAATGGAAAAAGCGTCGCAGTACCTTGGTCATCAGATGCCTATCTAAATCGATATTGAACATTCATTTTGCGTCATCCATATAGCTAATTCACATTTTTTTATCAAGACTTTTTTTCAAAAATGAGCCCAACTAAATAATGTGGAAGGAAAGCAACGAGTCATAGACATTTCACAAATCTATACTAGACTGAAGACGGTGTAAGTGGACTTAGATTTTCATTCTGACATGTGTTATGGACAGGAAAAACTATGAAACAGATGATACGCTCTATCGCAATGATCGCAGCGCTAATGACCATTGCTTCCCCCGTCTATGCTGAACTCGTCATCGTCGTCAATCCACAAAATGACACGAAAACCATGACGAGCTCACAAGCCGCCCAATTCTTTCTGGGTGGCTCTGTGCAATTTACCCCCTTAGAGCAAGCCAGTGGCTCCCCCATACGCTTGGAATTTTATAAAAAAGTCTTGGAAAAAGAACCGCCGCAAGTACAAGCGATTTGGGCTCGTATCGTCTTTACCGGAAAAGGAAAACCGCCAAGGGAATATAAAAGTAGTGACGAGGTAAAAAAAGCCATTCGAGAAAACGTGAATGCCATAGGGTATATAGAGAAATCTGCGGTCGATGATAGTGTCAAAGTAGTGGCATTGATTCCGTAATCCAAACAGACGATACCTTTTTCTGGAGATTGAATAATGAAAAAATCACTACTTGCACTCGCTCTCTGTCTACTCTATCCGTCTGTTAGTCAGGCGATCGATCTAAGCGACGATGGCACATTCAAACTCACCGGTTTTTATAATATTACCGGTGCTAAAGTGCTCAGCGGCTCAGCATTAAACAGTAGTTCGCCTTGGACTTATCAGCAATGGCAATGCCCTTGTTCTATGCAAGCTTGGGAATATGCGGGGGTGTACGAAAAGAGCAAAGGCTTCCAGTTTAATCAGGAATCCCTGCTAGGAATTCAAGTCAAAAAGGATTTTACTCCCACTTTGTCTGCAACCACGCAAATCATTAGCCGCAGTAACAATCCAAATGCGGGCTCTCGACCTACGATCGACTGGGCTTATGCGACATGGACACCGGAAACAGATTCGGCTTGGACTTTTCAAGCCGGAAAAATGCGAATTCCCTTGTATTATTACAGTGATTATCTGTACATAGGGTATGCCTATCCATGGGTACGTCCCGCACCCGATGTCTATGGCTGGCCTATCTATGCCTATAACGGGGCAAATGTCAGCTATCGTACGCAATTAGGCAAGTCAGATTGGGCTACAACGGTCTCTGCATGGACTGGCGGCTACACGCAGAAGAACAACGCCTATGACACCCTGATTTACTACACGACGCCTACGAATGAATCTTGGAAAAAAATTCTTGGCGTCTCAGTCGCAGCGAATAATGGCATTGTTGATGTACGCGCCATGTATATGCGCTATAAAGACACATTATGGCAAGACAAGCCCGGTGGCGGTAATCTCTATTTAGTGAATGATCAATCCACCCAGATTATGGGGATATCTGCCAATATGGATTATAAAAATTGGCTAGTCAAAGCCGAGATTGATCGCTATCAGCAAGTAGATGCTCGCAAAGGTTTGAACAATGTGTACAAATATGCCTTGTTTGGATTCGGTTATCAATTTGGTGAGTGGACACCGATGTATACCTACTCGCAATACACCACCATTAATGAGCCAACCGAAGGTAGAAAAACTCAATATCTGTCTCTACGATGGGACTTCCACAAAGATACTGCGCTGAAGATCCAATACGATATCTCGAAAGATAAGTCACATTATCCCTATCCCTTCTTTGGCGACTCAAAATTACTATCGATTTCTTTGCAGGGCATTTTTTAGAGCTCAGAATCACTTACAAGGTCAGGACAAGCTGAACCGCTATCAGAATGTCCTGATTTCATTTTTATACAATTGCACCTAGCGCTGATGTATTTTTTTCAAAAGCACGTTGCGCCAAAATATCTGCCCTCTGATTTCTGACCCGAGGTATCCATTGCAAGCTTGCTCCATGAATTTGTTGTAGCAATCGCTTAGCCTCACAGCGAAAGTCTGTCAACGCTTGTGCATGATTTTTGGTCTTGGGGTCGAGATCGTCTATCACAACCCGACTATCACCATAAATCACTATGTCACTTGCATCGTGCTCTATCGCCAGTTTCAATAACGCGATCAAAGCGTGATACTCAGCCGCACTGCTATTGCCATAACCAATTGGACAACTCAATTGCCACGAGCGACCATCCGGCGCATTTAGTACCGCACCGATCGTGCAGGAGCCAGGATTGGGACGTGCCGAACCGTCGAACCATGCACACCACTTCGCCGCTGGAATCGCTTTTTTTGCTTGCTTTATATGATGTCTTTGTTGTGACTGATGTCGCTTCTTTTCCTTGTTTTCGATTAGTAAAACCTGTTCAAGGCGACGTACTTCTAACATCTGATCTAGTCCCTGCTTGCCGGCGACTTCGCTCAACACTTGTTTCAAAGCTGAATCCAAGGGCAAATCATCGCACTGCATTAAGCGACGACTGGCGACCATTTCACGATGAAATGCTAATGAGCGTAAAGTGTCAAAATCCACAAAAAAACTTTCTAAAAAATTCTTAATGTTCCTGGAGAAGTTCGTACCTGAAGCGCCACGAATTACGAAACAAAGGACTCAGCTATTGTAGACTTCTAGATTGAAACTCGCTAAACAAAATGATGGAAAATGACAAGGCTCAATTAAGGAATTTCTATGTCTCTGAACCAACACCTACAATTAATGGCGCAATACAATCAATGGATGAATCAAAAATTATATGACACTGCAGCTAGCCTTTCGGCAGACGCATTAAGAGAAAATCGTGGCGCATTCTTTGGTTCTATTTTCTCGACCTTAAATCATCTGGCGGTGGCGGATACTATTTGGATTCGGCGCCTCAGTGCGAGTTTTCCGGCTGAGTGGGGTTTAGAAGAAGCAAAGCAATTACAACAAATTCAGGCGTTAGATTTAAGCTTGTTTGAAGACTTTGTGGAGCTACACAACTATCGCATCAAACTCGATAACATGTTGCTACAACTGAGTCTAAAAGCTCAAGACGAGGATCTGCTCGCGCCAATCCCTTACATCGATATAAAAGGCAATTCTCACAAAAAACAGCTATTTGGCCTGCTCATGCATGTCTTTAATCACCAGACCCATCATCGTGGTCAGATCACGACCATGTTTAGCCAGGCAAACGTTGATGTGGGCGTAACAGATTTAAATGCATTGATCCCAGAGATCTGAGTTTGCGAGCTAAGGCATCGTCAACCAAGATTCATGTAAGACTTGATTTTCTTGAACACTGACGATGTCATCTGGATTTAAACGCTTTACCAACGTAAGGTCTTTTCTGTTTGGCCGATTCAGTGCGTGATGGTGGGCATGATGCCACTCCAACTAGCTTCCGGCATATTTTCAGAAAACTTGCTCCATTTCGTCCAATTTCTCTCAAAAACCGATAAAACAAAAAAATTTCGCATTTCTATATAGTCAAACCACATATAAGCAAATAAATACTAAGTAGTTTGTTATAAAGCGGCATAGACTTATCATGCATGCTACTTTGTACGAGGCGCTATGACACTTACCTATATTATTTCCGGTTTCGCAGTTGGCACTCTGGTCGGTTTGACTGGTGTCGGTGGTGGCTCGTTAATGACGCCCTTACTGACACTGTTATTCGGCGTTTCGCCTGCGGTAGCGGTGGGTACAGATCTGGCGTTCGCTTCTATTACGAAAGCAACCGGCACCCTCACTCATCGTTTGCGTGGCACAGTCGAATGGCATGTGGTGCGCTTGTTGTGTTTTGGCGCGCTGCCTGCCGCCTTATTTGCTACGCTAGCCTTGAAAAAATTTGGTGGTTTAAGTCAGGAATTAGGGCAGATCATTCGCTACTCCATCGCTGGTTCAGTCTTCTTAACTGTGATCGCGATCTTATATCGCAGCAAATTGATCGCCTGGATCAATGCTCATCCAGAACGTCAATTACAGGGTCAAAAACTCGCTATCGCCACGATTACTGCAGGTGCTATCTTAGGCGTATTGGTGACGATTTCCTCCATTGGTGCTGGTGCGATAGGTGCCACTATTTTGGTGTTGTTATATCCCAAAATGCCGGCAGCCCACGTCGCGGGTACTGATATCGCCTATGCCGTGCCACTGACAGCAATCGCAGCGCTAGGACACTGGTGGTTAGGATCAATTAACTGGGAATTGTTAGGCTCATTATTGTTAGGCTCCATACCTGGCATCACTCTGGGCTCCATGGCGGCAAAAGCCGTACCTGAAAAATTATTGCGCGGTATTCTGGCGACTACCTTAACTTTGGTCGCTTGCAAGTTAGTGCTGTAGTGTCTCGATTTAGCAGAAGCAAACTTGTCGCCAATTAATCTATACCACCAGCACACTTTTATTCCATTACGCTCACAACCTCTTTACCCGGTCTGTATGACACATTTACAAATCAGGTGCTCAGGTGCATTTATATAGGAAGTTCGAAGATGTATCGTTACGACCAACATGATCATTTGATCGTTCAAGAACGCGTCGCGCAGTTTCGCGATCAGGTAAGCCGCCGCATCGCGAACGAATTAACGGAAGATGAATTCCGTATCTTGCGTTTGCAAAACGGTCTATACATGCAGCGTCATGCTTACATGCTACGCGTTGCCGTGCCTTATGGCTTAGTGTCATCGACGCAAATGCGAAAATTCGCATTCATCGCGCGTAAGTATGACCGAGGTTATGGCCACTTCACAACCCGTCAAAACATCCAATATAACTGGATTAATCTGGAAGACACACCCGATATTCTCGCGGAGTTGGCAAGCGTAGAAATGCATGCGATTCAAACCTCAGGCAACTGCATGCGTAATATCACCTCAGATGAATTTGCTGGTGTCGCTGCAGATGAAATCATTGATCCTCGCCCTTATGCGGAGATCTTGCGTCAATGGACCACCTTCCATCCCGAGTTCGCCTACTTGCCGCGTAAATTCAAGATCGCAATCAATGGTGCGAAAGAAGACCGTGCGGCAATTGCGGTTCATGATATCGGCTTAACTGTTGTACATAACGAGGCTGGCGAAATTGGCTTTAAAGTGATGGTTGGCGGTGGCATGGGTCGTACCCCCATTTTGGGTAGCGTGATTCGTGAGTTCTTACCATGGCAGCACGTGATGACCTACCTCGAAGCAATTCTGCGCATCTATAACCAATTCGGACGTCGTGACAATATTTATAAAGCACGCATCAAAATCTTGGTTAAAGCCATAGGTCCAGAAGAATTCGCGCGTCAAGTTGAAGAAGAATGGCGAGACATCAAAGATGGCCCAGGCACACTCACGGAAGCCGAGTTGCAGCGTGTTGCCGCCTATTTCACAGCGCCCGACTATGCCAATTTGCCTGAAACCGACAGCACTTTTGTGCAATTACAACAAGAAAATAAGGCATTTTCCAATTGGGTGAAGCGGAATGTAAAACCTCACAAACAAGCGGGTTACAATGCCGTTGTGTTATCACTTAAGAAACCTGGGGTGCCTCCAGGTGATGCGAATGCCGACCAAATGGATTTCGTCGCGGACTTGGCTGATCGCTACAGTTTTAGCGAAATTCGTGTGACACATGAACAGAATTTAGTATTAGCGGATGTTGAACAAAGTCGCTTATTCGATCTTTGGAAAGAAGTAAAAGCGCATGGCTTGGCAACGCCAAACATTGGTTTATTGACCGATATGATTTGTTGTCCAGGTGGTGACTTCTGCTCACTGGCAAATGCGAAATCGATTCCTATTGCACTCGACATTACCGATCGCTTCCACGATCTTGATTACCTGCATGACATCGGCGATTTAGAGTTGAATATGTCAGGCTGCATCAACGCGTGTGGTCATCACCATGTTGGCAATATCGGTATTTTGGGAGTAGATAAAGATGGTAGCGAATGGTATCAAGTGTCGATTGGCGGTGCGCAAGGTAATCAATCTGCCATCGGTAAAATCATAGGACCATCATTTTCAGCAGGACAGATGCCAGAAGTGATAGATCGCATCGTGCAAGTGTATTTGCGTGATCGTGTGAATGGCGAGCGGTTTATCGATACTGCACAGCGTTTGGGGATCGCGCCATTCAAAGAATATGTTTATGCAACACCTATAAAAACTATCGAGCATCACGGAGAGGATGCCGGTTCTGCAGTTGTGTATTAAGGGGAGAATGGAATGAGTAAAATAATTAAGGATCGGGCAGTCGTCGATGATGATTGGGAAATTTTGCAATTATCCGAAGATGACAGCGCCGACTCAATTGAAGTACCAGAAGGCAAAATCATTGTGCCTTTGAAGGTGTGGCAGTTACAAAGAGAAAATCTACTAGCTCGCGTGAAAAATCACGCCAATATCGCAGTCTGGTTTAGTAGCAATGAGCAAGCCAAAGAACTAAGCAATGATCTTTCCTTGTTTACTTTGTTAGCAATTGATTTCCCGAAGTTTGCCGATGGTCGCGGTTATTCCATCGCCTACAACTTACGTACCCGCTTTAATTACACTGGCGAGTTGCGCGCGATTGGCGATGTGTTACGGGATCAACTGTTTTATATGCAGCGTGTTGGTTTCAATTCCTTTGCAGTACGCGCCGACAAGAATATTCATGATGCGATTAAAGGCCTGACAGATTTCAGTGAAAAATATCAGACTTCTGTCGATGAGAAAAATCCACTGTTCCGTCGTGTGGAAAGAACAGGTATTTAAATGAGTGATTTTGCAGCACGCCTGGCGACAACGATTAATGTCTTAGAAAAAATCGCGGCTGATTTTTCGCCTGCCGTATTCGCGTCTAGCCTGGCAGCGGAAGACATGGTGTTGACTGATTTAATTTTGCGTCACAAGCTGAACATAGGTATCTTTTCTTTGGAAACAGGTCGCTTGCACAAAGAAACTTTGAGCATGTTGGATCGCATCAAAGAAACCTATGCCTACGAAGTCAAACTCTACAAGCCAGAAGCAGAAGCCGTTAACAGCTATGTTCAGCAGCACGGTTTGAATGCGTTTTACGATAGCGTAGAGATGCGTAAAGAATGCTGCAGAATCCGTAAAGTCGAACCATTGAATCGCGCACTATTTGGCAACAAAGCTTGGATCACAGGACAACGTCGTGCTCAGTCAACCACTCGTGCTGAATTGGCCTTACAAGAAGACGATGTCGCCCATGCTATGCAAAAAATCAATCCTTTAACGGATTGGTCAGAAGATGATGTTTGGCACTATATTCGTAGCAATAATGTGCCGTACAATGCTTTGCATGACAAAGGCTATCCGTCAATAGGATGCGAACCTTGCACGCGCGCCATACAAGCTGGTGAAGATGTACGCGCCGGACGTTGGTGGTGGGAAAATCCTGAATCGAAAGAATGTGGCTTGCATGTGGTTGATGGGAAGTTAATCCGCATTAAATCAGTCTAAATTGAAAATCAAAACCGAATTAAAAGGTAAAGTATGAACACCGTAGTTGAGAATCACTTCATTGATGCCGCGAGTAATCGCCATCTCGATTGGCTGGAATCCGAAGCCATCCACATCATGCGTGAAGTGGCGGCCGAATGTACTAATCCCGCACTGCTGTTTTCAGGCGGTAAAGATTCTGTGGTGTTATTACGTATCGCCGAAAAAGCTTTCCGTCCGGGGAAATTCCCTTTCCCTTTGGTGCACGTTGATACTGGCCATAATTTCCCAGAAGTGATCACCTTTCGCGATAAACGCGTAGCGGAATTAGGTGAACGCCTGATCGTAGGTTCAGTCGAAGACTCTATCAATCGCGGTACTGTGCGTTTGCGCAATCCAAAAACTGATTCACGCAACGCGGCACAAGCTGTCACTTTATTAGAAACCATTGCGGAACATAAGTTTGATGCCTGCATAGGTGGCGCTCGTCGAGATGAGGAAAAAGCCCGTGCCAAAGAACGCATCTTTTCTTTCCGCGATGAATTCGGTCAATGGAATCCAAAAGCACAACGCCCTGAATTATGGGACTTGTATAACACTCAAGTTCATCCTGGTGAAAACATGCGCGTGTTTCCGATTTCCAATTGGACCGAGCTCGACGTCTGGCAGTACATCGCCCGCGAAAAACTCGAATTACCACCAATTTACTTTGCGCATGAACGCGAAGTCATACCGCGCAATGGTTTGCTAGTACCAGTCACAGAATTGACGCCGCCACGTGCTGGTGAAACGGTAGAAAAACAAGTAGTGCGCTTCCGCACCGTTGGCGATATTTCTTGCACTTGCCCAGTCTCGTCTGATGCAGCCACTGTAGACGCAATTATCGAAGAAACCGCAGTGACACAAATTACCGAACGCGGCGCTACACGCATGGATGATCAGACGTCTGAATCATCGATGGAGAAACGTAAAAAAGAAGGATATTTCTAATGAGCACCAAGGTACAACAAACCGCCACACCTATCGATGTCGCCCGTGAGCGCGGCTTGCTGCGCTTCATCACGGCTGGCTCCGTGGACGATGGTAAAAGTACGCTCATCGGTCGCTTGCTATTCGATAGCAAAGGTATTTTTGCTGATCAATTAAGCGCGATTTCCAAAGCGAAACATAAACGCACAGTCGGTGACACCATTGATTTGTCTTTGCTTACTGACGGTTTAGAAGCAGAACGCGAGCAAGGCATCACGATCGATGTCGCTTACCGCTATTTCGCCACACCGAAACGCAAGTTCATTATTGCCGATACGCCTGGCCATGAACAATACACACGCAACATGGTGACAGGCGCTTCGACTGCCGATGCGGTGATCATTCTGATCGACGTTTCCAAAGTCAAACTCGGTGATGATGGCAGTGTCGAACTCCTCACACAAACTAAACGTCATTCCACCATTGCCCATCTGCTGCAAATCGAGCACGTGATTGTGGCTGTCAACAAGATGGATTTGGTGAATTACGACCAGACCGTCTACGACCGTATCGTCGGCGCTTACCAAGAATTCGCGACACAACTAGGATTGAAAGATGTGCATCCAATTCCTTTATCTGCATTAGCAGGCGATAACGTCGTCACTAACAGCGATAATCTGGCGTGGTACCAAGGTCCGACTTTGATCGAATTATTGGAATCCTTAAGCGTCTACGATGAGTGCCATGACGAACCATTCCGCTTTCCTGTGCAATTAGTGGCGCGCCACAATGGTCACGAAGCGAATGACTTCCGTGGTTACATGGGGCGTATCGAAGCAGGTAAAATCAGTGTTGGTGACAGCATCGTGGTGCAACCATCTGGTCAAGCTGCAACCGTCAAAGATATTCAAACTTTAGATGGTTCTTTACAGACCGCAGTGGTTGGTCAATCAGTGACGATTCTGCTCAATGAGTACGTGGATATCTCACGTGGCGATATGTTAGCGGGTGCGGATCGTCCTGCCACTGTTTTGAAATCCTTGAGTGCCGATCTGTGCTGGTTATCGGAAGACGCCTTAGATGTACGTCGCAAGTATTGGTTGAAACATACGACACGTCAGGTCGCAGCACGTGTTGCATCGGTCGACACTTTATTAGATATCAATACCCAAGAACGCCGTGCAACTGATACACTTAAATTGAACGACATCGCTCGCGTCAATATCAATGTACAGCAAGCTCTCGCAGCTGATGCTTACTATACCACCCGTACAACAGGTGCATTTATTTTGATCGACGAAGTCACCCATCAAACTGTTGCAGCGGGAATGATACGTCTTGGCTAATCCATCTGAATCAACTACACACTCCGTTCACATAAAAACCGGTATCGTCTATTTAGTCGGTGCTGGTCCGGGTGCAGTTGATTTAATTACCGTGCGTGGTGCAAAACTCTTAGCGCAAGCGGATATCGTTTTGCATGACGCTTTGGTCACTCCTGAAATGTTAGCGCTCTGTCCGCAAGCAATTAAGGTCTCGGTAGGCAAACGCAGTGGACAACGCTCTGCTGCACAAGAACACATCAATCAACAATTAGTCGAAGCGGCACAACAACACGCGATCGTGGTGCGTCTAAAAGGGGGCGACCCTATGCTATTCGGGCGTGCCGATGAAGAAATGACGGCGTTGGAGCAAGCTGGCATACGATTCGAAATTGTGCCCGGCATTACCACCGCGATGGCTGCTGCAGCCAGCGTAAAATTACCACTAACCAAACGAGGCGTGGCGCGCAGTGTCGCCCTCTTCACTTCAAGTACCGCGCCCGGAGAATCCGCCGAAACCCGCATACCTGATTGCGACACCCTGATTCAATATATGGGGGGAAAAGAAGCGATACTAACAGCGCAACGCATGCTGGCAAAAGGATTTTCAGCCAACCATCCTATCGTGATCGTAGAGAGCTGCAGTCGCCCTGAGGAAAAACATCTTCACCTGACGCTGACTGAATTGGCACACGGCTTGACGCCTAGCGAAGGTCCGGTGCTGGTGATGATGGGTGAGGCAATGCGTTTGCGGACCAGATACTAAGGTGCGCCAACAAAGTAAAATCAGCTAGGCTTAAAAGCAGCCCAGCCGTCAACACTCCTCTGCTCAGCCTATTTAATTTAAGGCACCATCAATTGCAGTCAATGACTCACCCCATAACTGCACCACGAATAGCTTGCTATCTCGTTGGTGGTGGCTTTACGAACGAGCGAAACCTAGTTTTCTCATTCAAATATCAAATGGTCAAAGATACACCTTTTTTACTTAGCCCTATTGCGAATGAGGCGTCAATCGCGAGCAAGCCAAAATCAAAAGTAAGCATGAACAGCAAAAATGGCTCAAAATACGCTGCCAGCGCGTTTGTGGGACGATTTCAGTTTGATCCGAGAAAATTACGTCACGAACGTGGCACTTACAAAAATAAAATATGGCAGAAGAGAACCTAATTAGCTAATTGCCAAACTTCAAGGAAATAAGATGAACGGACAGATAGGAGAAACGCTGCATCAGATTGTGATTGTGGGTGGTGGAGCCGGAGGTCTGGAGCTGGCCGTACGATTAGGTAAGCGACTTGGAAAAAAACGCAAAGCGCGCATTACCTTAGTCGACGCGAGTCGTACTCATTTGTGGAAACCTTTATTACATCAAGTCGCTGCCGGCACATTGGACAGCCATGCGGATGAACGTGAATATTTTGCGCTGGCACGCAGCAAGCACTTCGATTTTCGTCTCGGTCGCATGCA
This sequence comes from Undibacterium sp. Di24W, assembly GCF_049340325.1. Lineage (NCBI taxonomy): Bacteria > Pseudomonadati > Pseudomonadota > Betaproteobacteria > Burkholderiales > Oxalobacteraceae > Undibacterium > Undibacterium sp. Di24W. Next base: position 139,360 of record NZ_JBMPOP010000008.1, read on the forward strand.
AGGTCTATCGCGTGAGAAGAAAGAAATCTACCTCGCCCCTACAATAGATGAAGAGGGCAATGAGCTATTACCGCAACAGGCAATTCATTACGATCAATTGGTCATCGCTTTAGGTAGTCAAACCAATGATTTTGGCACTAAGGGCGCCAAAGAAAACTGTATCATGCTCGACTCACTTCAAGCTGCTGAGCGCTTCCATCACAAGCTGATCAATTGTTGTCTGCGTGCACAATCACAAAGCCAGAATGCGGGTGAAGGCCGCTTTACGGTGACCATTATCGGTGGTGGTGCCACTGGGGTGGAGCTGGCAGCCGAGCTGCATATGACCACCAAAATTCTATCCAGCTACGGACTAGTAAATTTTCACCCAGAAAAGGAATTAAAAATCGTCATCGTCGATGCCTCACCTCGCCTACTACAAATGCTGCCAGAGCGTTTATCCGATGCCGTTGCCAAAGAGTTGCGCAGCATAGCGATCGAGATTCATACCAATGAAAAAGTAGTCGAAGTCAGCAAAGAGGGCGTGGCAATGGCGAGTGGAAAGTTTATTCCTAGCGGCATTGTAGTGTGGGCAGCGGGAATCAAGGCCCCCGACTTTCTGAAGAACCTCGATGGCTTAGAGACGAATCGCCTGAATCAATTGGTGGTGCAAAGCAATTTACAAACGACACTTGATCCTGCGATCTTTGCCATAGGCGATTGTTGCGCATGCCCACAAGGTGAAGGTTTGCCCAATGTGCCCCCACGCGCACAATCCGCCCACCAGCAAGCGTCCTGCCTGGCAGATTCTTTATGTCGCTCGCTAGTCGGAAAATCACTCAAAGACTTTGTTTACAAAGATCACGGTTCACTGGTTTCACTTGGCAACTACAGCACCGTCGGTAGCTTGATGGGCGCGATTGCCAGCGGTTCTGTGTTCATTGAAGGCACGTTAGCGAAATGGATGTATTGGTCGCTACACAAACATCATCAGGTCGCAGTCAATGGCTGGTTTCATACCTGGTTATCGACTTGGGCTGAGACCATAGATAGAGTACGTAATCCTAGAATTAAGTTGCATTAAGCTGCGCTTAATTCTGAGATATCTGAGATACAAGGTGGAGGAAGATCAAACAACTGCCGTTGCATGCAGCAGGCAAGTTCCGCTATTCGCCCGGCGGCCTATGCAGGATATTCGCGCCCTCACCTTCACGGCCTTGAAAGAAACTCGCTGACGCCTGCTCTGCGCAGTACATGCGAACGATCTGCATCGCAATCCACGGTTGCATGGTTAGATCGAGCTTCACGATCAGGCGCACCTCGGCATAAACTTTTTCACCTGCTTTGTTGGTCATCATGGGATAAGGACGATAGCGTGGTTGTACCAACCAATTCTCCGCCTTATCTAGTTGGTCTAAGACTTGTTCGTTAGGACCTATAAATAAATCTTTGCCGCCGCAAGAGAAAATATTTTTCGCAACCAGCTTGTGCGCGGGCAAGTTTAAGTCACGCCAATGATGTCCTCTGACATTCTCAGGTTCAAACGGGATTCTTATTTCTGAAGCCAAACCTTTGTGTACCAAAAAATACCAGGCAGGATGGCTATGCCAATTGACATTAGCAGTCCGTACCAGCTGGAGAAAAGGATTATTGTCATCCAGTTCGCTCAGAATCAAACGATTAAGGATTTTGTCATGCTGAATGCGTTTGCCGTTCTGCTTTGAAAATAGAAGCCGATCGGCATTGATCTCGATTTGATGTGGTTCGACGATGGGTAAATTCCATAGCACGGAGGTCGCATGCAAATCAAAAAGAGTGCCGCGTTGCCAAGGCAGATATTCCAACAGTGCTGGATTGTCTCCCCCTGCCAGCCAAGGTCGGCAAGTTTGCAACCAATCTAAATTTCCACTGCTTTTCTGCCATGGCGGACAATCCGCCAATTGCGGCCACAACTGACTATGCGCTTGATGCAGTCGATAGCCCATGGTCAACAAAGAAGTGAAGGCTTGGAATTCAACTAAACGAATATCCCAAGCATCAGCATCCCCTTCTTCATCGACAATAATGGCGTAATCGACCGTCAGCACATCAGCAGCACTAGCGTGTTGCCAACCCTTGGCTTGCATAAGTTCAGCTTGTAATTTCGGCTTGAGGATGTTGCACAAAGCCACAACTCGCTGCGTCAACTTATCTTGCAGACGATATGATGCGATCAATGGCCATTCTGAAAACAACACCGGCTCTGTTGGCACGTGACGAGTACCTGCCAATTGCGCCCACAAATGATGAATGGTTTGTTTAGATTGTGCTGCGTTCTTTTGAAGCTCAAACGTTAACTCATGAAAAGGATGGGAATATGTCGCCATCGCTTTATTGCATGTAACGCGCTGGTGCAAACTGCGCTTCCTCAGTCTCATGGATCAGATGCTGCACCAAGCTTTGGTAGTTCTCAGAGCGTTTAAAAATGCCACGTTGGATATCAGCAGAAGCACCTTGTAGGAACAGTGCAGCAATTTTTTCATGCAGACCTTTTAGCAACCCCAGCTCCTTCGCCGCAGGCATCAAGCGTAACAGCCATAGTTCAAAGTACTCGGGCAAGCTGACAGGTGTTTCACTATACCAGTCAATCAAAGTAGCGCTCAGGCCACGTCGACGCACCCGCCACTTATTCTCTTCGAGACAGGCGCGTGACAGCGGCTTTGGTAAACGTCCACGCTGATAATCCTGCACTAAGGTTGCGACTTCACATTGCAGTAAAGCCGTGATCAACCAAATGTGTTCTAAGGACGGCGTAGCGTCACAAATCCTGACTTCCAAGGTGTGATAACGATGATGCAAACGCAAGTCTTCCCACATACCATGCTGTGCTTCCAAAGTACCGACCTTGCGCAATAATTCAATGTGATCAAAATACGCTTCTTCCGATTGCCAAATGTCGGGCGTTCCCATGCGCGGCAGGCGATCGAGCATAGAGTGACGCCAACTTTGCATGCCGGTATCGCGACCTTCATAAAAAGGAGAGCTAAGAGAAATAGCAAGCACAGGAGCTAGGCTATTGCGCAGCGAATTGAAAATTGCCATAGGTGGGATACCTTTTGGCAAACCCAAATGTACATGAAAACCGTAGGACACTAGGCTACGCATAATGTCAGCATACTCGTCCACCAAACGAATGTAATGCTGATGTTTGTCCGAGTCTTTATTGATCTCTTGCTCTTTCCAATTTGAGAATGGGTGTACGCCAGCGGACAATATTCGCTGTCCTTGCGCCTGAGCTCGCAAACGAATAATGTCACGCATGTCACTCACACTTGCGACGATTTGATCGGGCGTACGGCAAATCGGTGTTTGCAATTCGACGACTGCTTTATGTAATTCGCAAGAAGAACTGCCGTTACGATCTGGAAAATCAGACTGACCTCGTTCAAAATCATGCGCAACTAACTCTAGACTGTGTTGATCAACAATCTGCAATTCTTCTTCTGCGCCCAATGTAATCAAATTCGACATGCCTTGCATCCTTATGAATGTTACGAACCTTTTAGGCCTTAAAAACCTTGATATCGCTGCTAACAATCGCTATTCACTCTTCGACACAAGCGAGGCTCAGCAAAGCTAATGCAAAAATGAGCTTGTTAATAAACATGGAAATAGTCTTAACAACACTTTAAGCGGAACAAATTAAGTTCAATTGATACATTAAAGGGCAAAATAGCTTCCAGTTTGAGGTTTTGATTCTCAGACGCTTTGGCGCAAGAGCACGCAGGAATGCCAGGTCAGAGCAAATCAATATCAAGAAATTTTGTAACACTTGGCATCGAGAAATCAGGCGTTCTACAATGCGATGTCAATATCGCGCTAAACCAAGGAGTCCGCCATGCGTCCAATTCTTAGAAACATTTTGGCCATCATCGTTGGTGCTGTCATCGGCAGCATGGTGAATATGGCATTAATCACGATCAGTGGAACCATCATTCCACCACCAGAAGGCGCGATTGTCACAACTACGGAGGGATTAAAGGAATCAATGCATTTGTTTGAAACCAAGCATTTTATCTTCCCGTTTGTAGCACATGCCGCAGGTACTTTGGTCGGCTCGCTACTTGCTGCCCTGATTGCGGCTAGCCACAAATTACGATTTGCATTTGGTATAGGAGTATTGTTTTTAGCAGGCGGTGTTGCCAGCGCATTCATGCTACCTGCGCCATTCTGGTTTATCGTTGTCGACATCGGCTTCGCCTATCTTCCTATGGCGTTTATTGGCTGGAAGCTTGCTACGAGCTTGATGGCAAAAAAACACAGTTCCTAAGCAACAATCAAATAAACGCCATCTGCTTAGATAAATCCCAGCTGAGACAATAAGTTTTCAATGCAAAATAGATATTTTTGCGGTATGCTCCCCTCGCTCGGGGGGGCAACTTTCTTGTTTCTACTTCACATCGACTGATAACTTAGGTGGAAACATGATGCATTTAAAAATGGAATACACACGATGAATTTAAAAACGCTACTCCTGACAGGACTGCTTTTTTCTTTCGCCTCTGCGCAGGCACAACAATCAACGACCGAAGTAAAAAAAGAAGTCAATACGGAAGTTAGTACAGAATCAAAAGCGACTGACGAACAAACAGCCGAAGTCGTTATCTCAAGTATGAAAAACCCAGATCTCAAACCCTATCGCATTATGTCGGCGGGCATGGATGCGTATGATGAGAATCGACATTTAGCACCCAAAGCGCCGCTGCTTTTTAAGCTAATACCGCGCGACAAATCAAAACTACAAGACACGAATTGGGATAATGTAAAAATGCGTTTAGCGAGTGACGACGCGTCGACCCCTATTCCACTTCTAAAAGAAGGTAGCTTTCAACTGCCACGCGATGCAAAGGCCTATGAAGACAATGCTGAGCTATTACTGAACCAAAAAAAATCCAGCTTTAGTTTTCGCCCAGATATCCGCACACCAGGTATCGCTGACAATGTATTGCGACGTGGTGATATCCGGCTTGAATGCGAGATGACTGTGGACATGGCGAAAAAAGAAATGGGATTCATTCTTAAATCGCTGATCTCCACAATACTTTTAAAGACAGATTGGTGCGAAACTAAACGCTTTGTGATTTTCAATTATTCGACAAAAGAATGGGCAATATCGCTCAAGACCATCGTTGGTGATCAACACACCACCAGCAAATTCCGGGGTAAAACTTTTTATCCCAATTTTTGGGATAAAACGATTTCGCCCGAGACTCTATACGAATTTGAACTATGGTCTAGCGCCAGTTCAGCACGCAAGCAAGAGGTATTAGATCAACAAAAATTTATCGTTCGAACAGGCAGCGATAAAACGCTAAAGAAATTTGAATTTATTCGTAATGGTAACGTCTATCAGCTCGACATGCCTCTAGCACTTGGCGCATTTAATTTCCAGTTAGAAGCGGACGAAGGCGTACTCGCTTTTGTGAGCGCACAAGAGAATGGGAAATTGGCGTTAGAAAAGCCGAATGAATTAAAATTAAGTGAGAGCAAGAATTCGATCAAGATCGAACAAGCCGGGGTTTATCGATTTAGTCTAGACTTCGCACAAATCGACCAACCCAAGCTACAAATTCAACGCCTTGAGACTGCAGCAAATTTGTAATGTAGATACAAGATATCAACAATGGACATTCTAAATGCTGCAATAACAAGACTTAAGTGTGAGATGCGGCTGAACCAAAGATACTGAACTAAAATCCTTAGTACGCCGCACTTACTCATACCTATTCAAACCCACTATGACACTCAATCGCCGCAAATTTTTTGGATCTTCCCTGTCGCTTGTTGCGCTTGGCTCTAGCACAAATGCGAGCGCAAGCACGTTCGCCAGCCATGCTGCAACCGCCGAGGCCGATACACAAGTATGGCTGGCAGGCGATTCCTTGCCTTACCCAGTTGAAAATGAATCTGCGAGATTGCAAGCGCTGTTACTCAAACACGCCAAAGTTGCAGACTCCTACCTCGGCGGTGGTGCGGTCGCCGCATTAGAAGACAAATTCTCCTCCTTGCTGGGCAAAGAATCTAGCGTATTTATGCCGACAGGAACGATGGCAAATCATATTGCTATTCGTGTTTTGTGTGGCGAAGCAAAACACGCACTAGTGCAACAAGAAAGCCATGTGTACCGAGATGAGAGTAATTGTGTCACAACACTCAGCGGTATCAATATGGTGCCACTTGCAGCAGGCAAAACAGTACCCAGCTTAAGCGAAATCAGCGATGCAATAAATCGTGCGGAAATTGGCCCCTATCCCATCAAAGTTGGCGCGATCTCATTAGAAAGCCCAGTGCGACGCACTCAAGGCAGCACACTGAGCATGGAGCAGATCAATGAAATCGCCAAGCTGGCGCGCAGCAAACACGTTCCTATGCATCTGGATGGCGCGCGCCTACTGCTGATGTGTGGAATGCCAGGTTTTGAGCTCAAAAACTATTGTGCTCCCTTCGACACGGTTTATGTCTCGCTTTACAAGTACCTTGGTGCTCCGTATGGCGCCATACTTTCTGGGACAAAAATTCAAATGGACAAGGCGCGCGAACTGCGACATATATTGGGTGGTACGCAAGCCTCAGGGTGGCATGCGGCGCTGCCCGCGTTGGAAGCACTTGATGGCGTCGAACAGCGCTTTGCGGCCGTTCGTCGTGCTGGCGAAAACTTGCTGTCTCGCTTAGAAAAATTGGACGGATTTATTGTTCATCGCATCGAACAAGGCAGCAATATCGCGACCTTGGAGATAGCGGCAAAGCGACAGCTTGGCCTAGAGCAGAGACTTAAAGATGCCAGCATCCGTGCCAGAAAAATTATCGATGGCAAGCTCACCTTACAGTTTAACGAAAGCCTATTGCGCCGCGATACTGATTTCCTTGTAGCGGCGTTTGCTGGCAAGGACTAAGAATCAAGTAATCTACATTGATTCAATTAAAAGCTATACCTCGCTGCTGCGGTCAGGCTGCCGTTTTTTGTATAAGTATTGCTTTGTCCAAAACGTTCCCATTCCAGCGATAGACTGGTTTGCTTGCTCAAAGCAAATTCCGTCCCTACAGAACCGTACAAACCCGTCTTAGTTTCATCACCACCAGAGGGAAAACCGCTTTGTTTGAATTTGCTATGAGCCAGACCTAGCTTGCCAAACAATGAGAACTGGTCATTGATAGATGCAGAGCCTTTTCCTGCGACATAGAAAGTTTGAACTGCTAACTTGGCCGTCCCTTTTCTACCAGAAAATGCCCAGTCAGTGCTGATACTACCTAAGTCGGCGTAACCAGTTTCGAGCGCCCACGTTTTATCCAGCTCATAGCCAGCAAACAGCTTAGCGCTAACACTGGTGCTGCTTTTGTGATTAACAAAATTGCCCAAATTAATATTGACGTCATAGCGGCTGGAAGTAATACCCGCACCAAGATAAGTGTTCTCAGCCTGAGCCGCTAATGCAAAAGAAGATGCAATCAAAGAGAAAATAAGTTTTTTCATAGAAGTCCTAGAGTTTATTTAGATCAGCAAAAAGTTCTTACCTGGTAGCACATTATCAAGCACAACTGATACCGTTGCATCAAGTATTTTTTTATTTTCAAATTTATCAGAGTTCAGGACATTGGGGAACATGTTCTTTGCGTCGAATCATTGCCAAGTAAGATCGATGCACGACAGTATCGGCCACAAATTTCATATGCTAATATTTTATCGATTCCCGCTCTTTAAGAAAATAAGGCCCTTTATGATTCGATCTGCCAACAAGGATGATTTTGATTTCGTCTATCGTCTTTACATGCACCCAGAAGTCAATCCATTTCTATTGTATGAATTGATGGACGAAGATAGTTTCAGACCTATCTTTGAGGAGCTTCTGAGAGATGGCGTGCTGTATATCTTTCGTGCATCAGACGAAGAAAACGCATCACCGACTGGTATGTTCAAGTTAATCCAACTCAAACATCGCACTTCCCATATCGCCTACTTGGGCGGCGTAGCGATTGATTCTAGTTTCACAGGTAGAGGCTATGGAGTTCACATGATGCAAGAAATTATTGCGCTTGCAGAATCTAAAGGAGTAAAGCGCTTGGAATTGAGTACTGGCGTACATAATCTGCGTGCTGCGGCATTGTATGAGAAGTGTGGATTTAAACGTGAAGGCATTTTGCGCCACTTTACTTACCTAAAAACCGAAGACCGTTATATCGATGAAGTTTTGATGTCGTATTTGTTTTGAGAAACGCAATTCAAGACTTCCATATGCCTTGCCCTGGATCCTTACCCAAATAGAGGTAGCAAGCGGTCTACTATCGATCCTTAAATGCTTGAAGAAATAAGTGGCTTTGGGATATTTACGATGCGTTGAGGCATGCCCTGCTTATTGATGGCAGCGACGAATAGAGATCAAACCAAGAAAAAAACCAGACGTCACAAAAAAGTATGGCGTCTGGTTTCGCACTGTATTTACTACAACAACTTAAAACTTAGGCAGCGTCAAAGTCGGTGTACCACCGATATATCGTTGCAACCAACTTTGCACTTCCCAATTCCAATGTATGGAATTTTGTGGCGACAAGATCCAGTGATTTTCATTCGGGAAAATCACCAAACGCGACGGTATCTTCATACCTTGTAATACGCCGTAGAGCGCCGTGCTATTGACATAAGGAACGCGATAATCAATTTCGCCATGGGTCAGCAACATCGGCGTCTTAAAGTTTTTAGCATAGGTCATAGGATTATTCTTTTGCATGATCTCGGTGTTACTCCAAGGATTGCCACCCAAAGTAATTTCGAAAGAATAATTGGTCGTATCCGAACCATACTGTGTGACCAGATCATTGACGCCAGCATGATCAATAATCGTCGCAAATCTATCAGTATGGCCCGCCAGCCACGCAGCCAAATAACCACCATAACTAGCGCCCGCTGCCGCGATACGTTTAGCGTCGATATTACCCAATTTCTGCATCAAATAATCTGTGGAACGCAAGACGTCTTGCGTTGGCATTTCTCCCCATTGATGGTTAATACTACGCGCGAATTTTTCACCGAAGCCAGTAGAACCGTGGCGATTCACCCAACTCACGACATAGCCAGGTGCCGCCATCACGTGCGCATTCCAGCGAAAATTAAAAGCATTCCCCACCATCGTATGCGGACCGCCGTGCATCAATTGTAGTAGTGGATACGATTTTGTTTTATCGTAATCTGGTGGCAAGATAAGCCAGCCTTGCACCTGTTCGTCGTTCGCACCTTTGAAGGTATAGGCTTCTACTTTGCCCAATTTAAATTTCGCCATCAGCTCGTCATTAAAATGTGTGAGTTGACGCAAACCTTTGCCATTGACGTCCATACTAAATAATTCATTTGGACGATCAAAACTGCTACGCAATAGGACTAATTGATTGCCAGCTTGTTTGAGTTTTGAGATACCAGCATCACGCAGCATGCGCTCAAATTGACTGCCATCTGCCTTGCTCGCAAAAACACTCACCTCACCTTGATCTTCCACCACATTCCATAACTTACTATTGTCTTTACTGACCACAAACTCAGCAACTGCATAATCGCGGGCCTCGGTCACCGGCATATTCTTTCCGGTGGCGAGATCATAGCGCCACAATTTGCTGGAGCTGCCATCATAAATTGGCGTCGCGGTACGTGTGTAGTAAAGGGTTTTACCATCAGATGAAAAACCAGGCGAGGCATCAGGGCCACGGTTATCGATGGTGATGTTTTTAGGTGGGCCATTCTCACCTAAGGCGATCAAAACGATGTCGGCATTATCGGCCTCTTGATGCGGCGCAGGGATAGTATTCTTGCTCAATGCAACAAAGCGTCCGTCGGGCGAAATATGAAAGTCAAAGGCACCAGCAGCGTTAAATAGCTCTTGCGACTGCGGCGTCAGGTCTTTCAGCGCTTTAGTTTCCAGGTCGAGCTGCAACAAATGACTGGAAAGCTGATCCGTCAACCAGTGATCGAAAAAGCGGTAGGTTCTGTCTTCGGTCACTTTGGCCGTCATTTTGCTATCGCGACGACGTTTGATTTCTTTTTTCATCGCCGCCATATCATCCGCACTCCACTTACCTTTTAAGGCGGGAATAGCGTTGCTGCCGATGATGAGGCTTTTGCTATTTGGCAGCCACTGCGGATTGGCAACACCATAAGGTAGCTCCAACACTTTCTCCGCTTCGCCCCCATCTAAGCGCAAGACATACAAAGCTGCTGCATCATCATCGACACGACGTGAGGTAAAAGCGATGCGTGTACCGTCAGGACTCCAAACTGGTGCGCTATCATTGGCGTCAGCGGTGGTTAAGCGCCTTTGATTAGTACCTTGTACATCCATCAGCCAGATATTCGATTGTGGACGATTCTTCTCTATCGACCAGCTTTGCACGGTGAAGGCAATCAGCTTTTGATCAGGCGAAACAGCTGGATTGTCAACACGCTTAATCGCCCACAAATCATGCGGCGTTATAGCGCGTTGTGTGGTGTCAGCAAATGCTGTCGTTGCCGTGTTTGCTGTGATGACAACGCCACAGCTCGCGATCAAAATTGCCAATCCTGTCCTGCGCAGACTTTGATGGGCAAATGCATAGGCATGCTTTATTTTCATTTTTACCATCCTTCAAATTAGAGGAGCTTGGACACAGAATTGGCCAATTAGTTGCAAGCTGCAAAAGCAAAAAAAAAATACATCATGAGAAATACCGTAGGCGAGACATAATACGACAATCCCATCAGGGTGTAGCTACACTTATGTGATAATTAAGGCGCTCTATATTGTGTGACAAACTCCGCCAAAACTCAGCCTAAGCAGGAAAATATCATGGGAATCCAAGATCCACGTATTGATGCCTATATCGAAAAATCAGCCGAATTTGCGCAACCTATTCTGCGCCATATACGCGCCATGGTGCATGAGCATTGTCCTGACGTGAGCGAAACCATTAAATGGAGCATGCCGCACTTTGAATATAAGGGCGGCATTTTTTGCCATTTTGCAGCGTTTAAACAGCATTGCGCTTTAGGATTTTGGTTAGGAGCGATGCTGCAAATTGACAGCAAACTAGAAAAAGCCATGGGTGACTTTGGCCGCATCACGTCCTTGCAGGATATGCCCAATGATAAAGACTTTGTGAAGTTATTAAAGGAAGCCATCAAACTCCACGACGCAGGCGTCAAAATCCCTGCGCGTAGCAAAGCAGACGCTGAGAAAAAAGAGCTAGAAATTCCACCGGCATTTCTGGCGGCAGTTAAGCAAAACAAATTGGCTCTCGCGACCTTTGATGCGTTTCCTAATTCTCAGAAAAAAGAATATGTCATGTGGTACACCGAAGCCAAAACCGAAGCGACGCGTGACAAGCGCTTAGCGCAAGCCATTGAATGGATGACAGAAGGCAAACGCCGAAATTGGAAATATGAAAAGTGTTAATCCAACATTTTCTCTATAAAAAAAGAACACCATGCCCCAACTACTCGATAATATTTTCTGGCACAGCTTAAGCGGCGCCCATGCTTGCTACGCTGCTGGTGAAGGCCAATCCCGACGTTATGCTCAAGGATTTTCGCCGATACTCGGTTTTGAAGATGCCGAGCATCCCGACTTTAATGCCTTGCTCCCTTACTGTGATCGCGGTGAACATTTTTATTGCGCTGATTGGCAAGGTCCGCAACCTGAGGGGTGGCAAATTCACGTTGAGAAAACGATGTTCCGTATGCATTGGGATGGCGCAATGCCGGCAGATGTGTCCAATGACAAAGGTGAGCATTTTGTATTGCGTGCATTAAATCAAACCGATGCTGAGCAGGCATTGGAACTGGCGATCTTGACTAATCCTGGGCCGTTTGGATTACGGACAATAGAACTGGGAGAATATCTCGGATACTTCATCGGAGAGCGTTTAATTGCCATGGCCGGCGAGCGTAGTTATGCGCCACCTTATCGTGAAGTCAGCGGCGTTTGTACCCATCCGGATTTTCAAGGACAAGGATTGGCACGACGCTTGATGCATAGAATTATCCAACGTCAATTGCTAGCCGACGAAATCCCATTCCTGCATGTAATGAGTCACAATACCGCTGCGCATGAACTCTATCTGCGCATGGGTTTCAAAGATTATTGCGAAACCGCGGTGAGAGTTGTGTCGCGTGTTTAACTTAATAAAATCCGCAGCACTATCTTCAGGCTGTTATAGCTTAACCATACCGGCAATTACGCGCATAGAACGACTGTAGTGATAATTGATTTGCTGCTCGCTATAACGATGCTCACCCGCCACAGGGCAACTAACGCGCGCCACACAAGTATCTTTGCAGCGTGAATCCTCTTGCTGTCGATAGTAAACGCATTTGAGCAAATGAAACTCGCCATCATCTAATGCTTGTGCGGGACAACTTTGAATGCAGATTTTTGTGCCGCAATCATGACAAGGCGATGCCGTCTCTACTGGTGTCGTCGGCGGCAAATGGGTGTTGGCTAAAATCATAGCGCGATACGCAAACCAAGAACCAAAAGTGGTGTTAATTCCCACCATAAATGGCGAATCATGATGCCAACCCGCTAGCTTCCCTAACTCCTGTAGGCTCACGGTATAAGCGCCTGGATAGATAATTTCATAGGCAGTACCGGCGTGCTCAAGATCAAAAAATTGCCGCACAAGCGACACCGCGAAATCATCGATCGGATGATTGCCTGCCTCCGTACTTATATCAGTGCCAGCTGCCAGCAACGATTGCCAAAACTGTTGGCCACCGTGCCCAATCAAAATCATCTGGCGATAGTTAAGCGCCTGTGGACATCGTTCTATCAGCATCGCCTGTGCATCGATCGATAAGTCAGCGATATCAAATACCGCCTGACAATTGAGACCTGCATCGTTCAACAGCGATGAGGAAAGAGTTTGATAGGGATTCATGCACTATTACCATCAAAAAAAATCTATTTTACCGTGCTTGCGCACTCTGATTACCGAAGATATCGTGGTCACGCCAATATCGTTTAAAATCCTGCTATTCTGCTACCCAGCGGTGCACCTAAGCGCAGCTCCTCTCTTTCGAAATTCACCATGCCATTTTCCAATCTAGGTTTATCCAGCGCCCTCTTAAACGCCGTTCAAGCGCGCGCCTATCAACAACCAACCCCAATACAAAGTGATGTTATTCCTAGCTTGCTGGCCGGACGGGATGTATTGGCGACGGCGCAAACCGGGTCGGGCAAAACGGCAGCTTACTGCCTACCCATACTGGAACGCTATTTGCAGCAAAAGAAACAAGCTCAAAGGAGTGTACAAACCTTAATCCTGGTACCTACGCGTGAGTTAGCGGTGCAAGTCGGTGACACATTGCGCACTCTGGGTCAGGCATTTCCACAATCACCTAAGCTCGCGGTCTTGTTTGGCGGGATTTCTATCAACCCACAAATGCTGCATTTGCGTGGTGGCGCTGATATCGTGATTGCAACACCCGGTCGCTTGCTCGATCTGGTCAGCAAAAATGCCTTGAAATTGGATGAAGTAAGTTGTCTGGTTTTGGATGAAGCTGACCGCATGCTGGCGCTGGGTTTCGCTGATGAGTTGCAGCAAGTGCTCGAGCTGTTGCCAGATCAACGACAAAATTGTTTTTTCTCAGCGACTTTCGCGCCAAATGTGGCAACTCTTGCCGAAGCGCTGTTACGCGATCCACACCGCATCAATATACCCAGCACCGAAGAAGGCAAACCCGATATTCAACAGCGAGCCATCATTGTCGATGCCAAACAACGCACGCAGCTGTTGCGCCACTTATTTCAAAGCGAAAAATGGTCGCGCGTCTTAGTGTTTGTCGCGACTAAATATGCCGCTGATTTGATCTCAACCAAATTACGACGCGCCCATATCAGCGCCGAGGCTTTTCACGGCGAACAAACACAAGGCAAACGTAGTCAAGTCATCGCTGATTTTAAGGCGTCGCGTGTGAAGATTGTGGTCGCTACCGATGTCGCAGCGCGTGGTCTCGATATTAGTCAATTGCCTGTGGTCGTGAATTTTGATCTGCCACGTTCCAGCGATGATTATCTGCACAGGATAGGTCGCACCGGGCGCGCGGGGGAAGCTGGCTTAGCAGTCAGTTTTATCTGCGTCGATGCCGCCAACGAAGCACATTTCCGTTTGATCGAACAACGCCACGGTTTAAGAATTTCACGTGAACAGATTGCAGGCTTTGAACCGAGCGCAGAAAGTCTGGCCGATGCAGAGACGACTCGTCCACTCGATCCAAATGGCGGCATCAAAGGGAAACGCCCAAGTAAAAAAGATAAACTTAGAGCTTTGCAAAAGGCGACGGGTGAGTAAGGAATTCTTCTTATTAGTATTATTTATAAAAACATTTCAAACTTATCGTTAATACCATCAGGATTTACTCGCTGGTATCAGCTCAGGAGCGCTATGTTAAACTAACGCCCTCTGCATTCCTAAATACGCACCACGCGTCTCTTTACGCTATGACTAACGCAATTCTGAACAAAATCACCGAATCTCCCTTACTGCAACTCTATCCACAGCCTTTATGGCAATGGTTTGCACAAATTTGCGCGATACCCCACCCGTCAAAACATGAGGCGGCATTGAGCGCCTACATTCAAGAATGGGCAAAACAGCGCGGCTTAGCGGTGATCGTTGATCAAGTCGGCAATTTAATCATCCGCAAACCCGCGACTGCCGGTATGGAAAGTCGCAAAACCGTCGTGATCCAGGCGCATCTCGATATGGTGCCGCAAAAAAATGCAGACAAAGTTCATGACTTCACCAAGGATCCTATAGAAGCATGGGTCGATGGTGAATGGGTTAAAGCGCGTGGCACAACTTTGGGCTCCGATAACGGTATCGGCATGTCTTCTGCATTGGCGATTTTAGGTGCCACCGATATTCCGCATGGCCCTTTGGAGGTACTACTCACCGTCGATGAAGAAGCCGGCATGTCAGGTGCTTTCGGCCTGCAAGCTGGCATATTGAACGCCGACATTTTAATCAACACCGATTCAGAACAAGAAGGCGAAATCTACATGGGTTGCGCTGGCGGCGTTGACGCGAAAATCAATTTACCTGTGGAATGGCAAGAGGCAGACCCGGCACAAGTTGCATACAGCTTGAGTATTTCCGGTTTAAAAGGTGGACATTCAGGTGTCAACATTCACCTTGGTCGCGGTAATGCGAATAAATTGTTGGCGTGCTTTTTAGCCGGTCACGCTACCGAACTTGGACTAAGTATCAGCCATCTGCAAGGTGGCTCATTGCGCAATGCAATACCGCGTGAAGCTTCATGTAATTTCACTTTGCCTGTCGACAAGCTAGAACTATTGCAGCAACGCGTGGCGCAATATCAAAGCATACTGCAAGCAGAACTCGCAGCTACAGAACCTGCACTCAAGTTGAGTCTCTCTGATGCTGTAGCCCCCACTAAAGTTTTGCAAAACAAAGCACAACAGCAGCTAGTCAACCTAATTAATAGCTGTCCAAATGGCGTGATGCGCATGAGCGATGAAGTCGCAGGTGTGGTAGAGAGCTCCTTGAATCTGGGAGTGATCACCACTTTAGAAGACAGCATCAGCCTCATTTGCATGGTGCGTTCTCTAATCGACAGTGGCCGTGCCAATATTGAAAGCCACTTGCAATCGCTATCCGATTTGGCTGGAGCCGAAGTGAAATTTGAAGGCCGCTATCCTGGCTGGAAGCCCGACAACAGCTCACCTGTGATGGCGATCGTCAAAGCGACTTACGAGAGCATTTATCAACGCGAACCCGAAATCATGGTGATACACGCGGGTTTGGAATGCGGTTTATTCAAAAAACCCTATCCGCACTTGGACATGGTATCGATAGGACCGACGATACGCTTCCCACATGGTCCGGATGAAATGGTGAATATTCAAACCGTGGGTCAGTATTGGGATTTACTGTTAGCGGTACTCGCACGTATTCCAGAACGTGCGACCTAATTGAGGAGACGCGGTGCTGAATAAGTGTTTTGAACACACCAGCACCCACCCTAGTAAGCTTAAGCTTAGTACATGTGAAGATCGCATTAAGGCGGTGTTCACATGACGAACGCATCGATATATAAGCTAAGCAAAGCTAAAAGTCACTGTCATCGTGGTACGTTGTCCCAAAAACGACTGCGTTATCTGATTTCTTTCTTATTGAGTTTAAAAAGAAATTCTCATAATATGAGTTCCTTACTGTTTTCTTTACAAGGAATCTCATGTCTCTAAAAAATTGGTCGGCCTTAGGCGCCACCATGATCGTGGCAATCACCACACAACAATCGGCTCTTGCTCAAACCGCCGCCCCTACAACCGGCGCGCCAGTGCCACCAATAGCGGCAAAATCTGTTTGGTCCGAAGTTCGTCACGGAGAGACCGTCACCGATGATTATCGCTGGTTACAGAAAAAAGAAGATCCTAAGGTCATCGACTATTTAAATGCAGAAAATACTTACACCAGCGCAATGACCTCTGGGGTGCAAGCTTTGGCCGATAAGTTATTCGCCGAAACCAAAGGTCGCATGAAAGAAACTGATTTGTCCGTCCCAGTTCGTCGTGGCAAATACTTCTACTACTCTCGCACCGAAGCTGGCAAGCAATATGGCATCAATTGCCGCCGTCTGGCTGACGCGCAAATGAACTACGATGAAAAAGCCGCTGAAGAAATTCTACTTGACCAAAACGAATTGGCCAAAGGCCAAAAATTTTTTATGGTGGCAGGAACACTAGTCAGCCCTGATGACCGCTACCTCGCCTACCTGACGGATACGACGGGCTACCGTCAATTCAAATTACAAATCAAAGATTTGAAAACCGGTGAACTCTTAAGCGATACGGCCGAACGCGTTACCAGCATGGCTTGGGCGGCAGATAATAAGACTATGTTTTATGTGCAAGAAGATGCCACCACAAAGCGCTCTGATCGCTTGTTCCGTTTTCAACTAGGCGGCAAGGCACAAGAGATCTATCATGAAAAAATTGAGCAATTTGGCATAGGCGTAGGCACCACGCACGATAGAAAATTCATACAATTACAGGCCTTCGCTACTGATACCAGCGAGATCTGGCTGATTCCTGCTGACCGTCCACTTGATGAGTTTAAAACAGTGCTTGGTCGCACCAAAGGTCATCGCTACAGCGTCGATCATCGTGATGGAAATTTATTC
The DNA here is from genome assembly GCF_049340325.1 of Undibacterium sp. Di24W. Classification (NCBI taxonomy): domain Bacteria; kingdom Pseudomonadati; phylum Pseudomonadota; class Betaproteobacteria; order Burkholderiales; family Oxalobacteraceae; genus Undibacterium; species Undibacterium sp. Di24W. The sequence goes on from NZ_JBMPOP010000008.1 coordinate 156,539, forward strand.
ATTCGCACCAATAAGAACGCAAAAAATTTCCGTATCGTGACGACACCAGTTGGCAAAGTCGCGGAGAAAAATTGGAAAGAGATCGTTAAGCACAGTGACGATGTTTTGATCGGTAATTACGAAGTGTTCCACGATTTCTTAGCGGTGACTGAAAAAACCAAGGCTTTAAATCGCACTCGTATCTACAATTTCAAAACCAAGCAATGGAAGAACGTGCAGTTCAACAATGAAGTGTATTTAGCAGGTAGCGGCGGCACGCCTGAATACACCGCGCAAAAATTACGCATGTCCTACCAATCACCCACCACGCCGCCTATGGTGATGGATGTGAATATGGCGACTGGCGAACGTACTATTTTGAAACAACAAGAAGTAGTCGGTGGTTTTGACGCCAGCAAATATGAAGCACGCCGTTTATGGGCTACAGCTAAAGATGGTGTCAAAGTACCGCTCTGGGCTGTGTATAAAAAAGGCGTGAAATTTGACGGTACAGCACCTACCCTGCTTTACTCTTATGGCAGCTATGGTATTTCTACCGAAGCGACATTCTCTCTTGCACGTTTAAGTTTACTCGACCGCGGCGTGATCTATGTGCAAGCACATATCCGTGGCGGCACCGACTTAGGTGAACGTTGGCATGAGGATGGTATGTTGATGAAGAAGAAAAACACCTTCACCGACTTTATTGCCGCAGCTGAATTCTTGATTCAAGAAAAATGGACGAGCAAAGACAAGCTCATCATCCAAGGTGGTAGTGCTGGTGGTTTATTGATGGGTGCAGTCGTCAATATGCGCCCCGACCTGTTTAAAGCCGTCCACGCGGCCGTACCATTTGTGGATGTGATGAACACCATGATGGATGCCAGCTTGCCATTAACGACGGGTGAATATCTGGAATGGGGTGATCCTAATAACAAGGCAGCTTACGACTATATGCGCAGCTACTCTCCTTACGACAATATCGAGAAAAAAGCTTACCCTGCGATGTTGGTAACGACAGGTTTGAATGACAGCCAAGTGATGTACTGGGAGCCAGCGAAATATGTCGCCAAACTGCGTGCGCATAAAACAGACAACAATCCCCTGCTGTTAAAAACCAATATGGCAGCAGGCCACGGCGGTGCATCTGGTCGATATGACGCAATCAAAGAAGGCAGCTTCAATTTCGCCTGGATGTTGTCGCAATGGGGAATCGCTGAATAATTTTGTCTAAACGAACAGAAGTAGTGTTAAGAAAATGCCGACCTGTGTCGGCATTTTTTATAGAACCTAGCGTCGTTTCACTATTGATTAAATCGACTTACATGCAGGCTAATTCATGAATTTGCAATTTCAATCAATGCTATGATGATGAATCATTTTGAGCATCTGATTTCATTGCACTCAAACGACCATTACTTCACAGGCATTTAGCTCATGACCTCACTTGATCCCAAATATGTTATTGCGGACCGGCCAGTCAATCGCCGTAATAGTGCAAAGTTACAAGAAGAGCAAACGCCTGTCCCCGCCGTGGTAGAAGAGCGTCTGGCTGCATTGCGCACCAAGCATCGCTTCGGCATTCCTTTAACCGAACAAATACGCTTATCGCAAAACGGCAAAGACACTAAAAAATTCACGCTTGTAAGCATCTTCATCGGCGTCATTTTTACCCTATCCACGCTGACCGGATTACTGGCCGCGATACAAAAATCATCGCTGATGGCTGGCGTCGCAGGGATTGGACTCGCTTGTGGAGCGGGCCTATTGTGGCATACAAATAGAAAAGCAAAATGGAAGTCAGGCGCAAGTATATCGACGACAGCCTTGTTTGATGATGCCAGCCTCTCGGCTTTCGATCTGGCACTAGAGAGCCTAGACGAGGAGGTAGACGAAGATATCTATCAACAACTGCTGCAACTCAAACGCCAGGTTATCAACATCGGAGTGATCGCAAGCAAGTTGAATATAGATGAGCATTGTAGCATGGATGACCGCCACTATTTGAGGGAAAGTCTGCGTCGCTACTTACCCGATAGCTTACAAAGTTATTTGCGCGTTCCTGCTGGTATGCGCTCTAGTCAACGCGTCACAGCAGATCACACTGCCAGCGACCTATTAAAGCAGCAGCTCTCGCTATTACAAACAGAGTTGAGCAATCGTGAAGTACAATTAACAAAAAACGCTGCTGAGCAACTGGTGCAACAACAGCGTTTTTTAGAAGAAAAAATCAGGGCTAAATAGTGTGAACGAAGACAAATTCATGCACGTTTATTGTACTTTGAATTCTTGCTCTTGGACCTGCACACTAGATCGTTCCATCAATGCCACCTCATGCGCATCACGCAAAGTTTTTGCTAGTGTAAAACTGGCGCTGATCAGAAACAGCCAACTAACCAACATATAATTTTTTTCCCAAGCTGGAATATTCATGCGCCACAGACCCCAAGCAGTTAATAGTACTGCCGCACAAAAGGCGATCCACACGGTCATCACCCATGACGCGGTATCTATCTGACCATCGCGGTTATCGCGAACTGTTTTTGCCACCGCAAAGCTGGCGAACAAACTAAAAAATAAGCCCAGTGCTAAAAATGCGCGATCTAACTCCTGCCCCGGCAATTGGACCACCCCCGCGCCACAGGCAACAATCGCCAGTCCAAACGACAACCACACTTGTAAGCGCCATCCATTGGTATCTCGTTGCATAATGTATTTTGTTGCCATCTCAATTTCTCCAAGAATAAATCTATTATTCAATCAATGTCATTGCTATCAATTACAAATTACCTTCTCACTATAACGTCACAAATGTACCGGACCGCTAGTATTCAAGCTACTTGCTTCACGCGCCTGCTGTTGACGATACCGATCTAAATAGAGCTCAGCTTTCACGCATTGCTGCTGAATGATTTGATTGTTCTGTCCCATTACTTCAATCGCCTTGCTGCGAAAACTATCCATCGCATCCATCGCCTTAAATGTCTGATCAAACATGTCTTTCAATTTATCAATCCCTATCATTGGATTTTGCGCAAATTGCCCAACTCTGTCGGTATGCTGATTCAACTGCCGCCCCGTTTCCGTCATCAGATTTTCTATCGTGCCATTAATACCGGTCAAAGCATCCATCACTTTAATTTGATTGCCAGTCGCTCGCGCTACCGTCTGCGCGACCGCTAAGGCACTCATACCTGTGGTCGCAACACGACTGCAACCGTTCATCATTTCTCTTCCAGTCTTTTTCAAAACATCCAACGCCAGATAACCATTAGTACAAACGGATTGTTGGGTCAGCATATCTTGCAGATTTTGCCGCACGTAAAAAAGTACTTCTTGCTCCAAAGCTTTAGCGCGTTGCGCATCCGTACTCTTTAAAGCAATGACTCGCTGTTGCAAACGGCTATCCAGATTCTCAGCAAAATGAATTGCTGCCTTTAGTTTTTGCATGGCATCCCAGAGCTTGACACGTGTCGCTTCAATATCGATCACATCACGCTGCATATCATCACGCGCCGTATATAACTGCTGCATACTTTTTTGTAACTGACCCGCTGCACCTTGATACTTACGAAAGTAGGCTTGCAATTTATTCCCGTACGGGATGAATCCTAGGAATTTTTGCATCTGAAACAAATCGCCTTCTTTACCAGGATTAAGTGCATCAAGATGGCCGCGCATTTCTTGTATTGCCTTGAATGCTGAGCTGTCTTCCATATCCATAAAATTGGCTTGTAACAAACGCCCTTGCATCAAGCTAGAGGCGATCGAGATCTCCTCACGGCCTAAGGCAAATGCGCTGTCCAGGCGTTGACGAAACGCATCGCTTTGCACATCATCACCCAATAAACCTTGCATAAAACGATCAACCTGCTCTTCCACCGCATTCTGCATATCAGCACTCAAAGGAAGCGCTGTTCTGGCGACGTCTTCACCCACGACGCGAATCGTCTCCGGCGCTTGTAATACAAAATCTGTCGCTAAGCTTGAATTCTGAAGCACAGTCTCTGTTTGCATAAGTTCACCCATCCTTGTTTGATCAATTCGTTGATGTTTTCGGATTGACACATAGCGTTGGCACCAAGACCAACTGCCTTCTATCGCAAAAACTGAACTGAGCATAAGGTCAGTGCTTACAAAATATAACCTCCGCATTAAAAGTGACGAAAAATACCCCTAAAAGTATCTATAAGCGATACTCAAGTACGATCATGCTGCAGCTAGACAGTGCTACGCCAAACGTTCAATTTAATATAAAATGGATAATTAAAATCTACCAATACCCTCAACACTGATTGCTGCCATGACGCCCACCAACAAACTCAAACTCAATCTCGTCATTTTCAGCCTGCTAGGACTTTTTTGGTATTTAGACAGACCGACACCCGAAGCGAAAGCCATTTATGAGAGCGTCAAACTACTCAACCAACCAGGTGCGAGTGCTGAATTCAATTTACCTGTAACCTCAGCGGAAAATTCTAAAAGCTGGTCACTCCCCTCTTACCTACATGGCATCACGGCACCGCATCCAGAACAAACCGGTGCCTATATTTTAGAAAATGGTATAGAGGCGCTGTTGGCGCGTGCCTGGTTAGCAGACCACGCGACGACTAGCATCGAAGTGCAATACTTCATTTGGAGCACGGACAATATCGGCACGCTAGCCTCAGAAGCTTTAATCCGCGCTGCTAATCGTGGGGTAAAAGTGCGCGTCATTGTCGATGATTTATTGATAGATGCGGCGGACAAAACTTTGCTGGCACTGGCCAAACATCCCAACGTTGAAATCCGGATTTACAACCCTAAGCACAGAGTGGGTAGCCATATAGGACAGCGCGTTTGGAACATCATCTCTGATTTCAAATCAGCCAATCAACGTATGCATGACAAGGTATTTGTGGTCGACGGTGTGGTTGCGATCACGGGTGGTAGAAATATGGCGAGTGAATATTTTAACTTTCATCATGAATCCAATTTTCGTGATCGCGATGCGCTAATCCTTGGCGCAGCGGTGAAAAAGGTAAGTCACAATTTTGAAAATTTTTGGAAACATGATTTGAGTGTTCCCGTCGAAACCATTTTCGCCAATCATCGCTTCATGCAAAGTACGGTCGATATCAGCGATCAAGAAGTGCAAACGATTTACCAACAACTACATGTCTACGCGAATCAAGATGAGAATTTTGATCCGCAGTTAAAACAAGCCATACGCAATATTCCTCAATCTTTCGAACGCATTGCACAAGAAATGGTGTGGACTAAAGTCGATTTCATTCACGACATTCCGGGAAAAAATAGTCAAGAAGGCCTGCATGGAAGCGGTGAGAGCTCGCGTGCCTTAGCCGAGTTGGTACGTGGTGCTCAAAAAGAAATCATTATTCAATCGCCATATCTGATTTTATCCGACAAAGCGAAAGCCTTACTACAAGAGACCATCAAACGCGGCGTCAAAATTATCGTCAATACCAATTCCATGGCATCGACAGATAATTTACAAGCCTTCAGTGGCTATCGTAATCAGCGCGAAGAACTACTCAAGATGGGCTTACAAATTTTTGAATTTCGCCCCGATGCCGAAACTCGCGGCAAGCTGCTGACTTCACCTGTGATAGACAAGTTCAAACCAGCCGTATTCGGCCTACACGCAAAATCTATGGTGGTCGACGGCAAAATCGCTTACATTGGCACATTTAACTTTGACCCTCGCTCCGAGAACTTGAATACCGAAGTTGGCGTTGTTATTCATAACGAGCAACTCGCCACGCAACTGGCAAAAGCAATTCGTGATGATATGAAAGCGGGCAATAGCTGGAATGCGCTAAGCGAAGATCCTGATCAATTCGTTGGACGTGGCAAACGTTTTAAAGTATGGTTGATGCAGTTACTGCCATTGCGGCCGATACTTTAGTTTTCGACGGCAATGAGTGTTGACTATGCTAGGTCATATATTGTTGATTTTTCTAAACCAATCCTGAAGTGATCTAGTAGTCAGAATTAACTAATGTGCAGCTCCTCTCAAGACATCGAGATTATCGCTTTGTAATGTTCGGAAAAGTCGCCATAACTATCGGGGTCTTCTGCAGCGTAAAATTTTTGACGCTGCGCTACCGAAGCACATGCTAACTGCATTGCAGATAAAACTTCCATATCGATTAAATCCGAGCGATGCCTTATCTGCCAATGGGTCATTCGTAAAAAGGCGAACGCGCCATCTGCGTCCCCTTCTGCGAGATCAGAAGTGATATAAGTAACGAAAGCCATCACATAAAAATTAAATGGTATCGCAGGCATTGAGCCCAGATCCTCTTGAAAATGCAACGCATTTTCTTGAAACATTTGCACAGCTTCTAATAAAGATTTTCCAAAAAAATTACTATGTGCATAGCGTGCTTCGAGGTCTCCTTCGTCTGGGTTTCCCCATTCTTTTTTCCCGGGAATTGCTATATGTCCGCTCGTTTTACAATTCATATTTTGACTGTAATGAATTAGGTCGTATTGTACAAACTATTTTTCGTGGCGATACAAGCGCTGACACAAACAAAACCGTGAACCGCGCTAAGTCAACGCATCACTCGCTAAACCACTGCGGCATAAGCCAATTGCACATAATGTGAGATTTGCCGGTCTTTTATTTCATCTAAGCTGGTGAGCTTGATGTGACGGCGTTGCTTACCTTTTCCTTCCAAAAGATCGTAAACATCGGGCAAATTCGCGCCATCGCCGAATTCTACAGAGATGTGATTAGTGTAAGCAAACACGCCGCAAAATGCCTGCGACCTGGAAAAAAGTATTCCGCCATACTTCACTTCTTCGGTCACGTCTTTCCCCAAACTCAAAACTAAATGACGCACGGCTTGCACTAGCGCGTGGCTATTTTCATTGACCAAACTCAAATCTTGCAATAACGCGGCTACACGATCGTTTTTCATACCAGTTGACTCCATACTTGACGCAAGCCCAGAAAATGCAAAGTACCAATCAGCAAACATACACCTGAGCTGATGATCCAAAATACGGTGCTATTACCAGGGAAATATGGCATCAACAATGGAAATGCAACGCCACGCAAAGCAAATACCGCGATGATCCCGCACAAAATCCAAGGCAACAAAGGCAGGCGCATAATCACACCAGCTGCCGACAAAGCATAGGCGGCACAGACTAATAATGCAGTACCGACGATCAATGCCATCACATGAGGATAAGGATGCCCGTGTTCCGCCATTCTAGCCATCACTTCACCTGCACCTAATAAGCGATATAGAGGCGCGCCAAACAAGATACAAGCAAAATGCAATAGAGCGGCGATCGTCGAGAATACTGCACCCACGATTAAATAGATATTTGAGGAATTTTGCATAGCATGACGAAAATGACTGATCTAGTGTAGACGGGATAATAATCTGAATACACAAAAAATCAAACCACGTTTCGCTTGTTTTTTCGCTGTTAGCTTGGGGTTCGATTGAGCTCTGCAATTTGAACTGAACGGCATGGGCTGCCAGCCGGGATTTGTTCAGGGTATCGCATTGCGAGTTCATATCATTTCTGCTGCCACCAAGTGTCTGATTTTTAATGCTTTCTCAAAATGATCTAAGCGATGCGTCATGATCCACCAAGTCGCGGCTTCCATAAGGAGCTCAGGGTCATCGTTTTTATTCGCAAAAAATGCGTAAAACGATAGTCCAACTGCATTACCTTTCTGAGCGATTTTGCTGTCACAAACTGTGATAATTTTTTGTTTTAAAGATGCGCGCATGGAGGTGGTTTATGGTGAACGGCTTGGTTTGATTTTATGGCAGCATTTAATTGCTAGATGTAGCTACTTGCTGAACCAGTTTTTTAAAGATGTCGCTCTTACTAACGGAATCATAAACAGAGGTGCCCATAGGGTAAAATGGTATTTCAGAACCTAGTTTCCCCGCTTTTTTCAGTTCTAGGGTAATTCTAGGTGGGTTTGAAAAAAATGTTGATGGGCGTACATTGATCACATCAGAAAAAAATACTTTTTCCTCAATCGCTCCCTTTTTTATCAACAAATAACTACCACAATCAGACACTTCATCCATCAGATCCCAATACATCAACCTCATCATAAAAAATCCAAAACATGCCACAATCATAAGTCCAAGTAGGTGTGAAATTTTGATATCCCAATCATCATCGGCAAGATTCATAACGACCATCATCGCCAAAAAGGCAAACCAAATAAGAGGGATTTTTTTTGTAGAATCCGGTCATACCGGATGAAATTGTATTGTCCATAGTGCAGTGGAATACCAGTTTTATTTTGCATTAAGGGATGCGAAAAGATACATTATCAGGCCGAGTTATCCAATCGAACAATCAGATAGATTAATCGCTCTATTGAATAGATCAATCTTACAGATTTCGAGTGAATCTGAACACTAGATCAATTTGGACTTAACAAGATTTTTGCAAAGTTAAAGCGAATCAATCCCTATGCAGCAATTAACTAACCGTCTCACCCGCCATCAACACTGGTTGCCATAAAACTTGCAAATCAGATGGTGCTGCACCGTTTTGCAAGGCTAACAGCATCTCAACCATTTTCTTACCCGCTAAATCAGGATTGGGCTGCTCTATGGTTGTGACGTGATAGCCAGCCAACGAGTCTTCCATTTTACCCCACACGATAATCGACATTTGCTTACCAATAGTGACACCAGCATCGAGCAAAGCACGCATCGCACCCACGCCTGCCATGTGGTTATCAACGATGACCGCGCTAGGTGGTGTAGTGCTGGCAAGTAGTTGTTGCATCGCGGCGTAGCCACCGCGTCTGTCATTGGAATTATCTTTGAGGTAATCGGGATTGGGGCTAAGGCCAGCGGCGTGCATCACATTTTGAAAACTATCATAACGCTGACGCGCGAAATTCATTTCCAATGGTGCACTCATCAATGCGATACGTTGATGTCCATGCGCCAGCAGATGTTCTACCGCAACCCGCATACCGCTTTCATTGTCGTAATCAAACCAGGCATGTGGCTCATTAACCCGAGTACGTCCATGCGCGACAAACGGCAAGCCTTGTTTGGCGAGATAAGCGACACGCTCGTCGTAGAGTTTTGTACGTCCAACGATCAAGCCATCGACGCGACGCTCTTTGACCATATGCTCGTAAGAGCGCAATTCATTCGCGGGAGACACCGGCGCCATCACCAGATCCATTTGGCGCTCTTCCAGCGCTTCCACCATACCACCGATGATTTGCATGAACATAGGATCGGCCAAATCATTCGCCACCAAGGGATGAATAATGCCGACTACATTAGTACGCCCCGACGCTAAGCTACGCGCCATGGGATTAGGACGATAACCAAATTGCTCAGCCGCAGCCAACACGCGTTGACGCGTGCGTTCACTCACTTCAGGATAACCGTTTAGGGCACGACTGACCGTCGTTTCTGAAATCCCGAGATTCTGTGCCAGTTTTTTAAGGTTCATGGTGCCGATCAAGTTTGCGTCGCTATTAGCCATAAGTAGCGATATGCCATTCCAAAAAGAAATGAAGTGTAATGCTATGCTGCTGACTGTACAAGTGTTTTCAGACTTACACCTTAGGTTTAAACTAAGCTCAACCAAAGCCAAAACAACGTGCCAAATTACAGGGTATCGATTACCAATTCACTCGAATAAAGTTCGACGAATTTGCTTTATTAGTCATCTCTGTTTTCAATACTTTACTGCTTGCATCCCATTCAAATTTCAATGGCGCACTATTTTTACCGGTTGTGGTTAGTAGGTTGACTTGCTGCGGAGCTTTAATCACATTGTGTATGAACAACCTAATTTGCTTGTCCTGTGCTTTCATTTTTTTACCATGAAGCTGCGTGATCTGGATCTGCAATTGCGCATTGTTCGCATCATAGCCGCTCGTAAATTGTGTCAAGCGATAAGCGGCTTTAGCATACGCATCCCGTGTTAATCCGTCATCTTCATACATCTTGCCACTGCCCTTTTGCACGCTGGCGTCGTGGTAGTAGTGCAGATCGAGCAGATGATCTTGATAAGACTGCGTGCTTTGCATAGCCGCAGCCATGGGAATAAATGCCCCAGCGCGGACGTACACAGGAATATGTTGCTCGCTCACTTTGACAGTGTGACTAGTGCCACCTTGATAGACCTCGCCCGTATAAAAATCAAACCAAGCGCCATGTGGGAACATGACATCTGCCTGTTGTTGGCCGGCGTTCATAATCGGTTGTACTAAAAAGTCATTACCCCATAAATACGAAGCGGAATGCGCGGCCAATTTAGTATTATTAGCATCGGCAAAAAACAAAGGTCGCATCAAAGGCAAACCTTGCTGTTGATTGTCAAACGCCAAAGTGTAGTTATAAGGCAGCAGACTATAGCGTAATTCAATCGCCGCCCTGGCTAATTGCTTGGCTTTCTCGGCGCGAAAGATCGCTTCAGAGGGGACGTCTTCTTGCGCATGAGGCCGGAATATAGGTTGAAACACGCCATATTGCAGCCAGCGTGCGTATAACTCGTCATCCAGATTCGCACCCGCAAAACCGCCTAAATCCGAGTGCATATAAGCCAAACCTTGCATGCCCATTTGCAACGCGATTTCTGGTTGTGAACGCAGACCACCCCAAGTGCGGTTAACATCGCCAGACCACGGAATCAGACCAAAGCGTTGCGAGCCAGAGTAGCCTGCACGCATCAAAATAAAGGGACGTTGATTCGGAAAATCTTTCTGATAGCCTTGCGCCACCATTTTTGCCCACTCATGTCCATAAATATTGTGAACCTGATCTGCACCAAGTTTGCCTTTTGCGTGCAATAAATCGGATGGATGAACTTCTGGCTCGCCCAAATCGCCCCAGACCCCAGCCACACCCATATCTGCCAGGTCTTTATAGATAGTCCAAAACCAGTCACGTGCTTTTGGTTGAAACAAATCGATCAGACCTGTATTACCAAAGTAAAAATCATACGTGAAGGGCTTACCTGCTTTATCAGTCGCCAAAATATTTTCACGCACGGCTTCTTGCCACCGGTTCGACGTTGTCAAAATAAAAGGCTCCGTGATCAACACAGTCTTAACGCCTTGTTGATTGAAATCGGCGATCATTTGCTTAGGATTGACGAAATTATCTTTGTCAAACGCCAGATTACCCATCGTGCCTTTGACTTCCTTGCCAAACCAGTACAGGTCAAAAATAATCGCATCGACGGGAATATTTTCAGCGCGATATTGGGCGATCACTTTGCGCGCTTCGGCTTCGGAATGATAACCAAAGCGGCTGGCAAAATTACCAAATGCCCAACGTGGTGGCAATGGCTGGCGCCCTGTTAGTTGAGTGTAATTACCAACGATACTAGCCCAATCTTTTCCAGCAACAATTTGATAGGTCTTGCGACCGCTGATGGTTTCATAGGCCAGCGAGTTATCTTTCTTGCTGTCGAGATCGAGTGTACCGATAGCGGCATTATCAAAATGAATGCCGTACATCTTAGATGAATACACAAGCGGGATGCCGAAATTCATCTGTGAAGAATTTTCTTCGTAGCCATAATGCGCTTTGTTGTACAAAGGCAAGCGATGGCCGCGACGATTCATACCTAGTGCACGAGCACCCGCACCATACAGTGCTTCCTGTCCATCCAGATTAAAGCTGATACGTTCTTTATTTTTTTCTGCGTTAGTGCCGCTTGTTGTTTCTATTTTTTCGTAACCAAGTTTTTCTGAGATAAGTAATTTACCTTGATAACTATAGCTAATTTGAAATGGCGACTTTTGAACCGTCACCGTCAATCCTGCGCTGGCATATTCCAGTTTATCCGCCGTTTCGCTGTAACGAAGCTTTACTGCAATGGGCTTCGCTACTAGCGCATGCGAGCCTTGAACCAATTCGCTAAGGACTTCCCCCTTAGGAATAAAAGTGGTCTCGAACACCTCGGTTGAATAGGGCGTGATGCGATATCGGCCATCATTCGTGCGTATGTCTAAATAAGTTTTAGTATGCTTGATTTGCTCAATATGACGCTGAGCATTTTGCGCCTGCGCCTGCTCACCGGCTGCAAATAAAAAAACTGTCGCAACAGCATTTGCGAGCACAGACAAAGGAAAATACTTATTCATAGCTTACCTAATCTAGATCATTGAAAGAATCACTTCGCCAATAACACTATCGTGTACTTACCCAGCAATTCAACTTTGCCAGCCTTGACTACCACGGTCTGGCCTGAGTAGTAATCTTTTACTGTCTCACCGTCTTTAAACACAGTGCCGACAGCGATGCTATGTTTCACTTCGACTGGCAAGTCCAACGCAACGACAACGACATCGTTCAATCCGTCTTTTGCATAGCTACGCTTAAACACATAAGGCAGCGCCGATAGCTGTTGATGCTCCCCAGCACCAACTGCGATATGCGCCTGACGGAATTGACCTAATTTCTGCCAGTGTTCGAGTAAATCCTGATAAGTCTGTCCGGTCGAAATCGATGGGATAGTTTTATTTTTTTTCAGCAGCGTCCAATCCATCATGGATCGTAATTTGGCATCACCTTGCGCGTCTGCCACATTTAGCAATCTAGCGATTTCATCACCGTAATAAATCTGGGCTGATCCTGGGCTTAGCATCAATTTAGTTGCCGCTTCAAAGGGTTGCAAACGCGCCGGATCAAATGGACTGCCATCATCATGCGAACTAATGTAGTTCAACACGGAAAATCCCTTAAGATCTTGCGCTAGGTAATTAGCGTAACGGCTAAACATTGTTTCGTAATTTTGATGCGCGTCTGATTTAAAACCGAAATTAATCATGCTATCGAAACCGTTGGCATAATAATTGATCCGGCTACCACCATCCATATGAAACAGTAATCCATCACTGATAGGATAGTTGTAAGCCTCGGCCGTCATAAAAAAGGCATCGTCACTGAGTTTTTTCTTAGGATGCGCTTGCTTCCACGCGTCGAATGCAATGCTGGCTTCTTGCTTGAGTTCTTTCCAAACTGATTCTTCCACGTGCTTAACGGTATCGACACGGAAACCGTCTATCCCATATTGTCGAATCCAATCTGTGTGCCACTTCATCAAATAGTATCGAGGCGCACGCGGAAATCCGGTTCGCGCAAAATATTCATCGAGCTCTTTAACTTCTTTTTCGTAACGTCCTTCTTGCTTCCACTTACTCACTAACTGCGCTGGCAGTGCTACTGGCTTATCACTCTCGGTCAAGAAGTCAGGCAGATTTTTAACCAAAGTACATTTGATCGCACCATCAGCATTCTTGTAGTCGCAAGGTGGGCCAGTCCGTACCCAATCGGCCGGCCATACAGGATCAGCCTCAGTCACTGGACCTGTATGGTTCATCACCACATCAAGCAAAATGCGTATGCCATGTTGATGTGCGGTATCCACTAGCGTTCTAAAGTCTTGCTCAGTACCGAGATTAGCATCGACTTTGGTGAAGTCTTTTGCCCAGTATCCATGAAAGCCGTACGACTTACCCGTTCCTTCATCTGTACCCGCATGGATCTGCTCTACAGGTGGCGTAATCCATAGCGCATTCACCCCTAGGCGATCGAAGTAACCGTCTTTAATTTTGGCCGTCACCCCTTTCAGGTCTCCCCCCAAAAAGCCACGTAATGGCGCGGCATCGGCCTTCCGGCCGTAGGCCAAATCATTCTTCTTATCTGCATTATTGAAGCGATCTGTGAGTAAGAAATAAACGGTCGCGTTATTCCACAAGAAGGGTTTTGCGCTCGATTTCTCTTGCGCGGAGGTGCTGCTCATAGCACTTGAGCTGATACCAAGACTCAAACTCAATAAGGACAGGCAAATCAGAGTCTTACGTAACATCGGTGATTCCTTTAATTGATACCAATAGCTAAATTCGGGAATGCAGAAACAATTGAGATTTGGGCTCTATCTTCAGATTTCACCCAAGTCTCAAATAGATAAAATCACTTCGCTTTCTTAGCTTCAAACTCATCCCGTACAAACAAAGTCAACACGCCCGCAAATACCATACAGGCGCCGCCCAGCATCAATACTTTGACCGATTGATTTGCAAAAAAATGTTTCAATATCGCGCCAAGCACCACACCCGCGACTATCTGAGGAATCACAACGAAGAAGTTAAACAGCCCCATGTAGTAACCCATTTTACTTGCTGGTAATGCGCCCGCCAAAATTGCATAGGGCATGGTCAATACGCTAGCCCAGGCAATGCCAACACCGACCATAGGCAGCAATAACATTTCTTTACTACTAATCGCAAAGATACTGATCAGACTTACGCCGCCAATTGCCAGGCAAATCAAATGCACCATTTTTCGACTGGTAATTTTTGCCAGCATAGGCAACAGGAATGCCGCGATAGCGGACACACCGCCGTACATCGCAAACATGATCCCAACCCAATTGCCAGCTTCTTGATAAGCACTGGACTGCGCATCAGTAGAATGAAAGACGACTTCTGCAACCGATGGCGTGGTGTAGACCCACATTGCGAACAAGGCGACCCAGGTAAAGAATTGCACGATGGCGAGTTGAACCATGGTCTTTGGCATCTTCAAAAAACCACCCAGAATTTCTTTGACCGCATTGACCATGCCTTTATTCGCAGCACGCTCTGCCAGAAATTTTTCCATATCGGCTGGGGCATCTTCTTTACTCAACAATACCGTCCACAATACCGCTAAAAAATAGACGCTGCCGCCCACATAAAATGAGTAACGTACCGTATCCGGGATCGCGCCATTCACAGGTACATTGCTGACACCAAGATAATCAGTAAAAATCGTTGGCAACAAAGAGGCAATGACACCACCACAACCTATAAAGAAAGTCTGCATGGCAAACCCACCTGTTTGTTGACTAGCATCAAGTTTGTCACCGACAAAAGCACGGAAAGGTTCCATAGACACATTGATGGAAGCATCCATCAACCACAACACAAAGACCGCCATCCACAACATGCTGGAGTTAGGCATCAGGAACATAGCGATTGAAGCTAGCACAGAACCGATGAAGAAGAACGGGCGACGACGCCCCCATACTGGGTGCCAAGTGTTATCGCTGAGATAGCCAATGATGGGCTGTACCAGCAAACCCGTAATCGGTGCGGCCAACCAGAGTATCGACAAATTGTCGATATCCGCGCCCAAGGTGGCAAAGATGCGACTGGTATTGGTGTTTTGCAGCGCAAAACCAAATTGAATACCAAAGAAGCCGAAGCTCATGTGCCAGATCTGCCAGAATGACAGCTTTGGTTTTGCTAGTTGTTGCATAGTGTCCCCTCAAAATTTCTTACTATTAGTTTCTGTTACTGCGTTTTTTTATCGCCAACTACATCTTTGGCGCTGCGCAATGCTTGGCGATATAGGCCGCGTGATCCGGCATGACATTGACACACTTAGCGATCACTTCCCGTACGCTTTCCAGGTATTCCAAAGTGTCCGCTTCTGTCTGTAAATCAACTAAGGAATGGTAGCTTTCGACGGGCATATTTTGTCCCTCCAAGACTTGCAACCAACCGATCTCAGCAAACAATTCATCGGCGACACGCAACAAACGACCACTGGCGCGATACATGTCCATTTTATGCGTCAAGGATTCTGGCACAGCCATCTGCGCGCAGTTTTTCCAGAACAAGGAATCTTCACGTTGATTTAACTTGTAGTGCAAAATCACAAAATCACGGATGCGTTCATATTCGAATTTGCTTTGACGATTGTATTCGTCGATCTCGACTTCACTAAATGCTTGAGTGGGAAAGAAACTGATCAAACGGGCAATTGCGGTTTGGATTAAATGGATACTGGTTGATTCGAGCGGCTCTAAAAAACCACTAGACAAACCTATCGCCACCACGTTTTTATTCCAGCATTTTTTACGCATGCCAGTATTAAATTTGAGCAGTCGCGGATCGGCCAGCGGTTTCCCATCGAGATTCGCTAGTAGGGTCGCGGCAGCTTCATCTTCGCTGGTGAACTGGCTGCAAAATACATGGCCATTGCCGATGCGATGTTGCAGTGGAATGCGCCATTGCCATCCAGCTTTATGGGCAGTGGAACGTGTGTACGGCGTCAATACCGGTGCAGATTCGCAAGGTACGGCCAGAGCGCGGTCACACGGTAAATAATGTGTCCAATCTTCATAGCCAGTTTTCAAAGTCTGTTCAATTAACAAGCCACGGAAGCCAGAACAATCAATAAACAAATCACCAGTAACGGTCTCGCCATTTTCTAGTACGACAGACTCGATGAACCCATCAACCTCTCTTTGTTTAACTTGAGTAATTTTGCCTTCGGTACGAAGCACGCCCATTTTCTCCGCAAATTTGCGTAAAAATTTAGAATACAGACTGGCATCAAAATGATAGGCGTGAGCAATTTGATTCAAAGGCGAATTCGGCACTTCATGATTCGCCGGCATAAATTTATTCGCTTTGGACGCCATGCGAGTGATCGAATACTCTTCTAATGGCGCGGCCTTGCCTTGTTGATGATACTTCTGCCAGTACTGATCAAAACGCACGGTATAAGTGTCCTGGCCTATAGTGCCAAAACCATGCATGTATCGATCACCGAGTTTACCCCAATTGACAAATTCGATGCCCAATTTAAAGGTCCCTTGCGTCTCGCGTAAGAACTCATTTTCATCGATGCCTAAGACTTGATTAAAGCGCTGTATCATAGGAATCGTCGCTTCACCAACGCCGACAATACCAATCTCATCCGATTCAACCACACGTATCCTATATTGTCCTTGCAGGACTTTTGCCAACGCTGCCGCGGTCATCCAACCTGATGTGCCACCACCGACAATTACCACGTCTTTAATCAATACATTATTCATCTTGAGTTCTCACTCTTAAAAAAACTGACGGAAAATTTCCTTTTAATTTCATCGTAGACCAGCAAACACTAGTGTACTGCAGTGCGCTTCGCGGTCGACATTCGTAAAAATTTTTCGTCACTTTTTTTGTTGCTGTGCCACTTAGCTATTTCGCGATAATTCAATAGATAAAAAAAGACCCCTGCCATGCTGCGCAGGGGTCTAATTTCAGTTCAAATTAGAACTTGTAGTTCGCGCCGAACAGATAAGTTCTACCGTAAGTGACTTTATTGGTAATTATCTTAGGATCGGTGTTGTACTCTTGGAAAGGTGTGTTATTCCAATTATTCGCTTGAATCAACAGAGACAAACCTTTCAACCAGCCAGTTTGGAACTCGTATGAAGCTTGCAAATCAATCAGCGTTTCACCTTTAACCATAGTCAACTGCATATTGTCCTGATAGTCGCTGACCTGACCTAAGAAGTCAGAACGCTTACGTGCAGCCCATGCCATTTGGAAGCCGTTCTTTTCATAGTACAGGCGCAAATTACTGACTTTCTTCGACAAGCCTGGCAATGGAATATTCACAGAGCTTACCGCCACATTACTAAAGCCGAAACCTGGCAAAGTGATTTGGCTAGAAGTATCGGAATGATTAACCATCACGCCAAAACCATCAAGGTAAGGCGTAATCATATTGAACGGTACGTTCAATGCCAATTCAAAACCAGAGATGCTGCCGCCTTCGCCATTACGTGGTGAAGTCAACAAACCAACCGTTGAACCTTTATAAGCACCTGTCAAAGGCAATGGAGTCTTCGCACTAACAAACGGGGCGAAATCAAATGTTGTTGGTGAACGGAAGATGTAAGTATCTAAAGATTTATAGAAACCCGCAACGCTGAAGTAACCTTTGTTACCGAAGTATTTCTCATAAGATAAATCCAGCGATTTAGCCAAGAACGGTTTCAATTTCGGATTACCGCCACTACCTGTCAAAATTGGATTTGCGCCTTGAGTCGTTACGCCAAATGCTTGGCTAGCACGCATATCATCCATGTTGGCACGTGACATAATTTTCGCAGCGCCTACACGGAAGAATTGGTCACCACCTAAATCAAAAGAGACATTCAAGCTTGGCAAAATATTGGAATATTTAGTACCACCAGCAACCACGCTAGATGGGCAAGTTGCTGCAGTAATCCCAGTACAGTTTGCCAAATCAACTTGATTGCCTGTAGAGGCTTGATCAGTATGAACAAACTGCACACCGACGTTACCACGGTAGTTCAAGCCCATCATCTGGCCGTCTAAATCACCCATCGCATAAGCTGTGGTGACCTTCTCATGCACAGACCAGTCTTTCGCTAAAACGGAAGCATCAACCCAGCGAGCCAGATCGTAGATAGTCCCTAATGAGCCTTCTGGATCGAAAGAAACGATAGGCAAACCAGTTGTACCTGCCACACCAACAGCAGAGCCTGGAACAGTCGCCGTCGCATAGCCACTAGTGCCCTTCACGACCAAACGACCTTCTTGACCAGAACGAATTTTTTCGCGATCCGTACCATTAACACCAAAACGCGCGGTTTGGATAGGTCCGAAATCAACATCACGACTCGCTGTCAAACGGAAGCTAGTCACTTTATCGTCAACTGTTGGCAATGCCACATAACCTGCTTGTGGAGAATTAACGCCGCCACCCCAACCATTAACGTCCGTCAACAATGCCACTGCGCGGTCGCCGAAATTCAAACTTGTTGTGTACTTCACGTCATTAAAGTTACCACCATTAAAACCTGTGTAGCTGATAGATGCGAGGTTCTTTGCATCACCTGGCTGACCCGCAGTTGTTTCGTAGCGTGAAGCATCTTTTTTCGCTTTGGAGTAGGCCAAATCCGCATTCAAAGTCCATGCGTCGAGTTTCAAATCACTATTCCAACCGATGGATGTGAATTTATCTTTAGCAGATTCTTTATGATTACGTACTACACCTTTGTAGTTGTTAAAGGTACCTGCAGTCGCTACGCCATTCACGATAGTGGCGTTTGACAAAACACCATCCGGATCATATCCACCTGCGGAGCCTGCAATAGCACCTTCCAAACCTGTTTTCTTCAGACTAGAGCTGCCTGCTGAGTAGAACAAATCTACCGTTGATTTAAAGTTTTTGTTTGGCTTGAACTGCAAGGTCATAGATGCGCCATCGCGGTCGCTCTTACTCGTCTCAGTGTCAGCACCGAAACCACCGATAGTTTTTACTTTGGCGCCATTGTAGTCAACATCTGGTGAGTAGCCACCCCACGTGTTAAAACGCTGTTGCGCACCGCCATCTTCTTTAAACTTAGTAAAGCCCAATGACAAACCGATAGTACGATCTGCGAATTGATCCACGTAAGAGAAGGACATGCGATCGCCGCTGCCTTCAGAAGATGTTTGCACACCCGTACGTTGCTTGCGATACGCAGCAGAGATAACTTGCTTACCGAAATCAAGTGGCTTCAACGTGTTCAGATCAATCGTCGCAGCTAAGCCTTGACCAATCAACGATGCATCCGGTGTTTTGTAGATCAGTACAGAGCCCATCAATTCCGCTGGGAACAAATCAAACTCAGGCGCACGTGCGTTACCTGTCGATGCTTGTTCGCGACCATTCAATAAGGAACCGTTAAAAGAAGGCGACAAACCACGCACACTAATGTCAGCCGCTTTACCCGAAGAGCGGCTACGTTGCGCCGTCACACCTGGCAAACGAGCGATGGATTCAGCCACGCTGGAATCTGGCAACTTACCGATGTCTTCCGCAGAAATCGCTTCAACGATAGAACTGGAATTTTTCTTCAATGAGATCGCCGCCTCGATACCACGACGGATACCGGTTACGACAACAGTATCCATGCCTTGTTGCACTTCTGCTTTTGCCGCTTCAGCTTTTGCAGGCTCGGCTTGTTGCGCGTAAGCACTACCAGACGCCAATGCCAGCATCACGGTGCAACCGGCAGCGATAGGGGTCAACTTCATCATGGTGCGGTTCAGGCTTGAAACCTGATGGCGCTTATTTAGGTTCTGTTCCATTCATATCTCCAAATATTTTTTTGGTAACACTTCAATCGAGGGGGGGAGGAAATCACAAATTACTTCTTTATTTTCTGCATCAGAATTTGACTTAGTTAACTTCAGTCCTAATTAAATTCTTGAAGCAAGTTTGTACCAAAACTAAATTCCGTGTCAATCGCAAAATAGGAAGTTTTACTGAAGTTTTCCTAGCTTCCTATGAGGATTCATACTACTGCGTGGCTTGAAAACCACAAATATGTATAATTCTTGATGTAGTCAAACTACATTTATTGCGTTTAGTTATCAACATTTCACGTGAAAATTCAAAGCGCTTTAAGGTTTTTTTAAAATTTTTCTCAAAGCGCTTTAATTTTTCTTGAAAGTAGCATCCAAAAATCTGCCAAAAGATACGCCAAACTTATCTAAATGAAAATTATCTGCAAATAAAATCGATCCGTACCCGTATTTTCATAATTACTCAGACTTTTTTTGTAACACCACTACTTTCATGAACGATCACTCTCGGGATAAAAAAAGAAAGAACAAGAGCAGTGCTTACCATACATGTCGCTTAAGAATTTTCACAAAAAAAAAGCCGCGATCTGCGTCAGCGATCGCGGCTTTTTGTAATAGGACGTTTTTGCCTATTACTTTCCTGCTTATTTTTCTGCTTACTTTTCTGCTTTTGGGCGACCTGCTTTAAGTGCCGGCAAAGCTTCTATCATTGCCTTTAAAGTAGCGACCGAAGATCCCTTCAAAAGCACCAGGCCAACGCGCAGCAGCTGACTCTTCTTCACTTCCACACCTGCGGCGATACAAGCTTTTTTTACCTCGCCTAAGACCGAATACTCGGCTTCTGGCATCGTGAAACTATCGCGCACCAACTTTGGCTTCTTATGCTTTTCTTTCGATGATGTTGCAGAGATCGGCTTTACTGCATTTGACTTCGTAACTTTGGCTGCAGGCTTGGCGACAGTTTTAGTTGCAGGTTTCGCTTTTACTGTCGCAGGCTTTACCGCTGCGGCAATTGCTGGCACAGCCGCCTTTGCGCCGACTTTGTTTGCTGGTTTGCTTGCAGGCTTAGTAAGGCGCTTTGTAGCAGGCTTAGTAGCAGACTTAGTAGCAGGTTTGACTGCAGCCTTAATTGCTGGTTTGGCTGCTGGTGCCTTGACAACTTCAAGCTTCGCCGCCGCACTGTCGATATCCTTGGCTGTAACAACCTGAGCTCTCGCCGTAATCGGCGCTTTGTTTTTTACTGCAGTAACCATTTGAAACTCCTTTGCAATTGATTTCCCGAACTAACTAAGTGCCAACTAAGCCCATAATTAAGTAAATTACCTAAACAACATAAATAATATAAACAATTTACACCATTAATTCAACAACAATTCGAAATTTCAATTAAATCGAGCATCTGGATCAAGATCAAACTCTTGCTAGCACGATGAATTCGACTCCGATTTCACGCCAACAATCGATTTCCTTGCGCAACCAAAACGCCACCGTCGGATGCAAACCGACCCAATCCGGCTTTAGCTCCAGCTCTATCTTATTCTTCATTTTCAAGCTGAAATCTTTATAATCCAACTCTACCCGAGAATGCATAAAGCTGACCGACAAACGCAACGCCAATACAGCTTTAGCAAAATCAAGATCAGAGAATGCATCACCAATTTTTCGCAAATTCCCTTTTTGACTCAGTACCAACTTACTCATTAGCTTTTGCTCGCGCGTCGTAAAACCGGGAATATCCGCATTCTCTACTAAATAACTACCGTGCTTGTGATAAGCCGTGTGCGACACCACCATGCCAACCTCATGCAATAGAGCACTCCAATACACGTAATTACTTAGGCTTTCGTTCAAGGGCTTTAATTGCAGAAATAGCGAACGCGCCATATCCGCGGCAAGATTAGCACGTCCTGCATCAGCACGAAAAACAGTCAAAAAATCAAGTACTGACTGTTCGCGTCGATCACGCTTAGTGGATCGTAAATACAAATCCCACATTACCCCCATACGCAAGCCAGCCTCGATAGGATGCAATATTTTGATGTTCAATTCCTGAAACAGTCCAATGAGAATCGCCAGGCCACCAATTACCATTGCGACACGTTCGGGCTTAATACCTGACAGATTCAAAGCATTAATTTCACCCTTTTGGATACAGTAATCTCGCAGCGCCAACAACTTATCGAGCGTGACTTCGGCATCTCCAAAACCATTTTTATACAACGCATCGGAAATCGCCCGCACCGTCCCGGAAGAACCATAAGCATTGCGCCAAAATTCAGGCTGATAAGCTGGTGTAGCATCTTCTAACAAAGATCGCACAGACAATACAGCAGCCTCAAATCCCTCTGTAGTGATGTGCCCCGATGGGAAGAAATTAGCACTGTGCTTCACCGTCCCCATAGGGAAAGATTCGACTTTAGCGATCTCATGACCACGCCCCAAAATAATCTCTGTCGATCCACCACCAATATCAATCACCAAGCGACGCTCAGCCGGAATTGCCAAAGAATTGGAAACCCCAAGATAAATCAAGCGCCCCTCTTCCTCGCCTGAAATCACTTCTATGGGTAAGCCAATGGCGGCTTCCGCAGCTGGCAAAAAATCAGCAGCATTTTTTGCGATACGTATCGTGTTGGTAGCAACCACACGCACCGCATCTATTGGAAACTCTGCAAGAACCTCTTTAAAATGCGCCAGACAGGCCAGCGCCCGCTGCATCGATTCAGCAGTCAAATTACCATTTTGATCTAAACCAGCTGCTAGACGTATCGGATCACGAGCGCTTTTGATAACGCGTATCGCGCTCCCGTCATAACTTCCTATATGCAAGCGAAAACTATTCGAACCAAGATCAACCGCTGCAAACATGGGGGAATTCCTTCAGATTAGGGGGGCACGCAAAGATAAAATTGTCTGCGCCAACATACGGCCGACATAAATCATAGCGTATGAGTACAACAATTTATATTGTGGATGCAAAAGGATAAATGATATTAATCATTAAATGTGACGCTAATGTGACAATGATGTGGCAATACATTTGTCCACATCATCCCATCAAAACGGGTAAGCCTTCATCAGATTTAAACAAGCAAATCAAGCTTGCAAGCGTGCGTCAGGCAAGAAAAACCGTGGCTGCAGATTTTCGAGCCCGGTAGAATTGAGAATTTCCGTCAAGCGTTGCGCCGACTTTGTATTGCGACCACCTTTAAATTCTGCCACGATCAATTCGTTTTTCATAGAATGTTCCCACCCAACCAGCTCCGTCACGCGGACTTGATAACCATGCGATTCTAGCTGCAGGCAACGTAGCACGTTGGTGATCTGACTACCGAATTCACGGGTATGGATAGGATGGCGCCACATTTCGGACATAGGATTATTTTTCACGGCATCCCCTTTTGTCTTGCGCAATTCCGCTGCGACTTCTGCCTGGCAGCATGGCACTAACACCATGAACTTTGCCTGTTTTTTCAGCGCGAAATCAATTGCATCATCAGTCGCGGTATTGCAAGCGTGGAGTGCTGTCACAATGTCGATTTGGGCTGGCAAGGCGGCAGAACTGGTAGACTCCGCAACCGACAGATTCAAGAACTGCATACCTTGAAAACCCAGTCGGTCCGCTAACTCTCGCGATTTCATCACCAACTCGTCACGCGTCTCGATACCGTAAATGCAGGAAGCATTGTCTGCACCCAGCGCCTTGAAAAACAAGTCATATAAAATAAAACCCAGATAAGACTTACCAGCACCATGATCAACCAAACTCACGACACCTTTCTGCTCTAACACCTGCTTTAGCAAAGGCTCGATAAATTGGTATAAGTGATAGACCTGCTTGAGCTTGCGCCGGCTGTCCTGATTCATCTTGCCGTCACGCGTCAAGATATGCAATTCCTTCAGCAACTCTATCGACTGGCCTGGACGAATTTCGTGCTTTTCTGTTTTTTGCTGCTGCACTGACGCGGATACGGATTTCATAGCCAACCTTTAATTGATTTCGACCTACTGATTTCGAATGAGTGAAGACACCATTTTACTTTATCCCCAACATATCAAAAGCAAGGGACATGAATACGGGATTCGCGCACCAATTAATCTACAATACGCTTGCGCCAAACTTGATAAAACTCGGGACTCACAGTCGTTGCATCAGCCAAATTAGCTATCTCGGTAGCAAAATCATGTGCCGCTGCCAGCGTCTTTTGCATGCGCCAACTTTGATTCCAGCCATGAATAAAAAAAGCCGAAAATGCTGTTCCAGCAGCATCGGCAGCGGCATCAGTAGTAAACTGCACTTCATCATTACTTAAATTACTCAGTGATTGCGAATTTGCGTCAAAATAAAAGTAGCCTTTTTCACCCAAAGTCACAATAACGGCCTGCATAAAAAACTGCCCCATCAACAATTCACAAGCAATTTGCAAACCAGCGATATCCATACTCAATTCTGAATCTAGTGAAGAGGCCAGTTGGCAGCAATTAGCAATAACAAATCGCAGCGCTCGCTCGTTCAGCTTCACGATATCGGCATAATTTAATGCCTCAGAGACCATGACGGCACTCACCGTTTCATCACTCAAGTACAAATCAAAAAATTTGGTCGTACCCTCGGTCAAATCCGACTCCAGCAATGACAGCAAAGTTTGCTTCGATCGTGGAGCTCTCTCCATCAAGGAGCCAAAATAAATCAAATCAGGCGGCGTCTCCTGGAAATACTGATCGAGCAAATCAGTTACGGGCACTTCCTCGATAAAATCATAGACTTGCGACCTCGGCACTTCAACACAATGATTGGCTACATCGCCGCTATCCGATATAGACGCCAAAATTCTTCCAGTGGGACGCACAGCATCTATCTGTATGCCTTCACTCATCAATCCAATGCTTAGCATCTCAGCTTGTATTAATTGCGCATTAGCGTCATTGCCTAGTCGGCTGATCAACAATGGCGTATCGCCCAATAGCGACAATGCCCGAGCAACATTAAACGGTGCGCCGCCAATCTGCTTTTGTCCTGAAAACTCATGAATTAAAGCCTCGCCATAGATCAGGATATTGGGTTTCTTGTTCATTGAAGGTAACGCCATAAAATTAACACCCATGTAAATCGAGAAATAAAAAAAGGATTACGCGCCAAAGCGAGTAATCCTTTTTTATACTACTAATTTTGGTAGGCCGTGCGGGATTCGAACCTGCGACCAACGGATTAAAAGTCCGCTGCTCTACCAGCTGAGCTAACGACCCAAAACTTGCTAATTTTTACCGGCAACTTCTTGAGTTAAAAAAGACAAGAAGTACTAGTAAATGAAAAGGACTTAGGTCTTCACCTAAGTCCTTTTCTGTATTCGTGGTAGGCCGTGCGGGATTCGAACCTGCGACCAACGGATTAAAAGTCCGCTGCTCTACCAGCTGAGCTAACGACCCGAAAGAACGAAATTATAGGGGGTTTCTAGCCCCCTGTCAATTGCACGACAAGTTTATTTTGTCGAAGGCAAGCGGTTCTTAGCTGCTTGCGCTGCATCTGTACCAGGATATTTTGCGATCACTGCCATCAGCGTCTTACGACTTTCCTTCTTATCTTTCAACTCTAGCTGGCATGCAGCAATGTTCAACATCGCATCTGGCACTTTGACATTATCAGGGTAATTTTTCAGCAAAGTCTGCAAAGCACTGATAGTATTTTTGCAGTCGCGTTGGGCATAAAACGAGTTACCCAGCCAATACTGCGCTTGGCTGGCAAATACGGAATCGCCATAATTTAAAGTAAACGCAGTAAATGCAGAGGCTGCATTTGCATATTGCCCAGCCTTATACAAACTCATCGCGGCATCAAAGGTGCGTTGCTCACTTTGCTCTATCGTTACCTCACGCCCTTCCACAGTGAGCTTCTTAGGTTCTAATGCACGCAAGCGCTTATCCAAGTCGATATAAAAGTCTTGTTGACGCTTTTGTGCATTCGCCAAATCATTCATTAAGACTTCGATCTGTCCACGCAAACCCGCAATTTCAGCACGCAGTGGCTCAATTTGATTGGACAATTCCAATACACTGGTTTTGTCTGCCTTATCTTCTAATTTGGCATCCAATTTAGTGCTCAAAGCAGCAAGTTTAGTCCGGAGATCAAGAATTGCTTTACGCGCTTCATCATCATCAAAAATACCGGCAGAAGCAATCGTTGGCATCAACATCGCAGCAAATAAAAAAGCTTGCAAGCCTTTATTCATTTTCCAAAATTTCATAAACCACCTCAATCCATAAACAGTGATAACCCCAGTGCAAGAACGAATGAACACGGTTCTGGCACTCTTTCAAACAATAAAAAAGCGGACTTTGCAGTATGACACTGCAAAGTCCGCTTTAACTTACTACACCAACAAAATAAGCAAAATAATCGAAATTCGATTACTTCTGCTGATTATTGGTAAACGATGTCGGAACGACGATTTTGAGCCCAAGAAGCTTCATCGCTACCCATTGCTTTCGGTTTTTCTTCGCCCAAAGAAACTGCCTCAACTTGTGCTTCAGCTACGCCCAACAAAGCCAATGCTTTACGCACTGCTTCTGCACGTTTTTGACCCAAAGCAATATTGTATTCACGGCTACCGCGCTCATCGGTATTACCTTGAACCAAGATCTTACGACCTTTGTTAGCAACTAAATATTTAGCGTGCGCTTCAACTGTTGCTTTGAATTCATCTTTAACGACATAACTATCATAGTCAAAATAAATACTACGGTTTGCTAAAGCGCCTTGTGTCAATGGATCAACTTCAGCTGCTTTTTGTGGAACTACAGCACGGTTATCAACTGTTTTTGCTGGTTCTGGTGATTTTTCAACAATCTTAGCTGGCTCTTCCAACTTAACTGGTGTGCTGCACGCACTGATCAAAGCTACACTGGCGAGCAACAAAGCTACGGTTTTCGATGCTGAAATTAAACGCATGTCTTTCTCCTGACTATAATTAAAAAATGGAAATTCAAATCTAACGCTAAATTGTAACCTAAAACAGCAAAATAACCACTATTTCATGAATGGGCCCCAAGTAGGCTCACGAATATCACCCGCTTGGATTGTTAATTTCTGCTTAACTTTACCGTCGGTAGATACGATACCTAAACTACCACGGCGCCCCGCTTGGGTCGCATACAAAACGTAACGACCATTCGGTGCAATGCTTGGAGACTCATCGCGATTGGTGTCGGAAAGTTTCAACTCTTGCCCATTGACCAAATCCATCGCGTACACCTGATCACCACCATCACGACGTGAGATGTAGACCATAGTATTGCCGTCTGGTGAAATCCGTGGTGATACGTTGTAGCTACCCTTGAACGTAATGCGTTTAGCATCGCCACCAGAAGCGCTCATCCGAAAAATCTGCGCACCGCCATTACGATCACTAACGAAATAGATGTTCTGTCCATCTGGAGAATAACGCGCTTCTGTATCGATACCGTTGGAGTTACTCAAACGCTGCGCATCAGAGCCATCGGCATTAATCGAATAGACTTGAGCAATCGCTCCTTTGGATAAAGTCACCAACAACTTATTACCGTCCGGCGACCATGATGGGGAAGAGTTATTCCCTTTAAAGTTGGCGACCGTCACACGTTGTCCTGTGACCAGATTTTGAATGTACACGATAGGTTTTTTTAACTCCATCGACACATAAGCAACCTTGGTACCGTCTGGTGACCAGATCGGTGAAATAATCGGCTCTTTAGACGTCAATGCAACTTGTACGCCTTCACCATCCGCATCGGAAATTTCCAAGCGATATTCAGAACCCGCTTTGGTAATATAAGCAATGCGAGTGGAAAACACGCCAGGCAAGCCTAATAACTTTTCGTAAATATCATCCGCAATTTTATGCGCAGTG
Source organism: Undibacterium sp. Di24W (assembly GCF_049340325.1). Taxonomy (NCBI): domain Bacteria; kingdom Pseudomonadati; phylum Pseudomonadota; class Betaproteobacteria; order Burkholderiales; family Oxalobacteraceae; genus Undibacterium; species Undibacterium sp. Di24W. The sequence continues at coordinate 184,301 of NZ_JBMPOP010000008.1, forward strand.
AGCCGGAATTTCGGACTCGGCGTATCCATGGCAAAGCCAGATAACATCGTGGCTTTTGCTACGTCATATAATTTATAACGTACTTCATAACGACCTTCACCACGTTTTTGTACGCTACCGACCACTAAAGCTTCTGCGCCGCGTGATTTCCAGGTATCGAAGTTGATGCTAGCGGTTTCAGAAATAGCCATACCGACTTCGATCAATTTGAAATAGCCACTACGATTCAAGTCATCACGAATGATGCTGGTCACCAATTGTGGCGACAATTCTTCATCGGCAAATGCTGCGATAGCAATTGGAACCTGGGTTGAACCAACACCAGAAACCTCGACCCGCATTTGTGCTTGCGCAGCTGCGGAAACGAGAACAACGATACTCAGCACAAAGGCTTTTAATAAGGATTTCATCGATTTTAATCTTTCATGCGGTGAACAATAGTGAGACTAGATGGTACTTCGCCCGACTTATCACGTGGAAATGGTTGCGATTTGTCGATCGCTTTTTCCACCGCCTCGTCAAACGCTGGATTACCCGAAGACTTAGTTTTCTTAACAGGTCCTTTTAAAGAACCATCAGGAAATAAATTAATCACGAATTCAACGGTAGGATTATTCGCAGAAGCGTCATTCACCAGGTAAATCGTATTTGCTTTAATCTTTGCCGCTACCTTCGCGTTGTAACTTGGATCTCCGCGATTATTGCCGGTTGATTTCAGTGCATCACCCAGACCGCCTGAACCTGATTTAGCCACCTGACCATTCAAACGACGCATATCCTCCAGGAAAATCTTATCTTTATCCGCTTTTTCTTTCGCTAACTTTTTCTTCTCAAGCAGTTCTTTTTCCAACTTCTCTTTTTTCAGTTTTTCTTCGGCTAACTTTTCTTCTTTTTTCTTAGCCAATTCGAGTTCTGCAATTTTTTTCTTTTCTTCCAACTTACGTTTTTTCTCTTGTTCCAGCGCGATCTCAGGATCTTCTTTAACTTCTTCTTGTTGCACTGGTTTTGGTGGTTCTACTTCTTTTGGTTCTTCAACTGGCACTTCTGGGACAGGCAAAGGGGCGGCTTGACGCACCGTCATATCCCACACCTCGGCTTCAACCGCCGTCGACTCCTGGCTTTGCCATTGGACACCCACCCATAGGAATGCCAATAGAAATAAGTGCACCATAGCGGCTAAAGCCAGAGATTTCCAAACTGACGCATCAGTCTGCGAGATTCTTGGCATGGCGTTGTAAGTAAATTCTGTCATCACTTCTTTATACAAATTTGTATGCGGGTCATTCCGCAGATTTTGCACTAACTGGCATCAAGCCGCGGCTCGCAATTTTCGCGTGATTATAAACCTTCTTCTTAAAGAATCGGGACTTACTGAAATCTAGCTAAATTAGCGCTACCGCGAGTAGCCTCAGGCAATGCTACTCTGGCCATAATATCTAATACCAATATCTAATTGAATGAAAATTTGTACTTCATATCAACCGAGTTATCCGTACCAAAACTACCAATCAGCCGTATTCGGCGTGTCAATTGCCAACTCAGCTTGAGCGCTCCACTGGCATCGGACACGCCGCGCTCGACCGCCAACACCAAGCCTGGACGCATACGCCAACCAATACGTACGACTTTATCGTTTGACGACGCACCGACATCAGTAGCGCCTGCAACAGTTTGGCTTGGCAATTTGGAAGCACCTCCATTCTCTGAAGGGCCTATACTAAATTCATCAAAGCCTAAACCTTGCACTAACTCTTTAGGAATGTTACGACTGCCATCGCCGCCGAATATGGCACCTGCTGCCGACAATAACAAGGAAGCATCAGCGCTACCAACTTGATCGGCTTCGCGTCCCAACACCAACCATGAAATTTTATCGCTATCAGGAACATTCGGTTCCGAGACCAGGCGCACGACAGGATTTGCGACCTTACCGGTAACATCGACACCTGCTTCCACCGCCAATCCTTTACGCAAAGCGCGAATATTGAGAGAGGGATTGCCGGGTGCTCCCTGAAAATTAAGGATACCTCGTTCTATTTCTAATTGCTGCCCATAGCCTTCATATTGCCCGCCATTCGTCGTAATCGAACCACTGGCATGTATCGGCGAGTTATCGGTACTACGCAAACGCAAGGTACCCGACAATGCGGTATTGAGGCCTCGGCCAACGAACAAGAAACGCGGTCCCATATCGATCTGCAGATCTAATTTTGTACGGAACCCCTTCTTATTTGCATCCTTATCCTGATCTTCATCTTCTAGCTTAATTCCTCTGGAAACCAGAACATCACTAGACAAACTCGGTGGCGGCATTTTAGGTAATTTGAAATAAGCGGCATCAGCCTTTAATTTTCCTACCAATCCCCAAACATTATCAACCTGAGTAATGTTGGCTTGACCACTCACAACCAACCAACGATCTTTTCTCTGCAGCAGAGGAAACATTTGCCAATCAGCTTTAATCGCCCCCGTTTGTGTATGCCAATTCACTTCACCGGAGGCGTTAAATTCCCCCTGTTTACCGGTCCAATTCAAATCTTGAAATTGTTCCTGTTTAGGTACGAACGCAACCTTATTCGAAAAACGTAAGTGCGTTAGTTTTAAAGTTTGTTCATTCAATTCCGCTTTCAATTCGCCATTGGGAAACAATAGTCCCTCCGACGCGAAAGCAAATTCCAAGCCTTTGCCTTCGATATTCGCTTTATACAGAGGTTTATCAAAACTGCCAGAGAACATTGCATCAGCGCTGAGCGTGCCGTTTAAGGAAAATTCAGAACTAAACTGACTGACCAGCCATTGCAGTTCAGGCACATTTGCACGTAATTCGCCTTGTAGCGGAGCATCCGAAGTAAAAGTCCACTTGTCGCCAAGTTTGCGTATTTGCGTGTCTAATTTCGCGCTCCAGTTTCCTAGGCGCACACCATTTGCTTGTAATTGCATGCGAACTTTTTCAGCGTCAGTTCCAGCCAAAAGACCAGCAGAATTCAACATCAGCTTGAAATTGCTCAAGCCCAAATCCATTTTTTGCCCTGTACCGTCAGCATCTAAAACATGTAAATCACCTTGCTGGCGCTGAATACCGAGTTCGGCGCGCAAGTGATCTTTAAACTGCAAGTCCCATTGCACGCCCAATGTCAGGTCACCGCCAAAACGTTCTTGTGGCTGCACTAATTGCAGGAGCTCAATCAAAGGCACGCCATCGGCACGGCCTTTACTCACCATTGATTGTGGTGTCCATTCAAAATTCTCTAATGAAATCTGACCTAATGTTCCTGCGAACTGACCAACGCCTACGCTAACCCGATCTGGACTCAACTCTAAAGGGATCACGCCCAACAAAGCGATATCAGGCTTCACACCACCTATAGACTCTGCTTTAGGTTCATTTTCATTTTTAGTTTTTAGAGAATTTGTGGCGTTTGTACTCTTGGTAGCAGCAGGCACCATGCCTGATATTTGCATTTGCTCTAGTTGTCCACGCCAAGAGGGCAAATCGAAGCGACGCAAATCTAAAGCACCATTGGCTTGTATTTTTAGTTGGCGCGTATTCGTAAATTGCGTCGTTACTTGCAGCTTATGTGCATCGCGCTGGCCTTGTACCTGCAGATTTAGCTGCTCTATCCAATTGCGCCGTTTTAACTCGGAACTTGCTTGCGCTTCATTCCCGCTCTTCTCTACATTCACGCTCGTACTATAAATTTGTCGGGCTGTCATGGTGACGTCCATAGAACCGCTATTGCCTGCACCCAGATTAAAATCACCATCCAATAGCCCCACTCGCAAACCGCTCGGCAGTCTCAACTGTTCTGCATTGAGATTACCTTTGACTGCTAGTGCAATAAACTTGCCACGCACTGCGGCGTTCAAGCTTGCTTTCCCACCCAATGAAAAATTCGTAAAAGTCTCAAAAAGAGCCAAATTCTCTGCTTGCATTTTTATTTGCAAAGCGTCGTTTTCATTGCCAAGACTACCCTGCGCTGTCAGTACATTGCTTCCCCAGGATAAATTCAATTGATCCACTTTTAATGCCGCGTCCTGCTGCCAGTCTAGATGAGCAACACCAGCAAGCTTATGACCCGCCAGCTCACCAGATAGGCTTGGCAAATGTAGCTGTACTTGCGATTTTGGTTGTAGATTACCGGTAGCATTCAATTCCGCATCGATACGCCCAACTGGGAACTTCACCCAATGTGCGGGATTAAACTGTTCTAGTTTCGCCTGCAACTTGAAGGCTTGATGTCCCTCAAGATTCAATTCTGCCTTGCCAGAAAAACGGGATTGATCTGCCACCAATTCAAAACTCTTGAAATTCAAACTACCGCTAGTACCGTTTTGATTCCAAATGAAAGTGGCGTCAGAATTTAGGCTGGCGCGTGGATCACTCAGACGCGCTTGAAAATCGATACTGTGGTCCGGTTTGCTTTGCAGTTCCAATTTGCCTTGAATCTGCGTGCTCCTAATGCGACTATCGATTTGCATTAAGTTGATATCGCTCAACAAAAATTTAGCGTCAAATTTTGGCGCTTTTCCGCTTGCAAAATATAAATTAGCGCTGCCTTCTACGCGCCCGTTAGCGAATTCCAATAAATTTTTTGTTAACTCTAATTGCTGATCTTGCCAGCGCAATTGCGCATGAAAAGCGCGCATGGGAATCCCATTTTTATCCCAAGTTTGCGGCATGCTATTTTTAACTTCGATTTGACCAACTAAATTTACGGTGGATGCACTCGTTTTACTGGAAGGACTTTTTTGCGTTGGCGATGCAGGCACTAGTTTCTTTTGTGGTTCAGACGTTTTTAAAATGGATTTCAGCGTCGACTGCGTTGCTGCGACTTCAGTTGGTTCATGCAAATCAATATTCATGCTCAGCATCGCATTTGGTGCAGCCGCATTTAGCCATTGAGGGTCAAGCCGCTCAACTTGTACCTTCGCAGCACGCAAAGGCATACTGGAGAACGGGGAAACGCTTATATCTATACCTGTACTCGGATTTTGTTCAACCACCTTCGTGATCAAGACAGCTTTTATGTCTGGCGTCAATGAATGTGCTTGCAGCCGCAACGTCTGTAAATCACCAGACAGCTTTCCTTGCAAAGCTATCGCTGGCAGAGTTGCTCTCGGCTGCCCCGTGTAATCAAAATCAGCTTGCAACCCATAAGGCGCTTTAGTTTGGATCTCACCCTTGAGCGCGAGTCCACCCCAATCAGAATTCAATTTCAATGCTAGTTTATGTAAAGCACTCGAACTATTTATATTTCCTGAGATGGCACTTAACACTAGCTTCACTTGTTCTGTCGTTCCATCTGCTTTCACAGGTATGGTACCGGCAGATTTATCACCCAACATTTGCGCTATCGTCAAACGCCCTACCGCGAAATTTTGTATATTGATCTCCAACGGCAATCTCAAGTGTTGGGGCATTGCGAGCGGCTGATTGTCCGGTAAAGTCGCCAAGCGTATCGAACTGAGTTTTAAAGAACTAATCGCTAATTGACTGTGCAGCAACGCCATCGGCGTCCAATCCAAATCGACACCACTCAGACTCAGGTGCTCAGTTGCACTACGATAGTTCACTTCATCAATTTGCAAGTGATCTGCGAGTCTGCCCTCAACACCAGAAAAACGCAGCTGACCACCACTCAAATCTTGTACATTTTGAAGCAAAAACCGGCTACCAGAATTAGTCGAGAACATCCATCCAAACAGCGAGACAATACTTACGACAAAAAACAAGAAAGTGATGAGTAAGTTGCGCCCGAACCGAACTGGAGATTTTGAAGCAGCCGGACTCAAAGCCCCAGCATGCGAGGCAAGCTCTGCGCTCTTATCGGTAGAAGCTGAGTTAGCAATTTGCTGAGAATCTGGCGTTTTGTTTTGGCTCATAATTCTGGCGGACGATTAGAATGCGATCGCAATTGAAATGTCCAAACGGAATTTTTTTACTTGGCGTCCATACGCCAGATCCAAGGCGATAGGGCCTGCAGGTGTCTTAATTCTGGCACCGAGTCCGATACCTTGTTTGCTATCAAGTGAGCGCCAATCCTTCGCTGCATCACCGACATCAACAAACGCCGCAACGCCCAAATTCCCATCGCGCCAATGAACATACTCGATACTCGAAGCTGCCATCACCTGGCCACCGCGAACAGCTTCGCCGCTTTTGACGCCAAGACTTTGGTATGCATAGCCTCTAACAGTGGTGCTACCACCAGTGCGGAATAAATAGTTTTCTGGAATTCCACCATCACCATTACTAAAAACTTTACCGAATTCTGTGCGTAGCAAAATACTGTCGCGCTGACCGACAGGAAACCAGTATTGGTACTTGGTATATAAGCGTACAAAGCGCTGATCGGAAATCAAGGCTTTATCAGAAAAGGCCAAATCTAGCTGTGCTCGTTGCCCTTTACGAGGCGCAAAGAGATCATCAACATCGCGCCAGATCCAACCTACACTACCAACCAAGGCACGGCTTTTACGTTGGGATTCGGTACTTCTACCGTCATTTTCGACCACTTGCTCTTGGGTATAGTTAATGCCTAATGATTGCTCGAGTTTGCCATGCGTGGTGGTTCTTTTCACCCCCACTGCCGCACGCGTTTGCAGCAAGCCTTCAACATTCAAACGATCAAATAAGAAACCAAAGGAGTCCAAACGATTCTGATCTTGTGGTGGTAAAAAAATATCGGCATAAGACAATTGGCGTTTTTGCTCAAGGCGAATTGCACCACGTAGATCCCAGACACGATTCCCAATGTTTCGGTCGCGGTAGTTCACTTCGGTTCGAAATCCGGTACTAGAACTATAACCAGTACCAAAGATCAAATCACGCGTTTGGCGTTCCACCAAACTCAGCTCTATCGGCAGGGCCTGAGCTTTACTTTCTTCGGGTTCGACATTAAAGGAAACTGTAGAAAAGTACGCCGAATTTTGTAGCGCACGCTGAAAATCAAGTAAGCGGGTACTAGAGTAAGGATCTCCCTTTTTAGGTGGATTAAATCTATCGATCAGCCAAAGCGGATAGCGCTCTAGGCCCGTTACCTGTAAGTCGCCAAAGAAATAGGCCGCCCCACTGTCGATGTCCAGCTCTAACACTGCGCTATTCGTTTCCGCATCGATACTGGCGCGGCTATCCACCAAGGTCGCACCGGCATAAGACAAACTGCGCAGGTTTTCCAGCATGTCTATTTTCGATTGACTCCAATCGCTTTGCCGAAATGGCGCCCCCCGTGGCAAGCCCCATTCTTGAACCAAGTGCTTATGACGTTCAACTGCGGCAGCTACTCCCGCGTGTACATCCGCCATCAAACTACCACTCAAATTAAATATCACTTCTTTAATCTGGGTACGAGTACCGGGATCGACGCGCACCTCCAAACGAGTTTCGTCGCTATTCTTTTCCAGCTGAATTATCGGTGAGAAATAGCCTTCCGTCGCCAGAATGCTTGAGACGTCGTTTTGCAATTTGCGCAAAAAACCAGGTGTCACCACTTGTGTTTCGGCATTCGAAGCCAACGCGGGTATATGCTCTTCTAGCAAATCAGACAGGGCACTCTGATCGAGCTGTAAATACACGCGAGTCAGTCTAGCCACCGGCATCGGCACATTGCCTACTTTCAGTGACTCGACTGTAGGATTTACTTCTTGCGTTTGTGTTGATGCTGATTTTTGTGTCGGTTTTGTTGGATCTTGTAAAGGCTGCTGTGCTTGTTTTGCATAGACTGAAATATCTCCAAGCAAACCGAGCACGAGCATGCTGACCATACAGACCATCCTGCTACCATAGTGTCGCAATCGTTGATTCAAAAGTGGCTGTAGGGTGACACAAACATTAGGCATTAGTTTTTACTATGTACACTTTACTTGGTGGCGAGTCCTACACGATTAATCCCCAATTTTTTCGCTTCGGAAATAACCTGAATCACCTCATCATATTTAATTTCCTTGTCGGCCGACACCATGACGGACAACTCAGGCTTAGCTTCATGATACTCTTTTAGCTTCTGCATTAATTGCTTACGGTCAAGCGCGGTCTCTTTTGATTCTTGTTTGCTATTGCCATTAGCGCTGCCCTTGGTCGTAATACTAATCGTCGCTGACGCATTTGGACTCAAGGCAATTTCTATGTAGTCTGACGGCGGTTGTTTCGACTGCCCCGCGGTTGGCAAGTTAATGACGCTAGGATTCGTCATCGGTGCCGCAACCATAAATATCACCAGCAACACCAACATCACGTCAATGTAGGGAACTACATTAATTTCGGCTTTAAATTTGCGTTTACGTTCGCCACGAAGAGAACTCATTCCTGATCATCCGCTTAACGTGATTGTCTCTGCAAAATGTTTGAGAATTCTTCAATAAAGGTTTCAAAACGAATCGCCAAACGATCAATATCGTGAGAGTAACGGTTATAGGCTAGTACGGCAGGAATCGCCGCAAACAATCCAATCGCGGTCGCAATCAAGGCTTCGGCGATACCTGGTGCCACAGCACTCAGAGTCGCTTGCTGGACATTCGCCAAACCTCGGAAGGAATTCATAATTCCCCAGACCGTACCAAGCAAACCTATGTAAGGAGAAACAGAACCTACGGATGCGAGAAAAGATAAGTGCGATTCAAGATGATCCATTTCACGCTGATAGGAAGCGCGCATCGCACGACGTGCGCCATCGAGCATTGCACCCGCATCTAGACTCGCCTTATTGGCAGCTTTCACTTTATGGTATTCGTTCATACCGGCTTCGAAAATGCGTTCCAGCGCGCCAGTTTTATCACGGCTACCACGATGATTGGCGACAGCAGTCTGATAAAGCTCCACCAGATTGCCACCGGCCCAAAAATTACGTTCAAACACTTCAGTTTGCGCACGGGCCTTTTTGATCGCAAACATTTTGCTGAAAATATAGTTCCAACTGGTCAGCGACACAAACAAAAGAATGGCCATCACGATTTGAACCAATGGTGAGGCATTTAAGATTAAAGCGGAGAATGAAAGATCGTGGGTAACTGTCATGGTAATTTCTACAAAAACACTGCTATCTAAAAATGCTTGATAAAGTCTTGCAACCCTATCAGGCCTAATTGTGCATCATACGAACTGATTGGTTTATTTTGGCTTACTTAGCCTTCTCAGCTGGGCGATGCACAGTTGAGAACAATTTAGGATTCATTAACTTTAACACGGGTTCCGGAATCGGTATCGGGCGCCACTGATCCATATCGACACAACATGCGGTAACCTTGGCACTAGTCAATAAACGTTCGCGGCACCAGACCTCTTGCAAAAAAACGACTGAAGCACGCCCGGTCTTTTCGACCTGCACCGTTACCAGAAGTTCATCATCCAAACGTGCGGACGCATGATACTCGACCGCGGTCGCTTTGACGACAAACAACGCACGAAATTCGTCAAGCATTTGTTTTTGCTGTACGCCAATCGCGCGTAACCATTCTGTACGGGCACGTTCAAAAAATTTCAAGTAATTCGCATAGAAAACGATGCCACCTGCATCAGTATCTTCGTAATACACACGAACGGGCCAACTGAACGCATGAGTGGTAATAGGCGTATTTTTCATTGTTACTTCTACAGCAAAACAATATTTGAATGATGACTGACAACATCAAGTCAATCGCTTGTAAGTTGATCTCTAGCTACGCTGAATCGCCAAAGAGCCAAAGCCCTGGCACATAGGCATCATCTCTATGTAATTGATATTCACGTGCGCTGGCAAGGTGGCAATCCAATAGGCTGTCTCGGCGATATCGATCGCGGTTAACGGTTGCGTGCCTTGATATACCTTTGCCGCAGCTGCATCGTCGCCTTTCAGTCGAACATTTGAAAATTCAGTACCACCACATAAGCCTGGCGCGATATTGGTGGCCCGGACACCCGTACCAATCAAATCGGCTCGTAAATTCAAAGTAAACTGATCGACAAATGCTTTGGTTGCTCCATACACATTGCCGCCTGGGTAGGCAGTCGAGCCAGCAATCGATCCTATATTCAAAATCACCCCATTTTTACGGTCAATAAAATGCGGCAATAAAGCATGCGTCATCCGCACTAAGCCTTTGTTATTGGTGTCGATCATAGTTTCCCAATCGTCCAAACTGGCATTTTGTGCTGCAGCGACGCCGAGCGCCAGACCAGCATTGTTAACCAACACATCAATATCGCGCCATTCATCTGGCAAATTAGCCAACATAGATGCAATCGACGCTTTATCCGTTACATCCAGTTCAACACCTAGCAATTCCTTACCCAACTCAGCTTGCAATTGCTGCAACTTACCCATGCGCCGCGCCGCAGCAATCACACGATGGCCGGTTTGTACGAACTTACGCGCCATCGCCTCACCAAAACCCGAACTTGCTCCTGTTATTAGTACCAGCATGTGCCTTGCCTTTAAGATTCAATGGTAAAGACGTCATTTTAAAGCTTTTTTACAAGATCAGGCTTCACCATCTAACCCAAGTGACAGGATCAAATTATGATTTCATTCCATCCTCCCTGGTTAACGCATCGAGCAAGCTATCAATCTAGATATGTTTATTGTCATTTCACTTTTAACCGCAACTAAGTATGCTCGACTCGAACCAGAAAATTCTCCGCCAAAATGTGGTGAAAATTGCCTTAAAACCATTACCTGTCATGGGTCTTACCTCAAAACATAAGAATGGGCTAGCCTACCCCATTAATGACATTTACACTCTAATCGAAAGCAGTATTTACCTTCACGCAACTTGCCGAAACCACCCTCTTCACGTAAAATTCGGGCACCATTTTGTCTCACGCAACTGGCGAAAAATGCAGCAGTTTTTTATCCAAAGATTATCTGCAGAAGATGGAGTTCCATCGTGAAGCGTGAGATTTGCAGAGTCAAAGATGTCGATTCTGGCCGTACGCCTGGGTATCCCGATGGTAAAAGTGATTGAGACTTGTATCCACAAGTTGGCGCATTTTTACAGATCAGTCCCAATCAAATTTTTTCATTTTTCACGCTTTTTTCTACAGGAAACCCATGTTCTCCAAGAATCATACTCTCGCTAATATCGATCCAGAATTGCTCGCCGCGATTCAAGCCGAAAATGTCCGTCAACAAGAACACATCGAGTTGATCGCTTCTGAAAACTATACTTCACCAGCAGTCATGGAAGCACAAGGCTCGCAATTAACAAACAAATACGCTGAAGGCTATCCGGGCAAGCGCTACTACGGTGGTTGCGAACACGTAGACGTCGTCGAGCAATTAGCGATCGACCGCTTGAAACAAATCTTTGGCGCGGAAGCTGCTAACGTACAACCAAACTCAGGTTCACAAGCGAATCAAGGCGTGTTCTTCGCGGTATTGAAACCAGGCGATACCATCATGGGTATGTCCTTGGCTGAAGGTGGCCACTTGACACACGGCATGCCATTGAATATGTCAGGTAAATGGTTCAACGTAGTGTCTTATGGCTTGAACGAAAAAGAAGAAATCGACTACGAAGCCATGGAACGTTTGGCGCGCGAAAGCAAACCAAAATTGATTATCGCTGGCGCTTCTGCTTACTCTCTGCGCATAGATTTCGAACGCTTCTCTAAAATCGCTAAAGAAGTCGGTGCTTATTTCATGGTCGATATGGCGCACTATGCTGGCTTGATCGCTGCTGGTGTCTATCCAAATCCAGTGCCATTTGCTGACTTCGTGACGTCGACAACACACAAATCTTTGCGTGGCCCACGTGGCGGTATCATCTTGATGAAAGCCGAACACGAAAAAATCATCAATTCTGCGATCTTCCCAGGCCTCCAAGGTGGTCCATTGATGCACGTGATTGCTGGTAAAGCGGTGGCTTTCAAAGAAGCCTTGAATCCTGAATTCAAAGCCTACCAAGAACAAGTGGTGAAGAATGCTGATGCCTTGGCAAAAACTTTGATTGAACGCGGTTTGCGGATTATCTCAGGACGTACAGAGTCGCACGTCATGTTAGTCGATCTACGTTCCAAGAACATCACTGGTAAAGCGGCTGAAGCGGTACTGGGTTCTGCGCATATCACGTGCAACAAAAACTCGATTCCAAATGATCCAGAAAAACCATTCGTCACCTCTGGTATCCGTTTAGGTAGTCCAGCGTTGACAACTCGCGGTTTCAAAGAAGCGGAAGCGATTAAGATTGGCCATTTGGTTGCAGACGTTTTGGATAAGCCAAATGATGCAGCAACGATTGAACGTGTGAAAGCCGAAGTCAAGAAATTGACCTCTGCCTTCCCAGTGTACGGCAATTAATTAATGCTTAAAAAAGCCACTCAGACGAGTGGCTTTTTTTACGTTATAGTTTTACACATAAGAATAAATACAAGTCCGATGCACACCAAGATAACCCAAGCACTGGCAGGAGATGTTCAATGAAATGCCCATACTGCCATCACGTAGATACTCAAGTCATTGACACGCGGATTTCCGAAGAAGGCGACAGTATTCGTCGCAGGAGACGTTGTGCCAGTTGTGATAAGCGCTTCACCACTTATGAGCGCATAGAATTAGCGATGCCTGTCATCGTCAAAAAGAATGGCAGCCGCTCTGAATACGAGTCTTCCAAGTTACGCGCTAGCCTCATGCTCGCATTACGCAAACGCCCCGTGTCAGCTGAGGCAGTCGATACTGCGATTCAAAGAATCGAAGAAAAACTTTTAGCCAGTGGTGAACGTGAAATAGTCTCAGGTCACTTAGGCGAACTGGTCATGCGCGAACTTAAACGTTTAGACAAAATCGCCTATATACGGTTTGCCTCGGTCTATAAGAGCTTTGAGGATGTTTCTGAATTTGTTGAGGCGATTCAGGAAGTGAAGAAGAAATAAGTACAAGAAATTTTACACTATTCAAACTTGGACCGTAAAAAAAAGGGAAAACAAACTTCCCTTTTTTTAAAATTTACCTTCTAGAAAAAATTACTTGTTCCAGCAAGAATCAACAGTCTTTGATCCGCCCAAGGTACCGGTAATGGTGCGTTGCCCGAAATTATTGACCGTATAGGTTGCACAGGCATCCCCCGCCATACTATTGACCGGACGAGCATCCAAGGAAAAGGTTCCTACCGTTCTTGCCGCAGCAGGACTGAACTCCAATTGATACTGCACACTAGTACCAGTCGAATTCGGAGGTGAAACCGTATTTGGTAATATTGGCTGCGCACCAGAAACAGAAATCAGGTACGAGTTGTTCTCCGTATAAAATCGCTCCATATATTGCGCATTCTCCATTAAAAGAGTGCGCACATCCGTTCGCTTGCCACGATTCAAATACTCAATCAAGCCCGGGTAAGCTACCGCAGAAAGTATCCCCAGAATAACGACCGTTATCATTGCCTCTATCAATGTAAAACCGTGGCTAGTTTTTTTTTGTCTCTGTTTCATTGCACACTCTCTGTAAGAAAAACTACACAATATTAATATATTATTGACGATTGAGCAATTGACGCCATAAGCGCGCTGTAGGAATCAACTTGGATCCTTTACTTGGCGTACCACTGCTATTCACCAATGCACCATCTTTCGATGCTGCTTGATATAGCTTCAAGTTACGATTACCAGTACGGATAATGGTTGTTCCCAGTGTTGAGGAACTCAAACGCCCACTAACCAAAGCATCTGAAGTGTTTATCACTCCATCGCCATTCGTATCTATCGTCTGATAACTAAGCGCAGCACCATTTAAAGCACTTATTTGCAAAGTCGCAGAAAGACTATCATTAGCACACAAATCCGTACTAACACCAGGAATCAATGTCGTAAAAATGGCTTGATCTTCGAAAATATTCGGGTCAGTTACCAGTCGTTCTCCCGATTTCTGATTCAAGGTTAAATACCAGCCACGCTTACTATTCCAATCAACTGGATTCTTTGTCACCTCATAGAAATTGGTGTTCGCATTGGAAATAGAAAGCACCTGTTGAACAAGCTGAGTCTTAGTCACCTGTGTCGCAGTAGCTTTATCCCACACACCATACAGCGTTTCCAAATCGGTCGTAGATGGATCATTATCCTCAAAGATTTTACCTGTGCCAAAAACCACCATGTAACCGTCGACAGGATGTTGATAGAGCTGTGGTTGCGTCGTAATTGGCTGCCTGCGGCCGCTAGCGTCCACAGCGTTGGTCGCTACAAACAGTGGCTTAGCATTACCAAAGGCTAATGCACCAGTCGTAGTACCAGTACCAGGTGTCGTAAAATCAAATTTCCATAAATTACCCTGAATATCGCCTGCATAAGCTGCTTGGATGGTCGAGTCAGCACCAATACGCAACTTAGGCGTTGATAAACCGTTAGGAGATCCAGAGCTACCTACACCCGTTGGAATCTTCTGAATAACATTACCGTTATTCAAATCAACCACATACAAAACTGCAGCACCATTGATACTTGAAAAGCCATTACCAAAGACAGTCACCCAACGACCGTCTTTCAAACGGCCAATTTGCGGTACGCCTATGGTGTAGCCTAAATCATCGTCACCCGTAGCAGATCTTTCCCACTTCACTTTATCTTTTGTAAAACTGGTAGGGTCAGTAATATCGAGGGCAAAGATCGATTTAGCACCAGCACCTGTAGTGCCAACGAGAATAGTACGCCATGGGTTGGTTGGATCTGATCCCAAAGCTGCATCACCAATGGCAGGGGTGCCATCAACGAAGAAACGATGTACGTAACTCGGCTTCGCCAATTCTGGCAGATTGCCGACTACCGCTTTTGGAACAAAAGCAAAGCGCTCAGTACCGCCTGTGGTTGCGTCACTGGTCGCATCAAAAGCATGTAACATACCGTCATTGCTACCGACATACACCGTCGGCGCGCGAGTTTTTTTCGCGTTCAAATAAGCCTGGTAAAAAGTTTTGCCATAAGAGCCAGGAGGTAAAAATGAATAACCATGATCTTGTCCTGTTCCGACATATTGTGGATCGGAATTCACCAGATCCCCCAACCAATACGCACGACGTCTAAAGAAAGTCCCCTCTTTGCTGGTCTCGCCGCGAACGTAATTAAAAATATCTTCGCCTACAATCTGGGTTCCATTGCCATAAGTTCCGGCAGCAGTATCGAACTTCGCTTTCTCCACGGAAAATAAATTGGCATAAGAAAAATCCAGACCACCAGTGCCTGACTGCGCACTAGTAACGATATTTCGGCTAGTAGGTACCGGCTTTTTCAAATCGGTATCCCAATCGTTGGTCGAAGAAACAGTACCATTGTTTGGATCCGCCGGGTTAGAGCTATTATAAAAAATCGATTTTTGTTCCAAACGCCCTGACCAATCACCGGTACGATAGGTCGCGGTGTACAACTTAACGCCGGCGCCCAAAGTATTATTTGAAGTTGCAATCGCAGCAGCGTCACCAGATCGAGCAGCAATTTCATTTAAGGCATTCTTTAACGCATCAGCAAATTCGGTAGGATTACTCGCACTAAAATATTTACCGCGTGAATTAACTGCAGCGTGCCATAAATCATCGACTTTGTAGGCATCGGCTTGTGTAGGATCAGGCCAAGATTTGTTACCGTTTTTCAATGCGGGCAAATCAGCTACTGGATCTAAGGAACCAAAAACGCCAAGCCCAACCGTAAATTGCACCAAATGCTGCCAAAACGCCACGTCCACACCATCTCGCGATGTCGGTACGTTATTCGGCATATCAGTGCGCATATCTTTCGACCAGTAGTAAAAAGCGATATCTGCTAAGGTATCCGAAGTTGCACCAACATAGGGTTTCTCTTTATTGTATTGGTAGGTTGCACCAGACGTCGATACAAGAGAGTCACCGATTGTGTTATCCCAGTTACCTGGATTAGTTGCTGCTTTATCACCCGCACTCCAGTAACCATCCGTCATCAACACATTGAAATTCTGGCGACAAGATGCCTGATCTGTGACATTACCAACACCGAACTTCGTTTGCCAAGGCGAATTAATGCCTTTATAACCAGTTAGATTACCTGAAAAATACTGCCCCACTTCATCCAGAGACTTAATCAGAGGTGTCCCAGCAGGAGTAATTGGCTTTGTAAACAAGGTGTTGATGAAGTCTTTCTTATTGGTATCTGAAAAATCGTCAGAAATACGATTAACGACAGTATTTCCTGTATTAATCGTGCCGAATCCCACCCGCAAGCTCGAAGGCTGATTGGCAAACGCTGCAGCACTACCGCCACGCGCCATTAGAATCTTTGAACGATAAAACTGAAACCAATTCGCAAAATTTTGTATCTCTTCTTCATAAGAACAAGTGGTCGACGCTGTCGTACAATCGGTACGAGTTGCTGCTTTGGCATAAGTTGATGGTGAAGTTCTAATTTCAATTCTCGTGAAACAATTTAGATTGCTAGTCGTAACATTGACGCCAGTACAAGCAAGTGGATAACCTGCAGCAAGACCCACACGTGGCTGAAAGACATAATAAGTCGCGGGGAAAAAAGTTTGAGCGGTAGCCGTTGACGGTGAGGTCAATGAATCATCACTCAACCAATGTGCGGTGCGTGTCGCATTCTGCGTCAAATCAATAACATTGTTGTTCGTCCCACCCGTTGGAGCGACCGGATTAAATTTCGCAGCAGTCTTACTCGCCGGCGCCATCGGCAAGCCGGAAGGATTATTGGAATCTATCTTTGAAGCATCGACCCAAGGATCGTAGCGCACTGCAGGGTTGTAATACATTTTGTTAGTTACCGCTGAACGCCAACGCGCGACGGTGATGTTATCGCCAAAACCAACTACAGTAGCGTTCCCCCGGCCAGTGTAGCCCCCACCTGGGGAGTACACGAGGTTACTATTTACGGTATTTTCAGCTCCTGGTGGAGGAAAACTGTATCGAACAGCACAATTCCCATTGCAATAATTACCAATACCTGTCGTAGTCCATGTCTTACCTGGCACGCCGCCATTCGCCTTATCACGATTATCTCCAAAAGGTGTTAAATCTTCAGGCATCACCTCGAACATCATTGAACCAGAATCGTCCAAAGTATAAAAGACATTGGGGGGCACATTCGGCTTAACTAATGGCGGCAACTGAGAAATGCCAGCATTGGCAGTCAATGGTAACAAAACCTGAGCAGTTGCCAGCACTAATGCTAAAGGACGCAATAAACGATTGGGCATGCGTATCATGGTGAACCTCGTAAAAAACATTCAGTAAACTTGCTTAACTATTGCAAGTGTCATATTGGCTTAAAGGTGAATCACATATTTCCACAACGTATAATTTCTTGTAACCATACCACTGCATTTTCGCCCCTTTCGCTCCCCGTCGCTTCGACTTTAGGTCCAGCACGTGCAGTAATAATCCAAGCGGGTTGCTTATTGTTGCCAATAGCAGGATTGAGTTTCCATTCTTCGATTAGGCAACGAGGCTGGCTTGCCGCGTCCAAACCGGCGATTGCGTCAGGGCCGCCGTACGCTATCTGCAAGGAGGTTCCACCTGTCTTCCAAATGTTCATATTTTTCCAGTTGGTTGGCGCCTCGTCTTGGCCATCGGTATCTTCAATTACCTTAGAGACGTCTTTTGGAGTGCATATCGTTGTCGAGCCAGCCGCCAAATCCAAGTAGCGCTCGCAAAAGCGCAAGGCTTTTTCAGCAGCCTGAAAGGACAGGTTTTGAGTGCGTAGATTACTTGTTATTTTTTCATCTAGGGTTGATCTTTTGATTGCTGACACGGCCAACAAAGTCATAACAACCAAGAAAATCATACTGACGGCCAACACGAAGCCTCGTTGCCGCCGCATACTCTGTTTTAAATAAATAGACATCAGGTTGCTCCAGTTGAGCGACTACGAAGCGAGACTGTAGTCGAAAATACGCCACGCAAACGGTTATCAGTTGCCGTCATTACTGCATCATTACAATCGCGATAAGTTTGTTTTTGCGTTGTCACATTATCATTCGCCGACCGTACTATCAGACAAATCCGAGCGGAAATCACACTGTTCCAATCGGTCACTGAGTTTGCAGGTAAGTACCGATCGATGGTCTGCCCGTCATTTGAAGAGACACCATAAGTCACTTGCATCCGCTCTACATTTTCAGCGATCGGTTGTGCGGGATTCTTCAAGTTAGGATCGCCGGGGTTCGTATTCCCATTACCTTGACAATACAGCTCGGGAACACCGTTATTGAGTTGCACGAAGAACCGATTATCAATAACCCATTTATCCAACCCTACTGGTTTTTTGCCTACCGCGGGCGTCGGGCTCTTTATGAGTTCCGCTCCTAAACAGTCAGTCGGAACCGCGCCAGCCGTCACGTTTGCGCTATCAGCATCAACTACATAACTTACACGAAAGGCATCGGCACCTACTCCGGCAGCACACGGTATGGGAGATACAGTACTTTTCGGATCGAGAAAACCGCCAGCACACCCTTGAATGGCATCGATATTCTTCCCTTCACCGTTCGAAAAATCACTCATCAACGATGGATACGTTTCATTGATAGAGGTTAAGCCATCATCTGATTTTTCTTTAACCCCAGACTCAACTGTGGACAGTAAATTTCCGTAACCCGCCATACGAACGTGGTATGCGAGTAAATTAAGTGCCAAACGTCCTTCATCATCTAATCGACTTTTGTCATCGGAAGAACGATAAGTTTGACGATTCGCAACGAACAGCGAGGTTAAAGCTAAAATAATCATCAAGCCTATCGTCAAAGAAATCATGACCTCAACTAACGAGCGCCCTTGAGCCTTTTTTAGATTTTGCAGTTGTATACGCATTATTTGTCTCACACGGAAAGTCTTATCGTAAAGCATCTGATTCCAACAGGAGCTGCAACAGCACCGGGGCAGCTGGCATCAACAGCGTTAAGTGTGGGTTCCTGCCACATCACTGTCACATCGAAAGTAGATACAGCCGTGCCAGCAACAGGAATTACATAGCCAGCGCCACCGGCTAAGCGCCGTTGCAAGCCACGTTGCCATTCTGCCAAATCATATGTCGCAATTTGGTCAGTACTGCAAGGTGCGGCTGGCGCGGCAAGCGTGCAGTTACTTGCTGGGGCATAGACACCAGCTTTTTTGGTGGCATAAGTGCCAGTTGAAGTGTATTTAGTCTCGTTTGCTGTGCGCTCGGCAGCAAATAACTCTGGCAATGTGTACACAAAATTGGCACGCATACGGTCACTAAGATCATATGCAGCTTGAACGGCCTCGGACCGTTGACTAGCGGTTTTTTGAAATTTTAATGCATTCATCTGCATGCTTGCCAAGCCCAATAGCCCGATCGCGATAACCACAATCGATACCATAATTTCAATCAAACTCGTACCAGCTTGTTTTCTATTAACTACCAGCATCATTCCTCCTTATTAAGTACAAGTTGGTGCTTTTCCAATACGCGCGCGGCCACCGATACCGATACAAACAGCGCGATTTGAACTGGAATAGTCAGAAGGACCAGCAACCACGAAATTGACAGCCGCAGGGATCTGGCCTGTTGAATTAAAAGTTATTAGATTATTTCCATCGCTCGGCAAAATGGAACCTTCGCTAACATCTTGGAGCAGTTGGCCTTGAGCTCGAATTAATACTTCCTGAGGCGACCTGCCTGGAGTACCATCGTCCTCAACAAACAATATCCAGCCTTGCGCCCATCCGATCCCGCCATTTGCATTGTCACAGGTAGCTGCAGCGCTATCTGCATTGGAACTCTTGCAAATCACAATACGAGCGCCACGTTTCAGTGCTTCAGATCTGGCAAGTAGTATCGTTGAGTGCAATGAGCTCGCTAGATTAGCTGTCCGACTTGATACCATGATATTGCGATATGATGGAATTGCCATAGTAGACAGGAGCCCAATTAGCGCCATGACCACCAACAATTCAATCAAAGTCACACCTGCAGAAAATTTGGCGTGAAGCATTTTGTATTTCATCTGGCTCTCCGTTTCAGCTATGTTGTACGTTACTTTAACAGATAGGCTTGAAGCAACCAATTTCAGATGAATGGAATTCACCATTGGATAATCGGAGAATTACCCTAAAGAAACATATTTAAAAATACACAGTAACGTTGCATAGCTCGGAACCAGAACCCTATTTACTGATACACATATTGGTGTCAACCCTGACACGACCACCAGAAGCTAGGCATAGATATTTATCATGCGCTGGATTTGTGTCATTGTCGGGGCGACGAATGGTAAATCGAATATAACTGGCAAAAGTTTGTCCAGTTGGGTTAAAAGACAAATATCCGCGATTCGGTGTTGGAATAATGGCACCTTCAGCTGGATTGTTAAAAATTGCAGCCTGTACATGTACCAACCCATCTCGCGCCGTATATTTTTTGTCAGAATCCTCATCGACAAAAATAATCCAACCATCTGCCCACCCGACGCCCTCACCACCATCGCCTCCGTTTGAGGCGCAACTAGGATTGAAACCGTTGGAATTAACACTGCGACAAATAACAACATTCTTTCCTCGTTTGATAGCCTCTGCTCGCGCAAGTAAAAATGCCGCATGCAAGGTCGTAGTTGCAGCTGATATCCGTGATTTTATAATTAAATTACTAAACGCCGGGATACCAACCATCGCAAGACACGCGATTAGCGCCAGAACCACCATAAGTTCGACAAATCCAACTCCCGCATCAATCCGTCTCAAAGAATAGCGCATAGAATTTCCACTTATATAAATAAAGAAAAAAGTAGACTTAGTATAAATAAAAATATAAATCAAGCAAATCATATTGCGATTATGTTGTAATTGTTTAACAACTTTCTCGCAAAAATTAGACGGTATAAATCAAAGTTTACGTGCCAAGGTGTAGGTCAGTTTGACTGAATAAGTCCGTGCCAAATTTCAACGCTTTCAATTCCGAAATATTACTGAATTGAAGGCGGTAAATTAGAGGTCTCGATAGGAAGAGCGTGAAAGGCGATATATTCGTGATGAGGATGTTTTCCGAAATGCCGATTGACCTAAACGGGAAATAAAGCGATAAGTGGAGTTGATGAGAATTTGTGAGCTATGAAGAATAGGAGGATTTTTTTGTAGGAAGCGCAAAAAGCAAAAGCCCCTGATTCGAAGTGAATCAGGGGCGATGCGGAATAAGAGCCTGACGATGACCTACTTTCACACTGGTTGCAGCACTATCATCGGCGCAAAGTCGTTTCACGGTCCTG